>CAZYFS010000029.1:0-1846 GCA_964647465.1 uncultured Candidatus Saccharibacteria bacterium | reverse complement strand
TCTGCTTGAATCATTTTTTTTCAATCTTCTTAATGATGCGCCAAGTTTTCCCTTTGCTTAAAGGACGACATTCCTCTATGACCACCTGATCGCCTTCTCGATATTTATCGCCAGGATTATCGGCTTTATATTTTTTGCAAAGACGATAAACTTTTCGATAAACAGGGTGACGTTTAAGCTCCTCCACCTTTACCACTGCTGTTTTCGTCATTTTGTCGGAAACAATAATTCCTTCTAAACGATGCTTAGGCATGTTTTTTTTGGTTTAAAATAGTTAAAATGCGGGCAATGTCTTTTTTGACCTTTGCTACTTGCTTAATATCCTTTACCCGCCCAGTTGTCAATTTAAAACGGAGATCCTGCCATTCTTTTCTTTTTTCTTTCAATAATTTATTCAATTCCAGCGCTGTTCTTTTTTCTAAATTCAACTTCTTCATGGATTAACTTCTCTTAATAAATCTTGTTTTTATCGGGAGCTTATCATTGGCTTTGCGAAAAGCTTCTTTTGCCATTTCCTCGCTGATTCCATCTAATTCAAAAATAATACGGCCGGGTCTTATCGGGAAAACATAATGGTCGACGTCTCCTTTCCCTCCTCCCATTGGTACTTCAATTCCCTTAAAAGTTATTGGTTTGTAAGGAAAAATCCTAATCCACAACTTGCCACCTTTTCTCAAATAACGAATGATTGCTCGACGGGCCGCTTCAAGTTGACGGGCGGTAATCCATTTCGTTCCCAATGATTTCAAACCAAAACTTCCGAAAGCCAGGTCTGTGCCTCTACTTTCTACTCCTTTCGACCTTCCCTTCTGCCATTTTCGATATTTTACTTTTCTCGGACCTAATAACATAAATCAAAATCAATTAAATCTTTCTCCTTTGTAAATCAAAACCTTGACTCCTATAACTCCATAAGAACACTGAGCTTCTACAAGAGCGTAATCCATTTCTGCTCGTAAAGTTTGACGAGGAACTCTCCCCTTCTTAAGTGTCTCCTGGCGAGCAATTTCCGCTCCGTTCAATCGACCAGAAATTCTAATCCAAATACCTTTTACCTCTCTATTCTCCATTGCCTTCTCTAGGGATTGAGTTATTGCTCGACGATAAGCAATTCTTTTTTCGAGTTGCTGAGCAATATTTTGGGCAACTAAAGCTGCCGAGGCCCAAGGTTCTTTTATTTCTTCGACTTCAATCTTGATCCTTCTTTTTTCCGTCGTCATTTTTTTTAATACCTTGTCGAGTTCTTTTTTAATCTTTTCTACCTCTTCCCCTCCTCGCCCAATAATCAGTCCTGGACGAACTGCTTTAATAATAATTTTGATTTCCGAACCAGAACGCTCGATATCAATATTAGCAACTCCTGTTTTGGGAAGAATCTTTTTTAATACATCTCTCATCTTTAAGTCTTCTGCCAGATATTGGGCAAAATTGTTTTCGTAAAATCCTCGACTACTCCAGTCTTTCATTTCATGAATGCGAAACGCTTTTGGATGTACTTTGTGGGCCATAATAAATTATTCTTTAGAATCTAAAGTCAAAGTAATGTGCGAGGTTTTCTTCTGAATCATCGCTGTTCTCCCTCGCGAGACTGGGCGAAATCTTTTTAAGGTTCGCCCTTGATCAACAGTGATTTTAGCTATTCTGAGATTATCTTCCGTCATCTTAAAATTATTCTTCGCATTTGCTATCGCTGATTCTAGTAATTTGGCTAATGGCAGAGCTGCTTTTTTAAGTGTAAATTGCAGCATAGCCCGAGCTTGCCTGATATCCTTCCCGCGAATTAGGTCAGCGACTAAACGAACCTTACGAGGAGCAATTCTCAATCTATTCAATTTAGCAATTATTA
>CAZYFS010000028.1:0-2308 GCA_964647465.1 uncultured Candidatus Saccharibacteria bacterium | reverse complement strand
AATTAAAAACAGTTTATTTTTCTAATTCTTATCAATGAATTTACTTCAAGAACTAGTTAATCGCAAAAAAATTACGACGAAACAGGCAAGAGAAATTAATCAGGACCTAGATCAAATAGGAGGAAGCGTAGCGAGTAGTATTCTCAAGAGAAAACTTTTATCAGAAAAAGAATTGTTTCGTCTCAAAAGTGAAATTCTTAAGATTCCTCTTCTAGAGGAGGCTCCTGTTTCTGTTCCAGAGGAAATTTTAACCATAATTCCTTCAGAAACAGCTTCCCATTACAATTTTATTGCTTTTGGTCAAGAAAAAAAGATAATAAAAATTGGAATGGTTCATCCACAGGATATTAGGGCGAAAGAGGCCTTAAAATTTTTGGCTCGTCGTTGGAAGCTAGAGTATGAAATATTTTTAATTACTCCTTCGGTTTTTAGTGCTATTCTAGGTAATTATCAAACAGCGGAGAAGGAAGTAAAACAAGCTTTGGGAGCTTTAGAGACAGAGCTTGAAAAAAGCAAATCTTTAAATTTAGAAACTAAAAGTTTTTCTGGGGAAATTGAGCGAGTCTTCGAACAGGCTCCGATTATCAAAATGGTGGCGGTTATTCTTCGGGAAGCAATCGAAGGAGGAGCTTCCGACATTCATCTTGAGCCAACGATTGATCATTCAAAAGTGAGGTTCCGCGTTGACGGAACTTTGCATGATAGTTTATTCCTTCCTTTGAAAGTTCATTCAGCGATAATAGCTCGAATTAAAATTTTATCAAAATTAAAAATTGACGAGACAAGAGTTCCGCAAGATGGACGATTTTCTGCTCATCTTAAAGGGAGAAGAATTGATTTTCGAGTTTCAACCCTTCCGACAACGCTTGGGGAAAAAATTGCGATTCGGGCCCTTGATCCTCAAAAAGCTTGTCAGGATTTAGAGAAATTAGGGCTTCTTTCTGGACAGGAAGCACTTCTTAAAGAAGCGGTTCGTCTTCCTTTCGGGACAATTTTAGCGACTGGGCCAACTGGTTGCGGAAAGACAACTACGCTTTACTCTTTGTTAAGAATTTTAAATACGAAAAAGGTTAATATCGTTACATTGGAAGATCCTGTAGAATATTTTATTTCAGGAGTTAACCAGTCACAAATTAGACCAGAAATTGATTATACTTTTAGTAGAGGATTGAGACAAATTGTTAGGCAAGACCCAGACATAATTATGGTTGGGGAAATCAGAGACGAAGAAACGGCTATGCTTACTACTCACGCTGCTTTAACTGGGCATTTAGTTTTATCAACCATCCATACCAATAATGCCTTAGGAGTTATTCCTCGGTTGGTTGATATGGGAGTATCAAATTTTCTAATTTCGCCAACTCTTCGTTACGCTATTGCTCAAAGATTAGTTAGGACGCTTTGTCCTCATTGCAGAAAAAAGATCAGGGTAAGCGGAAACAAGAAAAAAATAATTTTAGAAACTATCGATTCGATTCCGGAAGATATAAGGAAGACAATAAAAATTCCTGATCCTCTTTATATTTGGGAATCAAGTGGTTGTTCGAAATGTAATTCTATTGGTTATTCTGGGCGAATAGGGATTTACGAAATATTAAAAATGACCGATAGATTACAAGAGATACTTGTCTCGACAATTATTAACGAGGGGAAAATAAAGGAAGAAGCCCAGCAACAGGGAATGGTTACAATGAGACAGGCGGGGATAATTAAAGTGATCCAAGGAATAACCTCTTTAGAAGAAGTATTAAGAGTAACGGTTGAGTAATTTGTATGAGTCAGATTTTAATTAAATTTAAGAAATGGGTTGAATTATCTCTTGAGGAGGGAGCCTCTGATATTCACTTAGTGGTAGGACATGCTCCTATTCTCCGCATTACTAAAAATTTAATTGAAATTCCTAAAGAAGAACATTTAAAAGAAGAAGAAATAAGAGAATTAGCTCAATTTTTAATGAGCGAAAAACAATATCAAATTCTTCTAGAGAAGAAAGATGCAGATTTCTCTTATAATTTCCAAGACAAGGCTCGTTTTCGAATAAATGCTTTTTTTACGGAAGGCAAAATTGTTTTAGCCTTTCGTTTGATCCCTTCGAAAATCAAAACGATAGATGAATTACGTCTTCCTTCTATCTTGAAAGAGTTTACCAATCATGCTCAAGGTTTTGTTTTAATTACCGGAGCTTCAAGTCAAGGGAAATCAACAACATTGGCTGCTCTAATCAGTCGTATTAATCATAGGCAAGCGAAGCATATTATTACTCTAGAAGACCCCATTGAATACCTGTTCGAAGACGATAAGTCTATTA
>CAZYFS010000027.1:0-2416 GCA_964647465.1 uncultured Candidatus Saccharibacteria bacterium | reverse complement strand
CTAGCTCCACTAAGCGACCGGAGCCGATCTTTTCCTTCCCACGGAAAATATCTAACTGAGCTCCTTTTTCCACTTGTCCCTCGATGACGTCACCGCCAACAATCTGACGTTTTTCTCCTTTTTTAAAAATCGCCAAAACTTTCAATTTACCAATTTCTCGACGAACTTCTTCTGGTTCTTTCTTTTTTTTCATTTCTTGTTCGACGTAATCTGCCAAGTTGTAAATAACCGCAAAAGTTTTAACCAAAATATTTTCTCTTTCTCTAAATTTTGCTCCAGCAGCATTAAGATCTACTCGAAAGCCAACAACCTGAGCATGGGTGTCGTAGGCTTGCTTGATATCAACTTGACTAATCTTACCCACGTCTTCTTTGACAACATTTAATTTAACTCCTGAAACGGAAATTGTTCCTAGAATATTTTTAATTGCCTCAAGCGAACTAGCAACATCTGCTTTTAAAATTAAGTTAAAATTTTCTTCTTGGGAATCGTCTTTTGGTTTTTTTTCATTAACAGGGACAGAATCAAGCAAAGCTTGAATTTCTTTCGGATCATCATAAAATCTAAACTTGTCACCAACAATGGGAACTTTTTCCAGACCAAGCACGCTAATCGGCTGAGGAGGAGAAGCTTGTTCTAAAAAATGATTATTGGAATCTACTAAATTTTTAATTCTCCCCTTGGTTGAACTTGTTCCAATAAGATCTCCTTTTCTCAAAACACCTTCTTGTATCAAGAGCGTGGCAACTGGACCCTGTTGAGAATCAAGTCGAGATTCAATAACTATTCCTGTCGCTGATTTTGTAACGTCTTGTTTCCAATCTTCCATTTCTGCTATCAGGAAAATAATATCGAGAAGATGATCCATCCCTTTGCCGGTTTTCGCAGAAAGCTCAACTACCGGGATCTCCCCCCCTTGATTTTCAACAACGATACCTTCTTTTGCTAACTGTCCTTCGATCGTTGCTGGATCAAGGCCTGGAATATCAATCTTATTAATAGCTACAATGCAACTAACTCCCGTTTTTTTAAGATAAGAGATCGCTTCTTTTGTTTGCGGTTTTATTCCTTGATCAACTCCAATTACTAAAACTGCAATGTCGGCAATCTTTGCTCCTCGAGCGCGGATAGAGGAAAAAGCAGCATGCCCAGGAGTATCAATAAATACTATTTCCCGACCCTTTTCATCTTTAACTTCATAAGCTCCGATATGTTGAGTGATTCCTCCCGCTTCCCGAGCAACAATATCACTCTTCCTGATATAATCAACTATCGAAGACTTCCCTGCGTCAACATGACCCAAGAAGACTACTACCGGCTGTCTTGTTTGTAATATTTCTTTCTTTTTCTTTGATTTTGTCATAATAAGCTATTAAAAAATTCTCCCTTAAGAAAAAGCGGAGAGGGTGGGATTCGAACCCACGTATCCCTTTCGGGAATAGCAGTTTTCGAAACTGCCCCGTTATGGCCGCTTCGGTACCTCTCCCAATCATCCAAGAATATTCTCTGAGCCTTAGTTAATTATAAAGCTTTTTGTTGTCTCTTCAAAGAATAAACCCCGGCGCTTGATCCGGGTCTTTAAATCTTGCCGACAAGAAACTCCTCTTAAAACAAATAAGCTGCTATTAACAAGAGAAGGGAAATTAAGAATATAAATTGCCGTGACGGCCTATAATGACAAAAATACATTCTTTTTCGCTGATGAGCTTATAAACAGCTCTAATATCTCCTGTTATGTTAATACTTCGATAATCAGTATATTTCCCCTTCAGGGGATGATTGTTGAGCCGAAGATCAAATGGGTTCTCTAAAAACAAGCCTATCCTTCCTCTCGTCTTTTCTTGTTCTTTTTCCGTTAGTTTCTCGTATCGCTTCTCAAAATCTTTATGGAAACGAATCTTCATAGAGAAGTCAGGTGTTTCTCTAGCTCTTTTTTAGAAGAAAAAGAGGGGGAAATGTTTCTATCTCTCTGAATATCAAACTCTATTTTACTTAAAAAATTTTCTAATTTCGGAGACATTTTAGAAGCAGAACTAAAATATACCTCTTTGTTTCTAAGGAACTGTTTCAAATAAGCATTGATAAGCGCACTCAAAGAAAAGCCCATTTCTTTAGCCAGTCTCTGGGCATCAACTTTTACCTCTTTTTCGGTTTTAATATTAATTACTGTTTTCATGTACCCAAAGTATATACAATGGTTAAGAGTTGTCAATGCTTTATGGTTTACGGATAATCCCGTCTTTTCTAGAGAAAATGCTTCTTAAGCTCATCGTGATTATTGTAGTGGACCCAGAGGGAATCGGACCCTCACCTCATCCATGCCATGGATGTGTTCTACCGTTAGACTATGGGCCCCCTTCGAACCAAGTGTCCCTGATAGGAGTCGAACCTATATCGCAGGTTTAGGAAACCCGTA
>CAZYFS010000026.1:0-2985 GCA_964647465.1 uncultured Candidatus Saccharibacteria bacterium | reverse complement strand
TTCTGAGCAGAAATTGATTTTAATTGATTCAACTGCATAAATTTATTCTAATTTTTCTAAAGCATTTAAAGTAGCTCGTGCAATATTTAGTTTGTTTTTTGAACGGGATAATATTTTTGATGAAATGCTTTTAATCCCAACCATCTCGCACATTATTCGAACCGTTCCTCCTGCTGTTAATCCTCCGCCTGCTAATTTCGGCTTTAAGAGAACAGAAGAGGAATTAAATTTGCCCTGGATAGGATAAGCAATGGTGCCTTCTTCAAGAGGAACTTTCAATAAAGATTTTTCTGCTATATTCCTCGCCTTATCAATGCCAAGACGAACCGTTTCCCCTTTCGAAACTCCCAATCCAATTTTTCCTTTTTGATCACCGACCACAACAACCGCTCGAAAACGCAACCGCCTTCCTCCGGCAGTAACCCTTGTTACTCGAGCCAAATCTAATAATTTTGATTTGTACTCTGATTTATCTTTTCTTTTGAAAAATTTACGATTATTCATCTTTTAAAATTTTAAACCTGCTTTCCGGGCTCCTTCGGCTATGGCTTTTACTCGCCCATGATATTTATAACCCCCTCGATCAAAAACTACTTTTTCAATTTTTTTCTTTTTTGCTTCCGCTGCCAATAATTCTCCAATTTTGTAAGCCCTTTCGGTTTTTTTCTCTTTTTTGGTTGATTTTAACTTTTGATCAGAAACTGAGGCTAAAACTTTCCCCGTTTGATCATTAATTAATTGAGCGTAATTGTATTTATTAGATCGAAAAACCGAAAAGCGTGGCTTTTCTTCTATTCCAGAAATTCGACTTCTGATTCTTCGATGTCTAATTTTTCTACCCAATAGTCTTTTCATTGTTTTTTTTAATTAGCAGCAGTAACCGCTTTCTTTCCTTCTTTTCTTCTAACTTCTTCACCGAGATAACGTATCCCTTTTCCTTTGTAAGGCTCAGGCGGACGTACACTTCTAATCTTAGCCGCCATCTGCCCAACCGAATCTTTCCTTATCCCTGTTACTGAAACTCTCTGCTCTTTAACTTGAATGTTTATGCCTTCCTCTGGTTTAATAGTCACTGGATGACTAAAGCCCACTTGTAAAACTAAATTATCTCCATCCATCTCGGCTCGATAACCAACCCCTACTAGTTCTAGCTCTTTTGTGTAGAATTCAGTAACTCCTTGAACGTCATTCGCAATAAGCGAACGAAATAATCCGTGAAAAGCTCGACTTTTCTTCGAGGAATCTTTAACAGAGACCAAGATCTGATCCTTATCTATCTCAACTTTTACTTCTGGTCTTATTCCCCTTTCAATAATCCCTTTTGGTCCTTCAATCCGGCTAAGTCCATTTTGAAAGCTTACTTTTACTCCATCTGGAATTATAATTGGTTTTTTACCTATTCGACTCATAATAATTCAATATCAATTACCAAATTCGGCCAATTAATTCTCCGCCGATTCCCTTTTTTCTTGCTTCGTGTCCCGCCATTACTCCCTGAGAAGTAGAAATCATTCTAATTCCACGTCCCGCTTTGAAAGGATAAATTCCCTTCGCTGGAAGATATATTCTGCATCCTGGTTTCGACCCTCTTTTGATTTCACGAATCTTTGCCCGGCCATCTTCTTTGTATTTCAAAACTATCTCGAGGTCTTTCTTGTCACCCCGACCTTTTTTCTTAACCGGCCCAACAAAATCAAACCGACTTAAAAGCTCCGCTATTGCCAACTTCTTTTTTGAATAAGGCAAGGAAACTTTTGGTTTTTGAGCAAGTTGAGCGTTGCGAATTATTGTAAATGCATCAGCGATGGGATCAGTATTCATATCTTATAAGTAATTACCAGCTGCTTTTTTTAACTCCCGGAATCTTTCCTTCTTGGGCTAATTCACGAAAACAAATCCGGCATAAACCAAATTTACGTAAATAACCTCCCGTTCTTCCGCAACGACCACAACGGCTTTCTTTGCGGGAAGAATATTTCGGTTCTTTTTGTGCCTTAACGACTTTCGACTTTTTTGCCATTTTTTTCTTTTTTATTTTCTTTCTTAAATGGAACTCCTAATAAACTCAATAATTTCAGGGCCTCTTCGTCATTCTTAGCATTAGTTACGATAACCGCCTCTAAGCCAAAAACAGTTCTTTCTTCTTCGCTTGAAATTTCTGGAAAAACAAGTTGTTCGGGGAATCCAATGGTCAAATTTCCATTTCCATCAAGAGAACTGGGTTCAATCCCTCGAAAATCTCTCGTCCGAGGAAGAGCCAAATAGACCATTTTCTCGAAAAAATCATTCATCCTTTGTCCTCGCAAGGTAATCACGTAACCGATTGAATCGCCTTCTCGAATATGGAATCCGGCAATAGATTTCTTTGCTCGGCGAAGGGCTGGTTTTTGGCCGGTAATTGTCGTCAAATCAAGAGCAATTGCTTGTTGAGCTCGCTTTAATTTGTCGCCACTTTCCTTTTCTGCTAAACGACCAAAACTAGTATTAACCACAATTTTTTTAATCCGTGGAATAGCTAGGTCATTTTTGTAACCAAACTCTTTCTTCATCAAGGGAAGTATCTCCTCTCTGTATTTTGCTTTTAATCTTAACATAATTCTTAAAAAAAATAAGCTCCTTAATCAATTGCCTTTTGGCATTTTTTGCAAAATCTAACTTTTGGCTTCTTGCCATCAGGTGATAAACGGTAACCGACTCTCGTTGATTTTTTGCAGTGTGGACAAATCAAAGCAACATTTGAAACAGACAGAGGTTGAGAAATTTGGATCACTTGCCCTTTTTCTCCTTCTTTGCGTGCTCGAATATGTTTCTTTACTAACTGAATATCCTCAACTGTTATTTTCTTAACAACTGGAAGAGCTTTTTGCACTTTTCCTTTTTTGCCTTTGTCTTTACCAGCTATAACTAAAATTTGATCGTCTTTCTTAATTTTCATGATTAAACAATTGCTTTTGCTAAAGAATGTATTTTCTTGAATCCTTTTTC
>CAZYFS010000025.1:0-3025 GCA_964647465.1 uncultured Candidatus Saccharibacteria bacterium | reverse complement strand
CTCGGTCGCTCGAACTGAGCACTAGCCTGCTCTGCGGGTAGGACTCGAACCTACAACTTACTCCTTAACAGGGAGTCGTTCTACCAATTGAACTACCGCAGAATATTTAATCATTATAATAATACAAGCCCTCGG
The DNA here is from genome assembly GCA_964647465.1 of uncultured Candidatus Saccharibacteria bacterium. Taxonomy (GTDB): domain Bacteria; phylum Patescibacteriota; class Minisyncoccia; order Minisyncoccales; family UBA1441; genus CAZYFS01. Next base: position 2,890 of record CAZYFS010000025.1, on the reverse strand, counting down.
AAAAATCAACTCCCTATATTTTTTAATAATCTTCTATCTTCTTGAGACACTCTTCTGATCGAATCTTTTCTAGGGCTTTGACTTGAATTTGCCTAATCCTTTCTCTGGTAACTTTGAATTCCTCTCCTACTTCTTCTAAGGTTCTGGACTGTCCATCTTCTAAACCAAATCTCATGATTAAAATTTTCTTCTCTCGAGGAGTCAGATTTGTTAACATCTCTTTAATCCGTTCTTGTAAAAGCCTCCGGGCAGCCGGATCAGAAGGCAAAGGAGCATCTTTGTTTGTAATAAACTCTAACAAAGTGCTATCTTGATCGTCTTTTCCAACCGGTTTTTCTAAAGAAACAACTTCTCGGGAAATTTCCATAATTTGATGCACCTTCTCGATTGGAATTCCCATTTCCGTCGCTATTTCTTCGGCTAATGGTGAACGACCTAATGTTCTCTGCAAATCTTTCTTCACCTTTGAATAGTGAGTTATCTTTTCAATCATATGAACCGGGATACGAATAGTTCGAGCATAATTAGCAAGAGCCCTGGTTACTGCTTGACGAATCCACCAAGTGGCATAGGTGGAAAATTTATAACCTCTCCGCCAATCAAATTTTTCGGCAGCTCGGAATAAGCCAAGATTACCTTCTTGAACTAAATCTAATAAACTCAGTTTACTAGTTCGGTTGGCGTATTTTTTAGCAATAGAAACAACCAAACGAAGATTAGCGCAAACCAACTTCCCTTTTGCTTCTTGATCTCCCTTATCGATCCTTTTAGATAATTCTTTTTCTTCGTCCGCATCTATTAATTCTGTTCTTCCAATTTCTCGAAGATAAGCTTGCACTGGATCAATTGAATTTAATAACTGAAACTTTTCATCTTTTTTCCCTGTAGTTAAAAAATCCCCTCTCTCACAAACTCTGACGCTATTATCTTCCAAAAGGCGATAAAACTTTGACATAACTTGGGGATTTTTCCTTAAACGAGGGAAAACCCGAGAGATTTCCTCTTCGGTCACAAATCCTCTAGGACTGACTTTATTAATTAAATCTTGCATTTTCTTCTCTCTCCAGATTTGTGCCTTTGGGGTTTGTTTTTTCTTTTTAGTTACCATTATTTTAATTATCAATTAAGCTTTCGCCAAATTTTTTAAATTTCTCAATTAGTTTTTGAACTTTCTTGATTTGATTTTTTTGTTCCGCCTCGCTAATTTGTTTTGATATTTCTTCTAAATGAGTGCGTGTATCAAGATTTTTTAATTCACGAAGACAAATATCTATTTCTTTTTCCTCTTCGATCCCTTCTCTTTCTAAATTAACCTCTAGCACATTAAGAAAGTTAGCTACTTTCCGCGACTTTGCTTTTATTTTATCAATTTGCCCTTGCTGAGCTAAATCAATTAATTTCTTAATTGCCGGAGAAAATAAATCGAGGTCTTTTTTTAAAATAATTATCTTTTTTTCTTTTCGCGATAAAAGCAACCCTAAAATCCTCCTTTCTAACTTTTCTTTCCGAGAAAGAATGGAAACTTCTGGCAAAGATTCTTCCTTTTCTTCTTCTTCCTCAAAAGAAACCTTTCCCATCTCCTGAAAAATACTTTTTTCGTCGACCCCCATTTTTTGGCTCAATTCCTGAACCCAATGAGCTTGTTCAATTTGTCCATCAATACTTGCTATCAAGGGGATGAGCATTCCCGTGATCTCCCGACGCCCCTCTGGCGTCTCCTTCGAATGTTGACTAAAGGCAATATCAAAGAAAAACTCCATGCTCGTTTTCGCCGATTGAACCGCTTTCTCCCACTGCTTTGGATCTTGTGAAATTATTTCGGCTGGATCAGATCCCTCTTTTGGAGAAACAATCACTCTTACAAGGAGACCTTGTTCCTGAGCCAACTTAATACTGCGCTGAGTAGCTAGACTCCCCGCTTGATCCATATCAAAAGCAGTAAAAAGACGATTGGAATATCGTTTCAGCATTTTCAGTTGATAAGGAGTAAGCGCTGTTCCGCTAACGGCAACTGTATTTAAGAAGCCAGCTTGATGACTCATAATAACGTCCGTATACCCTTCCACTAAAATAATCTGATCTTTTTCTCTTATTGATAATTTGGCTCGACTTAAGCCATAAAGAACATTGCTTTTACTATAGAGAAGTGTTGTGGGGGAATTAATATATTTCGCAGTTGTCTCTGTTTTTCCTTCCGGATCAAAAACTCTTGCTCCAAAACCAATAACTCTTTTTTGCAAATCAGTAATAGGGAAAATTATCCTCCCTCGAAAACGATCATAGCAAGTTTGGGTATTTTCTTTTTGAACAACTAATCCTGATTTCTTTATTTCATCAAGAGAAAATCCTTCTTTCTTTAAAAAGTCCATCAGCCCATTCCAAGTATCCGGAGCATAACCCAGTCGCCACTCTTTAATTGATTCCTGACTTAAGTTTCGTCCTAGCAAATATTGAGAAGATTTCTTCCCTTGTTGACTTGATTTTAGTTGTTTAACAAAAAATTGAGTTGCTTTCTCACAAATTTCAAATAACTTATCGCGTTCACTCTTTAATTCTGGGTTAGCTTCTCTTAGCTTTACCCCCGCTCGCTGCGCTAAAATCTTTAGAGCTTCTCTAAATTCTATCCCCTCCATTTTCATCACAAAAGTAAAAATATCACCATAGGCGCCACAACCAAAACACTTGAAGCTTTGCCTTTCCGAAGAAACATAGAAAGAAGGAGTTTTCTCTGTATGAAAAGGACAAAGCGCTTGATAGCCGGCTCCGACCTTCCGTAATTTAAGGTAATCACCGACAAGCTCAACAATGTCTAATCTACTTTTGATTTCCGGAACATCATTATTCTCCATAAAAAGATAGGAATTTTTATTCTATGTTTATTTTGAGATTT
>CAZYFS010000024.1:0-3300 GCA_964647465.1 uncultured Candidatus Saccharibacteria bacterium | reverse complement strand
TGAAGCTTATTGAGCAAATTGCGAAAGAAGATGGTCAAGTTCTTCTTGTTGGAACGAGAATCCAATTCCAAGAAATAATAGAAGAAACAGCCAAAAAATGCAATTTCCCTTATGTTAATCATCGTTGGATTGGAGGGACTCTTACCAATTTTAAAGTGGTAGGTAGTCGTGTTAATCACTTAAAGGAATTGGAGGATAAAGAGGAAAAGGGAGAGCTTAAAAAATATACTAAAAAAGAGCAGTTAGATTTCAAGAATCAGGTTAAAAAATTAGAAAATAAATTCGGAGGATTAAAAAATATGAGCGCTCTTCCTCAAGCTATTTTTATCATAGATTTTGATAAAAACTTTCTTGCTGCCAAAGAAGCTCGAAGCAAAGGGATTAAGACAATAGCCCTAGTAGACACAAACATGAATCCTCAGTTGGTTGATTATCCTATCCCGGCTAATGATGATGCATTGTCATCAGTGAAATATATTTTGGATAAAATGACCGAAAAAGTTATTGGAATTCAACAAGAAAACAAGAAAATGCGTCCTAAAAAGCCTCAAGATAAACCAAAAGTAGAGGAGCAGGAGAAAATTGAGAAGAAAAAATAATTTATTTGTTAATTCATATGTCTTCCATCGAAAAAATAAAACAACTTAGAGAAGAAACAGGAGTTTCTATAGGGGAGTGCAAACAGGCGATAGATGAAGCTAAAGAAGACATGGAAATGGCCAAAGAAATTCTTCGAAGAAGGGGAAAAGAAATTAGCGAAAAAAAATCTAGTCGTTTAATCAATTCTGGGTTAATTAGTAGTTATGTTCATAGCAACAATAGAGTAGGAGTTCTTTTGAAGTTAAGTTGCGAATCTGACTTTGTTGCCCAATCGCAAGAATTTAAAGATTTGGCCCATGAGCTAAACTTACAAATTGCTGCTATGTATCCCAAGTATATTCAGGAAGAAGATATTCCCGAAGAAATTATTGAGAAAGAAAAAGATATTTATCAAGTGCAGCTTAAAGATTTAGATAAATCCGAAGAGATTAAGAAGGGAATTATCAAAGGTAAGTTGGAAAAATGGGAAAAAGAAGTTGTTTTTTTGAAACAGCCTTGGATTAAAGATGGCACCAAAACAATCCAAAATTTGATAGAAGATTATGTAGCGAAATTAGGAGAAAATATAAAAGCTGAAGCATTTAATCGTTATCAAATTTAATTAAAATGGATTATATTTTAGGAGCTCACATTGCTTTGGCCACTAGTTTAACAGGAATCATGTTTATTTTGATTCGTCGAGCTTCAATTCTCTTAATTCTTCCGAGGTCGGAAAACGGATCAAGCAGAAAAGAAAAAAAGTTTTCGTTATTAAAACGATTTTATCTTGCCGCAAGAAAAAAAACATATTCTTTTCAAGATTCCATGAAATGGTTACTAAAGACAGAAAAAAAGGAAAAGGATCATCTTCAAAAAGATTACTGGAAAAAATTTCTTCAAGAATTCAAAAAATAAAAATTGCCCGGGTAGCTCAACCGGAAGAGCATCGCTCTTGTAAAGCGAAGGTTGGGGGTTCGATTCCTCTCCCGGGCTTGTTATCTTTTAATTGTTTTGATTAGAATTACCATGTCAACGGATCTCAAGTCAGTTATCGGACTAGAAGTCCACGTCCAATTAAAGACAAAATCAAAGATGTTTTGTCGATGTCTTAATGATTCAAGCGAACATGTCCCAAACGTCAATATTTGTCCTGTTTGCTTGGGCCATCCTGGAACTTTGCCAATCATAAACCAAGAGGCTTTAGAAAAAATAATTAAAATAGGATTGGCTTTAAACTGCAAAATTCTTCCTTTAACAAAATTTGATAGGAAGAATTATTTCTATCCAGATCTTCCAAAAGGATATCAAATATCACAATATGATCTTCCTCTATGTGAGAATGGATATCTGTATCTTAAGAATGGTCGTCGTATTAACATCCAGAGAATTCATCTGGAAGAGGATGCTGGAAGGCTCATACACGGTCAGCAAAATAATAGCTTAGTAGATTTTAATCGAGCAGGGGTTCCTCTCATGGAATTGGTAACAAATCCAGATTTTCAGGACGGGGAGGAAGTTAGAGAATTTGCCAGAGAATTACAGTTGATCTTACGGTATTTGGGAATTTCTGATGCTGATATGGAAATAGGAGAGATGAGAGTAGAAGCGAATATATCTGTTCAGTCTATAGAAGCGGAATTTGCCTCAGGAACAAAAGTAGAAATTAAAAACTTAAATTCTTTTAAGGCGGCCAAGGAGGCAATCGAGTACGAAATCACAAGACAAACACGGGGAATAAAAAATGGCGAGAAAATTATCCAAGAGACCAGAGGTTGGGATGGGAAAAAAACTGTTTCTCATAGAATTAAAGAAGGGTCAGCTGATTATCGTTATCTTCCTGAGCCAGATCTTCCTTGTATTAAATGGGACAAAAGTCATATAAGCCAAATCAAGAGTCAGCTAGAAGAGCTTCCTTCACAAAAGAGAAAGCGGTTCGTGTCTCAATATGATTTATTAGCAAAACAAAGCGAAATCTTAGCAAGAGAAATAACCTTGGGTAATTATTTTGAAAAAGTCAGTAGCGAATTAGAGAATTGGCTAAAAATCAAAAAAATTAACAAATTACAAGATGTTTCGCCAAATAAATTACTGGCTAATTATTTAATCTCTAATTTGTTAGGATTGCTAAACGGGAGTTCAATAAAAGATAAAAATTTTCTGATTACGCCAGAAAATTTTGGAGAATTTATAGCTCTTATTATAGAAAAGGAAATTGGTTCAATGGTTGCCAAAAGCATCTTGAAAGAAATGTTTGAAACGGGGAAGGATCCATCAAGTATCATCGAAGAAAAAGGATTACTTCAAAATTATAAAAAGAAGCAGATCGAGGAGAAAATCAAAGAAATTATAAAAGAAAATAAACAGGCAGTAAAAGATTATCAAAAAGGGAAGGAATCGGCTATCCAGTTTCTATTAGGGCAATTAATGCAACGCACTCAAGGAGGTATTGATCCCAAGGTCGGAGAAAAAATTATTAAAGAATTATTAAAAAGAAACGTTGCTTTAAAAACCAATCGACAGAAGTAAGCAGTTTTTTATTGAAGGAAAGTTGTGATTAAATTTTTTGCCTCCAAAAAATCATTAATCCAGTAAATATTTTCATCCTTTTTGAACCAGGTCATTTGTTTTTTTGCAAGATGTTCGATATCTTTTTGTAGTTTAATTTCCATAGTTTTTTTATCTATTTCTCCGCGAAGGTATCGAGATATCCAACGACATTCA
>CAZYFS010000023.1:0-3585 GCA_964647465.1 uncultured Candidatus Saccharibacteria bacterium | reverse complement strand
GATCATTAAAATTAAAGAAAACTTGGCCTGATTTGCGAGGGATTTCCGCGTAGAAGCGCGGAAGGCTTCGCAAGCGAGTCCTTCCAGAATTTACGGCGTCTTTGCCCATCTTTCTTTAAACAAAGAAAGATGAAAGTTAATCAGGAAACCTCTTCTCTAGAAATAGAATAGATTTCTGTTGAACAGTTAAGAGCGAAGATTTAATTGTTGCCGGAAGGGGCAGTTTCCGTAGCCTTGTGTCTATTCAGCGACCAACCCGAACAACTACTGGTCATCTACCGAGTACAATAGCAACAACGCTTGGAACGTGAACTTCAACAATGGTAATGCGAACAACAACAACAAGAATAACTCCTTTTCGGTACGGTGCGTCCGGTGGTCAATTCTCGAGACCGAGAAGTAATTCTTCTCGCCAAGTTTCTCTTTAACCCTTTAATTCTATGAAAGAGAAGAAATTCCCTCTGTATTACAAATTCTATCAACTCCTCAAGTTTCTTTATTTAATGGTGCAGAACTTTCCTCGAGAACACAAATATACTTTAGGAAGAGAAATTATTAAGAAAAGCTGGCAGTGTTTAGATTTAATTCTGGGAATCAATGCTGTCCCCAAAGATCAAAAGAAGTTTCTTTTACAAAAGTTAAGTTTAACTTTTGACCAACTCAAGATTAGATTAAGAATGAGTCAAGAGGTAAAGATTATTTCTGTCAATCAGTTTGCTCATCTCTATACTAATTATTTAAAAGAGATTGGCGACATGATTGGTGGTTTTATGAAGTGGGGCCAAGGGTTTTAAAATGGCTAAAGGCACTGTCAATTGGTCTTAAGTGTCTTTTTAAGAGACCAAAATGGTCTTCATAAAGAGAGAGACGAAGATGATAACTGTTAGCATGTTTAAAGTGTCCATAGTAAGAATTAACAGTTGCTAACATTTTATCTAGCCTTTCTTTTTTTATCTTTTGATTAGTGGAATTATTAACTCTTAATTCTTGGTTAAACTGGAAAAGTTTTTCTTTTAATCTTTTAACTACTGATTGACGGACAATTAAGAAAGTTGGTTTAACGAAATAACCAAGAAAGTCAATTCCGCGATTAAGGTTACGGATTTTCGTTTTCGTAGGATTAAGTTCTAAGGATAATTCTTTTTCCAGAAATTGGCCAATTTGTTTTGTCCAAGACTCCAATTGTTCTTTATCGCGATGAAGAAGAATGAAGTCGTCGACATAACGAAGGTAATATTTTGCTTTCAAGATTCTTTTTACGTATTGATCTAATCGATTAAGATAAAGATTAGCAAAGAATTGAGAAGAATAGTTGCCAATCGGTAATCCGCGGTCTGGTCCAGTATGGAAGAGAGATTTTCTCGGTGGAATTAGTTGAAGGAGACAAGGATCGCCTTTCCATAAATAATTTTCGGTTGGTCGAGAAAAGATAATAGTTTTACTCAACCAAAGGACTTCTTCTTTCCATTGATGGGATTGAGGTTGTTTAATAATTTCTTCTTTTAAAATTCGACAGAGAATTTGGTGGTTAATACCCATAAAGAACCCGGAAACGTCTAATTGAGCATAAAAAGCTTTTTGCTGGTAGTTTCGAGTGATAGAACCAATAAACTTTCTTAGTCTTTTAATCGTTGAGTGAGTTCCTTTCCCTGGGCGACAGGAAAAGGAATCAAAGACAAAAATCCTTTCACCAATCTCTTCAAGTTGATTAATAAGAATATGATGAACAATTCGGTCACGAAAATCAGCAGCAAAAATCTCACGCGGTTTTGGCTTAATAACTACAAAACAAATCGAGCGACCAGGGAAATAAGTTCGGGCGATTAATTCTTTTTGGAGAGAAAATATATTTCTCTCCAAAGCCCATTCAAACTTTAAGGCACTGGCAGTTCCCCTTTTTGATTCTCGGCAATCGCAATAGGCTTGATAAATATTCTGCCAACTAAAAATAGTCATTATTCGGAATATAATCTCTTTTCTTTTTGTTTACAATTTTTCTCTTTTTTAATGTTTACTTATTAAACGTCCTGGCTAGTTAAAAGGAAAGATGAAAGCCTATAGTTGGTTTCCTATAGAAGCAAAACGACAAATTTTGACCCGGAAATTGTTTTTTCTGAACAGCAAGAATTAATTTGTTGTAGCAATATAATCTTGCCTAAGTGGGCATTTCTATATTGCTCAACTAGGAAATTATCATGTTGCGGTGACGTTGGATGTTTTATGATTGACAAGCGATTTTAAAGGGGGTATTATCTAAATACATGGAGTGTCCCTCCACATATTCTTATGAATTCAAGGATAAACAATCTTATGATTAAGCGTTATTATAACTTAGAAAAATTGATAAAGCCCAATAAAGTTCTCATTATTTACGGTCCCCGCCGAGTAGGTAAAACAACTTTGCTTAATGATTTTTTATCTCGCACTAAATTAAAATATAAATTGGATTCCGGAGATAATATTCGAGTTCAACAGATTTTGGGCTCTCAAGATTTTTCACAAATTAAAGGGTATGCTACTGGTTATCAACTTATTGCCATAGACGAAGCTCAGCAAATTCCTAATATCGGCATGGGATTAAAAATCCTTGTCGATCAAGTTCCTGACTTAAGGGTGATTACTACGGGTTCCTCTTCTTTTGATTTGGCTCAAAAAGTAGGCGAACCGCTTACTGGCAGAAAAAAAACAGTAATCTTATTCCCTTTTTCTCAAGGAGAGCTTCTAGATAAATATAATAGATATGAAATAAGAGAAAAGCTGGAGGATTTCTTGATCTTTGGCTCTTATCCCGAAGTTGTTACTGCTGAAACTATTAAAGAAAAGATATCTTTATTAAACGAATTAGTTAATTCTTATCTATTGAAAGATGTTTTTAGTTTGGAGAGAATAAAGGGGCCGAGGCAATTACTTGATTTGTTAAAGTTACTTGCCTTCCAGGTAGGCAACGAGGTTTCTTTGAGCGAATTGGCCAGTCAAGTTCGATTGGATGTTAAAACCGTAGACAGATATTTAGATATTTTAGAAAAGGCATTTGTTTTGAAGAGAATCGGAGGATTCAGTCGTAATCTACGAAAAGAAGTTTCTAGAAAAGCAAAATATTATTTTTTGGACAACGGAGTCCGCAACGCAGTTATCTCCCAGTTTAATAGTTTAAGCAAAAGAAACGATATTGGTCCTTTATTTGAAAACTTCGTTGTTATGGAAAGATTGAAAGACAACAGTTATAAGGCTAGGCCAGGCACCAGCTATTTTTGGCGAACCTACGATGGGCAAGAAATTGATTTAATAGAGGAAAGGGGCGGCAAACTCTATGGTTTTGAAATAAAGTGGTCGCCTAGAGCAAAAACAAAGCCCCCGAAAGATTGGCTAGGAAGTTATGAAAATGCTCAATATAAGATAATAAATCAAGAGAATTATCTAGATTTTATTGGTTTGTAGAGAAAGCAAAGGAGAAAAAAGTCAGCGATCTCCTCATAAGAAGATCAAAGCCCGTAGTTTAATTCTGGAGTCGGAAAACAGAAAAATTGAAAAGATTTCTTTAATTTTTCTGTTCCTTATTAACCCTTCCGGAAATTCTAGTATAAG
>CAZYFS010000022.1:0-3714 GCA_964647465.1 uncultured Candidatus Saccharibacteria bacterium | reverse complement strand
GTTATAAAGGGGGTAGAATCTGTTTGGGCGAAGGTTGAAGAGTAAGCAGTAACAATTACGCGAAGATGTCGTTCAGGATCTTCATTAAAATCAACCTGTTTTGTCGCCATTAAACTGTTGTTCTCGACGAGGTTGCTAAAAGAAGGAAAAAGAGGATAGTTTTCTCGAGGAAGCTCAACCACCCCAACGGTAGTTGGGTTTATAAGCAAACCAAGCAGAATCAAGAGGGTAAAACCGAAAATATATTTTAGAATATCTAGCGAAGGCATAATAAATATTTTGAGCGGGAGACGGGATTTGAACCCGCGCCCTCCTCGTTGGCAACGAGACGTTCTACCACTGAACTACTCCCGCTTTTGGTGCCGAGGTCCGGAATCGAACCGGAATTTCATCTTTTTCAGAGATGCGCCGTGACCGACTTGGCTACCTCGGCCATAGAGAAGTGGGCGCTAAGGGATTCGAACCCCTGACCTTTGGAATGTAAATCCAACGCTCTAACCAACTGAGCTAAGCGCCCATTTCTTTTTTTTCTGATGTTAATAATTCTAATACAAGAAAGCCGATATTACAAGCGGAATTCCTTCAGAACACAATAATATTCTCATCAGAAAAGACAGGATATTTTGTTGATTTTGAACATTTTTTAAAAGAGCAAATAAAAGAGTTTTAGCTCTTTATGAAAAAAACGGTAGAATTTAGAACCACTACTGTTTTTAGTGAGCGAGGAGGGACTTGAACCCTCACGGGAAAATCTTCCCCTTGGAGCCTCAGTCCAAGCTGTATACCAATTCCAGCACTCGCCCAAACTTAGGATAGAATAATCTACTTACTTTTTTGCCAAGTTGCACGGAGTAAAAAGAACGAAGAACATTAAAATTATTGTGCTACCTGGGTTTTGTCGTCAGCCTTAGGATTAGAGATTTTTGTTGATCGGGTAGGAATTCGCTTTAAACGAGCTCGACGCCCTTTTGCTGTTCTCAGATAATAAAGCTTAGCTCTCCTTGTTTGAAAGGATTGAATGACTTCGATTTTTTCAATCGTTGGGGCATGAAGAGGAAAAATTCTTTCTACTCCAACTCCTTCGACTTCTCGACGAACGGTAATTGTTCCCGAAATTCCTTTGCCATGTTTGCAGGCAATGACCATTCCTTCAAATATTTGTGCTCGACCACCTTTCTTCGCTAGGTTTTTTTGATAAACTTGAACTTTATCACCAGCTCGAATAGGAGGGATTTCTTCTTTTTGCTGTTTTTTCTCGAAGCTAGTTAGGAAAGACATAATAAAATGTTTTTTAATTGTAGAGGAAGGGGAGAGTTAAAACTCTTTTCTTCCCCGTTAGGAAGTTTTATTTTTAGAAAGAAACCGTGAAGAAAAAGACGAGGCTGTTTTTGGTTTTGATCTTTGAATCCATACAACTTGTCGCCAACTAAAGGGTGATTTCTTTCAGTTAATTGTATCCGAATTTGATGACGGCGTCCAGTTTTAATCGTTACTTCTAGTAATGCGCAACCGATGAATTGCCTAATAAGGCGATAGGTGCTCTCTGCAGTTCTTTTATTAATTGATAACGGAGAATGAGGAAGAAAAATCTTCTGTTTCCGGAAATCTTGCTTTGACCTTCCGATCAAGTCTTTAAGAATTCCCTTCGTCGGTTTCACAGTTCCCCAAACTAGGGCATAATATTTCTTTCCAACCTTTCTTTCTTGGAATTGCTTTTGGAAGAAAGAAAGGGTTCGGTCGTTTTTAGCAACAAGAACAATCCCAGAAGCTTCTTTGTCTAAACGATGAACAATCCCATAGCGCGGTTGTTGGCCAACCTTAGTTAAGAGAGGTTGTTGTTGGCTCAATTCTTTTATTAGGCTTTTTTCTTTGGGAGCAGGGGAGTAAACCAACATTTTTGCGGGTTTATTAACAACGAGAAAATCTGAGTCCTGATAAATTATTTTAATTACTGAATCAATTTTATTTTCCTTAATCATTTTCTTCGGGTGATTACATTCTTTTTTTGTGATGGTCAAAAATTTATTTACCCTAAAAGAAAACACAAAGAAGTTAATCGTCTAAATTTAACAAAATAAAAATTTTTCGCAAAATTTCATTTTACTTAATCAAAGCAAGTACACAATAAAATAGGCTCGCCGAAAAAGCAATAGTTAATTTATTCGCGAAAAAGGAAATCTAGAAAGAATTATTCAAGTTTGTGGGCGGTATAGGATTCGAACCTATGACCTCTACAATGTCACTGTAGCGCTCTAACCAACTGAGCTAACCGCCCCTGAAATGATTCCGATTCAACAACGCAAGATAATGAATCGAGTGGGCACGCCAGGATTTGAACCTGGAACCACCAAATTATAAGTTTGGAGCTCTACCGTTGAGCTACGTGCCCGTAGCTTCTTATGGATCTTAATCTAATTTCAAGAAGAAACAAGTTTACTCCTTTCCTTTTTTCTTGTTGTTTGGAACAATTTTCTCGAACGCGGTTTTTTCAATAGTTTCTTTTTCTACAAGTAGATTGGCTAGTTGGGCAAGAATTTTTTGATGTTTGCTCAAAACTTGTCCAGCTGTTTTTTCTGCCTGTTTTATTAATTTTTTAGTTTCTTGATCAATCTCTGCTCGTATTTTTTCAGAATGACGAGGGAAACTATAGAAAGAATCAGTAACCTCTTTTTGTTCTCCGAAACTTATTGGTCCAAGTGCTGACATTCCATATTCCTCGACCAATCTTTGGGCAAGATTGCTTGCTCGTTGCAAGTCGTTAACAGCTCCTGTAGTTACTTCTTTGAATTTAAGTTTTTCTGCACTATACCCTCCAAGAAGAACAGCCAATTTAGCAATTAACTGTGAATAAGTTGCTAATCTCCTTTCTTTCTGTGGGCTAGTTATTGTGTATCCGGCACTCACTCCACGAGCAACAATTGAAACCTTTCGAACAGTTTCCGCATCGGGAAGAAAAGCAGATACTAAAGCGTGTCCGGCTTCGTGATAAGCAGTGATTTTCTTCTCTTCTTTATTTAGGATGTGACTTTTTCTTTCTGGGCCGAGCAATACCTTTTCAATCGATTCCATTAAATCTTCTTGAGAAATGTTTTTTTTGTGCCGACGAGTAGCTAAGATAGCTGCTTCATTGGCTACATTTTCGAGATCAGCTCCTGAAAACCCAGCAGTGCGTTTGGCTATTTCTTCTAAATCAACTTGTTTTTCTAATGGCTTGTTTTTATTGTGGATTTTTAAAATCTCTTCTCGTCCTTTAATGTCTGGAATATCGGTAACGATTCGTCGGTCAAACCGGCCAGGACGGAGAAGAGCTGGGTCGAGAGTGTCTGGACGATTTGTGGCAGCGAGAAGAATAACTTTACTTTCTCTCTTAAATCCATCCATCTCAACAAGGATTTGATTTAGTGTTTGTTCTCTTTCATCGTGTCCACCGCCATGTCCGGAACCGCGACGACGTCCGATTGCATCTAATTCATCGATAAAAATAATGCTTGGTTGGGTTTGTTTTGCTTTAGCAAATAAACTCTTAACTCTTCGTGACCCAACCCCGACAAACATTTCCACAAATTCTGATCCAGAGATAGAGTAAAAAGGAACATTGGCTTGATGGGCAACAGCTCGAGCTAATAAAGTCTTTCCGGTCCCTGGAGGACCAACTAATAAAACTCCTCGAGGGATTTTAGCCCCCATTTCTAAATATTTCCCTGGTCTTTTTAG
>CAZYFS010000021.1:0-3939 GCA_964647465.1 uncultured Candidatus Saccharibacteria bacterium | reverse complement strand
AGCGAAAAGGAAATTATTACTTTGGCAGAGTGGGGGTGTTTAATTGAAGATTATTATTCTCATCTAAATGGGCGGTGGACTCCCGAAGATATTGAGTGGGCAAAAGATGGAAAAACTAATCAATTATTTATTGTTCAAGTTCGTCCGGAAACAGTTTATCGTGGACAGAAAAAGATCTTTTACGAAGAGTATAAATTAGAGACAGAACAGAAATCAATCTTAGAAGGAATTGCTATCGGCGGGAAAATTGCTACTGGTCGGGTGAAAATCATTAAGAATATTTCAACTCTTTCTAAATTTAAACCAGGGGATATTTTAGTTGCGAAGACGACTGATCCTGATTGGGTCAGCGTTATGAAGCAGGCAAAGGCAATTATTACCGACGAAGGATCAAAGACTTGCCATGCGGTAATTGTCTCTAGAGAATTAGGGATTCCTTGTTTGGTAGGAACGAAAAAAGCTACTAAAGTATTGAAAAACGGGCAAAAATTAACGATTGATTGTTCTTCTTCGCCAGGACGAGTCTTCTCGGGAGAAATTTCTTATCGAGTAAAAAAGTATGATTTAGGGAAGATTCCCAAAGTTAAACCCAAAATTGTTGTTAATATTGGAATCCCAGACTTGGCTTTTAAAGAATCTTTTCTTCCAGTTGAAGGAGCCGGATTAGTCAGGGAGGAACTTATTATCGCTCAAGAAATAAAAATTCATCCTTTGGCCCTTTATCATTTTAACAAATTACCAAGCAATGTTCTCAAAAGAGCAATTGATAATTTAAGCAAAGGATACAAAAACAAGAGACTTTTCTTTATAGACAAATTAAGTCAAGGGGTCGGACAAATTGCCGCTGCTTTTTATCCGAAGCCAGTTATTGTTCGTTTCTCTGATTTTAAAACAAATGAGTATAAGGGATTAAAAGGAGGGGATCTTTTCGAAAAAGAGGAACATAATCCAATGTTGGGTTGGCGGGGAGCTTCTCGTTATTACAGCCGAGAATTCAAGCCAGTTTTCAAAATGGAATGTGCGGCAATCAAAAAAGCAAGAGAGGAATTTGGCTTAACTAATATTGCCGTTATGGTTCCTTTTTGCCGAACAGTTGAAGAGGGGAAAAAGGTTCTGCAATTAATGAAACAATTTGGCTTAGAAAAAGGGAAAAACAAACTCAAAGTTTATGTTATGGCGGAGATTCCTTCGAATATTCTTCTGGGAGAAAAGTTCTTGGATATTTTTGATGGATTTAGCATCGGCTCTAACGATTTAACTCAGTTAACATTAGGGATTGATCGAGATAGTGCTTTGATTGCGAAGATTGGCGACGAAAGGAATGACGCTGTTAAACAGTTAATTACCGAAGCAATTAAGCAATGCAAAAAACGAAATAAATATAGCGGGATATGCGGAGAGGCGCCAAGCAATTTCCCTTCTTTCGTTGAATTTTTAGCCAAAGAGGGAATTCAAACTATTTCCGTTGCTCCCGATGCAGTTGTTCGAACAATATTCCATTTGGCAAAAGCTGGTTTTGTTGTAAAATAAATTAAGGTTGCTTTTTAGAAGCCTTGCGACTAAGATAGAGGATAGCCTCTAAAGGTGTTTTGGTTATAAGCAAGGAGTTTTCCGAGAGCAAAATCATAAAGGCCAAAAAAGATATTATTTTTTAAAAGAAGAACAATTAATAAAATTAAAGCAGTGATTATGTTATCTATTGAGACAAAAATAAGAGAAATTAAAGGGAAAAAAGTGAGTAGCCTTCGCCATCATGATTTACTTCCAGCGGTGGTCTATGGAGATTCGATGAAATCATTAGCTATTCAAATCGATGCGAAAAAATTCAAAGATATTTTCAAAAAAGCAGGAGAAAATATTTTAATTTCTTTGGCGATGGTAAAAAGCGATGGTTCTCCACAAAAACTATCTGTTCTTGTTCACGAGATACAAAAAGATCCAGTTAGTGACGAATTTATTCATGTCGATTTTTATCACCCATCAATGAAGAAAAAGATAGAAGCAACGGTTCCTTTAACATTCCAAGGAGAATCAATAGCAACGAAAAAGGATCTCGGAACGCTAGTTAAAGAGATTCAAGAAGTTATGGTTAAAGGATTGGCAATGAACTTACCAAAAGAAATTATTGTTGATATTAGTAACCTAGAGAATCCTCACGATAAATTATTTTTAAGAGACTTGACTACAGAGAAAGATGTTGAGATTCTAGGAAATCCAGATAGTGTTATTATCGCCGTTATGCCGATCAAGGAAATAGAAGAAGAGCCGGAAGAACCTGTCGGAGAAGTGCAAGAAGCAGAAGTCGAAGAGAAGGGGAAAGGATCTAAAGAAGAAGAGATAGAAGAAGCCGGGAAATAAGAGACCAACAAAAAAAGAAGCCAAAAGATTATTTTTTATGTTGGAAAAACAAAAAACCATACTTATAATTTGCATAGCGATGATTCTTGGGCTAGGGAATTTTTCTTCTGCGCAAGCAGAGGATTTTGATTCTCTTTGTGGTGATAGCAACGTTGAGCTTCAAGAACAAAACTTTCAAAAAGGAGAGCTTTCTCGAGAGGAATATGAAGATTTTCTCCGTCAATGCATTAATCATTTTGATGAATATTACGGGGAAATTGAATCATCTTACCAGAGCGATTTATCGGAGGTTAGAGAGAAAAAGGGTACATTAGAAAGTGAACTGCGATATCTCCGAGGGAAAATTAGTGGCTTGAGCGCTCAAATTACCCAAAGCAATTTAGTTGTTGGAAATTTAAAACTTCAACTTCAAGACACGGAATCTTCTATCGGACTAACAGAGAGAAGAATTAATGATTATAGAATTCAGCTAGCAGACGTAATTCAAAGTGTATACGAAGAAGAGAGAATATCGATTCTCGGAATAATTTTTAGTGGGGGAAGCATATCTTCCGTTTTTCGAGAAATAGTCGCTTTAGAAACTCTTAGTACGCAGGTAAGAGATCTTCTTGATGGAGCAGAAAAACTAGAAAGTTACTTAGCTGATCAACATGTTTCCATGGAAGAAGAAAAGGTGGGGATCGAAAGGGAGATTGTTTATCAGGACTATCAACGAGAGAACCTACAATCGACTCGAAAAACCAAAGATGTTTTATTAACAAAAACCGAAGGACAAGAAGATTTGTATCAAGAAGAATTAGCGAAGGTACAAAAAGAAGCAGAAGAGAAAGTGGGAGAATTGAAGAATAAGCTTTTTAATCTCTTCGACGCTAGTCGTGAAATTACTGAATATGAAGCAATTGAAATCGCTGGGTGGGCGGCCGATAAAACAGGTATCCAGCCGGCTTTTTTATTAGCTATTGTTGAGCAAGAAAGTGCATTAGGGAACAATGTGGGCCAATGTTACTTGACTAACCTTAAAACGGGAGATGGAGTTGATGTTTGGGGAAATAAGCGCCCAAAGATAATGAAGGCAACTCCACGGTCATGGGAAAACAATGCCAACACTAATGATTTTTCAGCAATTACTGAACAATTAGGATTGGAATGGAAAGACACGCCAGTTTCATGTCCTCTGAGTTATGGTTACGGTGGAGCCATGGGTCCAGCTCAATTTATTCCCAGTACTTGGATGTTATACAAACGAAAAGTAGAACAAAATTTAGGAGGGAGTTTAGCTAGTCCGTGGGTTCCAGAACATGCTTTTTTAGCAGCAGCTTTATATTTAGTTGATCTTGGCGCTGATGGAACTTGGCGCGGGCAGTATAATGCAGCAGCTAAATATTATGGGCAAGCTGGATCTTATTGTAGGCAAGTTTTAAATAGAATTCCTAAATGGGAGGAAAAAATTAAATCGGTTGAATTAACAAAAAATAAATGAGCAAGATATCTTCTCAGGAAGTCAAGCATATTGCTAAATTGGCACGCTTGGGGTTAAAAGAAAAGGAAGTTGAAAAAATGCAGGAAGAACTTACTTCTATT
>CAZYFS010000020.1:0-4258 GCA_964647465.1 uncultured Candidatus Saccharibacteria bacterium | reverse complement strand
GAATAGAGAGTTGTTAGAATTAAAGAAAGGTCTTTATCTATAAGATTGGAAAAAAGTAAAATCAGAACAAACAAGAACTGGCCGTCTTTCAAAAAGTGAGACAGATTAGCTTTTATTAAGAATAACCAAATAATTATGATTATCACTCAATCAAAACCTTACGCCGAAATTAAAAAACAACTTCATCCAGGAGATAAAGTTGGGATTGTTGCTTGCAATGTTTGTGCTCGAATTTGTGGAACAGGAGGGCAAGAAGGAATAGAAAAACTATCCAAACGATTAAAAGAGGACGGGTTTGAAGTAGTTGACACTGATTTGATTGGAACTCCGTGTGTCTATAATCAATTGGAAGCTACTCGTCTTCGGGGGGATGTTACTATTGTTCTTGCTTGTGAATCTGGGCTTTACACCCTTCAACAAGTTTTCCCCGATAAAAAGTTAGTGGCTGGAATTGAAGCGACTGGGTTGGGCGCGGTTGATAAAGAAGGCAAGCCGGTCTTAGTTAAAGAAGCTTAAAAAAGGGGTTATAGCTCAATGGTAAAGCGTTGCCCTCGCATGGCAAAGATGAGGGTTCGATTCCCTCTAACTCCACTGTATATTTTCTAATTACTTTTCTTTAGATTGTTTTTGTTTTTTTGACGCGACACTTCTTATAAGGATGCGATGATTCCACGATTCTTGATTTCTTCTTATTTATAGAAAGGGCCAAGAATTTTTTTTCGTTAAATTAATTTTAACTAAGATATTTTTGGCTCACTCAATACAACAATTAACAGCTTTTTTAACCAACTTGCCCAATTTGCCGACAAAACCTTTTTTCTCTTCATCGCTTTTGTTTAAAGCGTTTTCGTCTATCTTCTTTATATCTCCAACGTTCAACAATTTCATGTTTAATCCCCAGAAGAGCGAATACAAATCATAAGCTTTGCCAAACAAATCATAAGCTTCTTTTTTCTTGTCCATTCCAAGTTGCTTAGTCCCGACTTCCATTAAGCGCATAGAAGCGGCCAATAAATGTTTGGAAATGCACCAAACTTCACCCTCGTATTCTTTAATAATTTTTTTCAAAAGTTCCTTTCTCATCTCCCGGACATCTTTGATCATGTCGTAGTATTCTGTTTTTTCTAGTTTTGCTCCACTAAAAAAGAAATGTTCTTCAATGCTTACTAGATTCATAATGGCGATACTCAGGTCCTGATCAGACGACAAGTCCATTTTTTCTTTCTTCTTCATCTCGTCGACTTTTTGTATAAATTCATTTAAATTCTTAATGGGATTATTTTTTGAGTTGTCCATAATTTTATTTAGTTAAAAAATAGAAAACAATGCTTAAAATAATTAAAGGACTAATGGGCATAACGACTTTCTGGAAAGGGAAATAGGCATGGCCGCCGTTCTTTTCTTTTAGGAAATAATACCAACTAGCCCCAAAGTAGAAGGCGCTGCTCCCGACAATAATGCCTAGTAATAATTTATCTAATCCGCAACCACACAATGAATCTAGTGGATTGCCGATGACCTTCATAAAATAAAGAGGAGCAATAGTGAATAGATAATATCCAACGACAACAATAATATCTCTCCCTCTAAAATTGATCTTCTTTTTGGCAAGCCAGCTAATTGTCCAGGCAATTATAGAAACAATCAATCCGCCAATCCAAAGTCCTGTTATCGAATCATCTATGCCGAGCCAGCGAGATAAGCCAATGCCAGCCCCGACAACCACCGTACAAATTGGACAAACAGCTAAAGCTTTTTTTGCAAAAATCAGACCTACCACAAAGATTGCGATCAAATAAATGGACAGTTTCTTGATATTATTTTTCATTATTCTGTTGTTCTAAAAATTCTATAATTTCTTGACCTCCGACAAAACATTCTGAACCATCCCACAAGAAGGGTATGCCAATGCTATTAGTTGATAGCCCGCATATTTTAGCTTTTTCAACTAAATTATGGGCATTGTCCTGGTTGTAGTAAACTTCTTTCTGCTCAAGAGATATTTTTTCTTCGAGATTATTTTGTTCTACATATTCTTCGACAACAATACAAGAAGGACAGCCGTTTCCATAAAAGAGAATAATTTGACCTTGTTTGTTTTGCTCGCTCCCGTTTTTTTCCTGCGAAAGTAAAGCGATGGCAAACATTGAAACAGAGACAAATAAGATGGTTGTAAGTAGTATTTTTTTGTTCATAATTATGAGCCTATTCGGTGTCTTATGAAATACTATAGATAATAAGCTTCGGCGCCTTAAATCACCGAAGCAATCATGAGTTCTGCAACTCTCCAGTTTTCTACGCTTTCCAAAAAACTTGATTAACCTTTCGCACGCTAAAGACAATCAAGCGTTAAGTTGTGTTATTATTGTGGACGAAAGAGAGGTTGTAGTCAAGTTTAATCAAGAGGTTCTTAATAAGTTGATTTGAGTGTGATAAACTATATGTGTCATCTAGGTTAACTTGAGTAGAGAGCATTTGCATCACGCTGTTTATTTTCTTCGCTTAGAATCTTTTTTAATATTTAGGTTTATGAAAATCTTAAAGGTCAAAAATCTTTCTGTCCAATCAAAAAAGGACAAAAAAGAAATCCTTCACAAGGTTTCCTTAGAAGTTGCTCCCGGAACGCTGCATATTTTAATTGGACCCAATGGTTCAGGGAAATCAACCTTAGCTTATGCCCTAATGGGAATAGATCGCTTCAAGGTAACTTCTGGCGAGATCGTTTTTGCTGGCAAGGAGATAACAAAATTGTCAGTCACGGCAAGGGCTAGGGCGGGGCTTACTTTGTCTTTCCAAGAGCCAGCTTATTTTGAGGGAGTAACGGTAGAAGATTTTTTAAAAATTGGTCGTCCTCACATCAAGCTTGAAGAAATGGAAAAATATCTTTCTTTAGTGGGCCTTGATCCAGAGAAGATTCTTCAAAGAAAGCTTGATCAAAGCTTAAGTGGAGGAGAACGAAAAAGAATAGAACTAGCGTCGGTTATATCAATGCGGCCAAAGTTGATGATTTTAGATGAGCCAGATTCTGGCCTGGATATTATTTTCTATAGAGAATTTTATAACATCCTTCAAAACATTAAAGAAGAAATAGGAGCGGCGATTCTTTTGATTACCCATCGAGAGGAACCGGGATTCATCGCCGACGAAGCAACTTTCCTAAATCAAGGAGAAATAATTTGTCAGGGCAATTTTCGAGAAGTGATGCAGAAATATTGCCAAGCAGTCAATCGTAAAAAAATATGCCCTCATGCTCAGTAAATTACCAACACCTTTTATAGAATCGGCTCGTCAATGCAATTTTGACTTAGAAGAATTAAGGAAGATTAAAGCTCCTTATCTTTATGTTGTCTCTAATAAGACAACGGCCTCTTCTCAGATCCCGGGGGTAATTATTAAGACACAAGATCTCAAAGAAGGGGTAAAATTGAAGCTAGTTGTCAAGAAAGGAACAAAAATAGAAAAGCCAATATTTCTTTGTTTTGGAGTCCTTTTGGAAAAAGGAAACCAGGAGATTTTTCCAGAGATAATCCTAGAAGAGGGAGCGGAGGCAATAATCCTAGCTCACTGTACTTTTCCGCAAGCGAAAGAAGTTTCGCATCGAATGACTGCCAAAATAAATCTAAAAAAGAATGCACGCCTAATTTATCGAGAAAAGCATTATCACGGCGAAGATTTTGGGGTAAAAGTTCTGGCGAATTTCAATATTGTCGTTGAAGAAGGAGCTGTTTTCGAAAACGAATTTGTTTTGGATCAAGGTAGCGTCGGAGAATTAGACATTATTTTCGCGGCCGAATTAGCAAAAGATTCCTTAGTGCAGGTCTTCACGAGAATTATTGGAAAAGGAAAGAAAGATCGAGTGGAAATCAAAGACAAGATTCTCCTTGACGGGGAAAACTCTCGAAGTTTAATGAAGTTCAAGGGAGCGATTAGAGGAGGAGGGCAGATGTTCTTTCGGGGAGAGATGCTGGCCAAAGGAAAGAATGCTCGCGGACATATAGATTGCCAAGAAATCATTGTCGGTAAATCAATTGCCAAATCAATTCCCATGATTGAAGTTCAACATCCAGAGGCAAGGATTACTCACGAAGCCTCGGTGGGGAA
Organism: uncultured Candidatus Saccharibacteria bacterium; assembly: GCA_964647465.1. Taxonomy (GTDB): domain Bacteria; phylum Patescibacteriota; class Minisyncoccia; order Minisyncoccales; family UBA1441; genus CAZYFS01. Next base: position 157 of record CAZYFS010000020.1, on the reverse strand, counting down.
GGTTAATCAAAAAGAATTAGAGACTTTAATGACCCGAGGGTTATCAAACAAAGAAGCCACAGATTTCATTATTAGTGGAGCAATTAAATAACGAAAATTAGACTGTCAAGGCAATTTAGAAATGTCCTACTCTGAGCAATTTAGAAATGTCCTACCT
>CAZYFS010000019.1:0-4490 GCA_964647465.1 uncultured Candidatus Saccharibacteria bacterium | reverse complement strand
AGCAGAACCCTTCTAAGGTTAAGATTGCAGGTTCGAGTCCTGCCAGGGGCACCAAGGATCAAGAAGTTTTGCATATCAGAAAACTTTTTTATTGTATATCAAATTCGAAAAAGCGATAAGCGAGAAAATTCCCTTTTTGTCTATTTGCAAGCAAACACTCTTTATTTCTAAGCGGTTTATCTGTTTTTAATCGGTGAATTTTTTCATTAATAAACAGCCGAACAAGAAAAAGCTTCTCTCAGAGAAGATAAAAATCTTTTATTTTCTAAGATTTTTGCTAAGATTAAGCCGGACCTTAATAATGGCATAATAATGGTGGCTATGGTGTAATGGTAGCACAAGAGTTTGTGGAACTCTCAGTACGGGTTCAAATCCCGTTAGTCACCCACAGGAAGATTCCTTTGACTAGTACTTTTTATAAGGTTTTTCGAAACATAAGGATTTAGCAATATATTTACTGGCGTTGATTCACGATAGAGACTTATCTTTATTAAGAAAATAATTTGCATAGAATTGTCCCTGTAGCTCAATGGATAGAGTACGGGTTTCCTAAACCTGCGATATAGGTTCGACTCCTATCAGGGACACTTGGTTTAAAGGGGCCCATAGTCTAACGGTAGAACACATCCATGGCATGGATGAGGTGAGGGTTCGATTCCCTCTGGGTCCACAAATCCATATTAAACTATAAGATAAATCCATGAAATCAGTTTATATTTTTGGTCCAATCTATTTATTCGGGGCAGATTATGTTCCCGTCTATAAAGAATTGAATAAACTAGCAGAGAAATATTTTGATGAGGTGATATGTACTTATCCTGATTTTTGGGATTCAGACGAGACGCCAAAAGAATTTTATAAACGAACATACGACAAAATTACAAAATGTGATTTATTTGTAGCAGAAGTTAGTAGTCCATCCCATGGCGCCGGCATGGAACTGCAAATGGCACATGAGCACGGGATACCTGTCATAGTATTAGTTAAGGAAGATATTGATTTTTCTAAATCTACTATGGTTCTCGGCTTACCGAACTTACTCAAGGTCATAACTTATAAAGATATGGAAGGATTAAAGAAAAAACTAGAAGTTGAATTTAAATCTTTTCCGAAAGATTAGGAAGATTGAGAGATCTTTATATCAGTTTCTACTTGTCGTCAGCTTGTAATTCCTTGATAATATGGTTCTAATTAAATATCATTAAGTCCATCACAATAATCATAATAAGCTCAAGAAACGTTTTCCTCAAAAGAGGCGTTGTTGCCTGTAAGCCATAAAGCGTTGACAACTCTTAACCATCGTATATACTTTGGATACATGAAAACAGTAATTAATATTAAAACCGAAAAAGAGGTAAAAATTGATGCCCAGAAACTTGCTAAAGAAATGGGCTTTTCTTTGAGTGCACTCATCAATGCTTACTTGAAACAGTTTCTTAGAAACAAAGAAGTATATTTTAGTTCTGCCTCTAAAATGTCTCCGAAAATAGAAGATCTTTTAGGCAAAATAGAGTTTGATATTCAGAGAGACAGAAATGTTTCCCCCTCGTTTTCTTCGAAAAAAGAGTTGGGGGAATACTTAACTTCTTTATGAAAATTCGTTTTCATAAAGATTTTGAGAAGCGATACGAGAAGCTAACGAAAAAAGAACAGGAAAAGACAAGAAGAAAGCTAGAATTATTTTTAGAGAACCCATTTGATCCTCGGCTCAACAATCATCCCCTAAGAGGAAGATATACTGATTATCGGAGTATTAATATAACAGGAGATATAAGAGCCGTTTATAAATTCATCAGCGAAAAAGAATGTATTTTTGTCATTGTAGGCCGTCATAGTAATTTATATTCTTAGTTTCCCTTGTTGCTAGTAATCTATTTGTTCTAAGCGAAACTTTTCGTTAGTAGAATTTAAAGACCCGGATCAAGGACCGGGGTTTGTTCTTTAAAGAAACGACAAAAAGTTTTATAATCAACCAAGAATTTAGAGAATATTTTTTGGACGATTAGGAGAGGTACCGAAGAGGTCACAACGGGGCAGTTTCGAAAACTGCTATTCCCGAAAGGGATACGTGGGTTCGAATCCCACCCTCTCCGCTCTTTCTTAAAAAGAATTTTTTAATAGCTTATTATGCCAAAATCAAAAAAAGAGAAAGAAACATTACAAACGAGACCACCGGTGGTAGTTTTTTTAGGTCATGTTGATTCCGGGAAGTCTTCGATTGTTGATTATATTAGAAAAAGCGATATTGTTGCTCAAGAAGCGGGGGGGATTACTCAGCATATCGGAGCTTATGAAGTTAAAGACGAAAATGGCCGGGAAATAGTTTTTATTGATACTCCTGGGCACGCTGCTTTCTCTTCTATCCGTGCTCGAGGAGCGAAAATTGCTGATATTGCCGTTTTAGTAATCGGAGTAGATCAAGGAATAAAACCACAAACGAAAGAAGCTATTTCTTATCTTAAAAAAACGGGAGTTAGTTGTATTGTAGTTATTAATAAAATTGACATACCAGGCCTTGATCCATCAACAATTGAAGGACAGTTAGCAAAAGAAGGCATTCTGGTTGAAAATCAAGGGGGGAAAGTTCCTGTAATTGAACTTTCTGCAAAAACTGGCCAAGGGATAGATCATCTCCTCGACCTTGTTTTTCTGATAGCAGAAATGGAAGATTGGAAAAAAGACATCACAAAGCCAGCAACAGGAATAGTTATCGAATCACAACTTGATCCTCAGCAGGGCCCAGTTGCTACGCTCTTGATTAGGGAGGGGATATTGAGAAGAGGAGATCTTATCGGGACAAGTTCAACCAAAGGGAGGGTTAAAAGCTTGGTAGACTCCAACAATCATTCCTTGGAACAAGCTTTTCCTTCTCAACCAGTCCGCGTGCTTGGCCTTGAAAAAGTCCCCATGGTTGGTGATAAGTTTAGATTTTATGCTGACTTAAAAGAAATTCAAGCTTTGCTTGATTCTACCCCTGTTGGCAAGAAAAAAATAAAAGATGATTCCCAGGGAGAAAATTTTAACTTAATTTTAAAAGCGGACGTTGCTAGTTCGCTTGAAGCAATTAAAAATATTCTGGGAACAATTTCTGTTCCAGGAATTAAATTAAACATTGTCAAAGAAGACGTGGGCAAGATTAGTCAGGTTGATGTTAAGCAAGCTTACGACACTCATGCTCAAGTTGTTGGTTTCCGAGTGGATCTTAATGCTGCCGGAGAAAAGTTTAAAGAAAGAGAAAATATCTTGGTTAAAACTTTTGCGGTTATTTACAACTTAGCAGATTATGTCGAACAAGAAATGAACAAAAAGAAAGAACCGGAAGAAGTTCGTCGAGAAATTGGCAAATTAAAGGTTTTAGCGATTTTTAAAAAAGGAGAAAAACGCCAGATTGTTGGCGGTGACGTCATCGAGGGACAAGTGGAAAAAGGGGCTCAATTAGATATTTTCCGTGGGAAGGAAAAGATCGGCTCTGGTCGCTTAGTGGAGTTGGAAAGAGAAAAGAAAAAACTTTCCCTTGTTAAAAAAGGGCAACAAGCCGGAATTGCTTATGAGGGCAGTGGCGAAATCGAAAAAGATGATCTCTTAGAAGTCTATCGTTGCGAAAAGAATTAATTATGGCGAGAAGATCAGAAAAATTAAGCAGAGAGATTAAGCGATCCGTAGCTCCAATCATTGAAGAAATGTCCTTTTCTCCATCGGCCTTAGTAACCGTTATTCAGGTGGAAGTTTCGCCTGACTTCGATTATGTTAAAATTTATATTGGAGTACTCCCCGAAGAACAAAGAGAGGAAGTTATTTCTCAAATTCAGGAGCAGAAAGGAGCGATTAAAAGAAAATTGGCCCAGCGCTTAAGAATTAGAAGAATGCCAGAAATTGATTTCCGGACGGACCAAGGGTTACAAAAAGCAGAAAGGGTTGAAAGATTGTTGAAAAAGATAGATAATGATTTCCGAGAGGAGGATTGACCTTTAACTTCGGGGCGGTAGCCAAATGGTAAGGCGGGGGATTGCAAATCCCCTATACGCGAGTTCGATTCTCGCCCGCCCCTCTTCTTTTTTTGATGTTAAGCCGCGGTGCAGAAATTTGGTAAACTGGGCTGACTTAAAATCAGCTGGACGTAAGTCCTTGTGGGTTCAAGTCCCACCCGCGGCACTAAAAAACCACTCCCGAGGGAGTGGTTTTTGTTTATTTGTCTTAAAAAATAATCTAAATTGCCTGAACAATTTCTAAGTGAGCATCCCTTACAACGCCAAAATCTCGTGCTTCTTGAGAAGAGGGGAACCAAATGTCAAAGTGGTAAGTACTTTTTCGTTGGTGCATTCGATCTTCGACGACAAAAAGTCGTTCTCCATAGATTTCCGGCAAACGGACGATAGTTCCGAAGGGAAGAAGATTGTTAGCAATAGTTCCTTCGTGGACAGTTGTCCCGGCAGCGGTTATAAAGGGGGTAGAATCTGTTTGGGCGAAGGTTGAAGAGTAAGCAGTAACAA
>CAZYFS010000018.1:0-5220 GCA_964647465.1 uncultured Candidatus Saccharibacteria bacterium | reverse complement strand
TATTGTATAATATATTCTAACAAATATATTAAAAATATCAAATGACAGATTTAACTGATAAACAATTACGACATGCCAAATGGTATTTAAGGCATAAAGACAGGATTCGTAATACTTTTATTTTATTTTTGATTCTTCTTAATGTTGTATTAATAGTTATTATTATTTTTCAATCAGTTCTTTACTTTAGACTAAAAGAGGGACATTTAGAAAATATGAGAGGATTGACGGAAAATAAGATAGATTTTTTGGCTTTGCGTGAGCATTTTTCCCCTCAACCAATAGTTACGGATTCTCTAAGTATTATTCGCCCTGATCTCAAAAAATCTCAATATGATTTAGTTATTAATATTTTTAATCCCAATCCTGATTGGCAAGTCACTATAGAATATTATTTTTCCATTGATGGATTAAATACCCTCTTAGATTCAGGTTTTATAAATCCAGGAGAGCAAAAGCACTTTTTTTCTCTAGGAACTCAGATAGATTCGGAAATAGATGATGTTCAATTTTTAATTTCTAATATTTCATGGAAAAGGATACGACAAAAAGAAAATGATCTCTTGGTTGCTTTAGATTATTTGGAAGTAAAAGATGTGGGTTTAGAATATTTACAAGCGGAAAACGAATCTTTAATTTTACCACAAATTTCTTTTAAAGCTAAAAATAATTCTGTTTATGATTTTTGGGACCCTAAGTTTGTGATTGTCCTAGAGCGTGATTTAAATTTAGTAGGATTAAATGTTCTTTCAATTGATGACTGGAGAGCCAATGAGGAGAAGAATCTTACTTTTATCTGGCCTTTGATTCCTAAGTTTACTCATATTAAAATTAGACCAGAGATTAATATCCTGAATCCAGATGTTTTCATTTCTCCTTTATGATAAATTTTTTTAAGCTTAAATTTTTTGATCAGACATTGTTCATTTTGATATTTTTGTTAGTAATCATTGGTTTAGTTTTGCAATATAGTCTATCTTTATCTGATCCAGGTGTTAATTTTTTTGCTAAACAATGTATTTTTGCTGCAGTTGGTTTTTTGCTTTTTTGGGGTATATCTTTTCTTGATTTTCGTTTTATTAAAGCCACTGCTTTTTTAATTTATTTACTGGCAATTCTATTATTAATAATTGTTTTAATTTTTGGAAAAGAATTAAGAGGAACTAGGGGATGGTTAGATTTTGGATTTTTTAATTTTCAACCAGCAGAATTAGCAAAGTTGGCAACGATTATTATTCTAGCTAAATTTTGGCAAGTAACTCGTTCTCCCATTAAGCCGAAACATCTACTATTTAGTTTGATTCTAATTTTGCCTTTATTTCTTTTAATTATCAAACAGCCGGATTTAGGTTCGGCATTGACAATTATCCTTATCTGGTTGGGAGTAATTTTCTTGGTAGATAATAATAAAAAGCATTTATTATCATTACTTTTAATAATTGTTTTAGTTACTACTTTCTCTTGGTTCTTTCTACTTGAAGGTTATCAAAAGGATCGTATCTCAATTTATTTGAATCCATCTAGAGATCCTTTGGCAACGGGTTATCAGGTTAATCAATCAATGATTGCTATCGGTTCTGGTCAGTTCTTCGGTCGCGGATTTGGTTTGGGTCCTCAAAGTCAGTTGAAGTTTCTGCCAGATTCGGAAACAGATTTCGCTTTTGCTGTTTTAGCTGAAGAATTCGGCTTTATGGGAGTTCTCTTGCTTCTAGGAATTTATTCATTGTTACTCCTCAGATTAATGCGTATTGCTCGTCAAGTCTATGGAAATTTTAGTTTAGTCTTGATATGTGGTGTTACTATTTATCTTTTCTTTCAAATGATTATAAATATAGGGATGAATATAGGATTAGCTCCCGTTATTGGTTTGCCTTTGCCTTTAGTAAGTTATGGCGGAAGTTCTTTGGTAATTACTTTAATCTCTTTGGGTCTAGTAGAGAGCGTTTTAAGACATCAACCTTTTGCAAAAGCTTCAATAATCGAAGATAGTGAAGGATTTGTTTTGATAGGAAAGTAGTCGATAATTTAACAAAATTAACAAAATATTTATGTTAGAATTAAAAGCAAGTGTCCGGGAAATAACGGGCAGAAAAACAAAAAGTCTAAGAAAAGAAAATATTATTCCTGCTATTGTTTATGGCCACGGAGAAGAATCGGTTTCCATTCAGGTTTCACTCCTTGATTTTGATAAAATTTTGAAACAAGCTGGGGAAAGTAGTTTAATAGATTTAAAGATTGAAGGACAGAAAGATAAAAAAGTTTTAGTTCACGCTGTTCAATATCATCCTTTGACTGATAAAGTTGAACATGTTGACTTTTATCAAATTAAAGAGGGAGAGAAAATTGTAGTTGAAGTAAAATTAGAATTCATTGGAATTTCAAGAGCAGTTAAAGAATTCAACGGTGTTTTAACTCATGAATTAGATAGGATAGAAATAGAATGTCTTCCTAAGGATTTGATAAAAAATATCGAGGTTGATTTAACTAAGTTGGCTGAAATCAATGACGTTATCAGAGTTGGTGATCTAGAAGTACCAGAGAACATTAAGATCCTTTCTAATCTTGAAAGTTCAGTGGCAGCTGTCAAGGTGATAAAGGTAATAGAAGAGGTAGAGGAAGAAAAAGAAGCTACTGATTCTGTTGAGGAAGAGAAAGAAGAAGGAGAGGAGAAAAAAGAAGGAGATTCTTCTGCTCCAACCGAAGGTAAATAATATGAGAAACATTCAGACACAATTCAAATTAATTATTGTCTTTTCGGTCATTGCTCTTGGTTTGAGCGGTTGTATTAAATTACCATCGCTTGTCGATTCTTCTTTGGAAGTAGATCAAGATTATATCGGAATTGAAACAGAGAATGAAAAAGATACAATTGTTAATTCAATTGTATCTTTGGATAATTATCTTGAATCAGTTAAGCACGAAAAGCCTCCGATAACAATTGTTATAGACAATCTATCTTCTTCTTGGCCTTCATCTGGTCTTGGTAAGGCCTTAGTTGTATATGAAACTCCAGTAGAAGCTGATATTACTAGATTGTTGGCTGTCTTTAATCAAGATTCTTTGCCCGTAAAAATAGGTCCAGTACGATCCGCTAGACCTTATCTTGCTGATTTAGCGGACGAATATAAGGGATTATTTGTTCATGCTGGTGGTAGTCCCCAGGCACTAAGTAATATCAAGGGTGGTCTATATAATTTCTATAATTTAGATGAAGTTAGCGGAGATGGTATTTATTTTTGGAGAGATACGCAAAGATCAGCTCCACATAATTTGTATATTTTATTAGAATCAATTGAACGAGTTATTGAAAAAAAGGATTTGCCATCAGAAATTGATGATAAATTCTTAGAGTGGGAGAGAGGGGAAAATCTTATCTCATTAGAGGAAGTTAATTCTTCTATTATTAAAATTGATTATCAGGAACCAGTTATCTGGCAATTTGACAAGAGCATGAATTCTTATCTTCGTTATCAAGAAAACGAACCTTTTCTAGACGAAGAAGGACAAATCAAAAGTCCTAATGTAGTTATTCAAAAGACAGAAATAAAGATTTTGGATGCAGTCGGCAGGAGATCAATAAAAACAATAGGTCAGGGCGAAGCATTTATCTTTCAGTCAGGTCAGGTTATAGAAGGTAGTTGGACGAAGAATAAAACGACTAATCGTACATTCTTTTATGATCAAATGGGAGAGAAAATAAAATTTCTACCCGGATCAATTTGGGTAGAAATAGTGGGGGAAAATCACAAAATATTTTATTGATTAGTTTTCTTTATTTTGTTTTTCCATATCTTTGATGATAGATTCTATATTTCCACTTAATATTTGTTCTAAGCCGTGCCAAGATTTATGAATTCTGTGATCAGTAACTCTATCTTGTGGAAAATTAAAGGTTCTAATTTTTTCTGAACGATCGCCAGTTCCAACTTGAGACTGGCGTTTTTCTTTTACACTTCTATTTTCTTCCTCTTCTTTTTTTACTAACAAGCGTGAGCGTAAGATTGTCAGAGCTCTTTCTCTATTTTGTCCTTGACTTCTTTCGTCCTGACAAGAAACTACTGTGTTGGTTGGGAGATGAGTAATGCGAATAGCGGTTTCATTTTTTTGAACATTTTGTCCTCCATGCCCTGAGGCGCGAAAATAATCCATCCTTAGGTCTTTGTTTTCAATTTTTATATCTATTTCCTTTGCTTCGGGAAGAACTGCCACTGAAACAGCAGAAGTATGGATACGCCCGTTTTTTTCAGTATCAGGTATGCGTTGTACCCTATGAATTCCGCTTTCGTTTTGAAGCAACCCATAGACATTCTTTCCTTTAATTTCAAAGATTATTTCTTTAAAACCATTGATAGTAGTGGGATGAGAGGATATTATTTTTGCTTTCCATTCCATTTTTTCTGCGAATCTAGAGTACATCCGGAATAGATCAGCTACGAATAGACCGGCTTCATCTCCACCAGTACCCGCTCTTATCTCCATGATTACAACGTTTTTCTCTATTTTGCCAGAGTTATCATTTTCTTCTTGAAATGCTTTTTCGAGTTCTACTTTTTTTTCTTCTAACTTTTTAATTTCTTGTTTTATCATTTCAATCATTTCAGGATTTGATTCTTTGTTGAGCATTTTTTCGGTACTAAATATTTTATGTGTAATTTCCTCTAATTGATTTAGTTTGTTAAAGAATTTTTTTAATTCATTATATTTTTTGGAAACTTTTTTTAGCTTTTCCGCATTATTATATATCTCTGGATCTTGGAGTTGTTCCTCCAGTTTTTCCAATTCTTTTTTTGTTTCCTCATTATTTTCCATATTAAGATTTTTTCTTGTCTTTAACTTTCTTTTCCACACTTTTTTTCTTTTTTGTTTTTACTTTAGAATCTTTTAAAGCTTTTGATTTTTCGATCATCTTTTTGTATCTTTCTAAGCGTCCAGCAGTGTCAATAAATTTTTGTTTTCCGGTATAAAGAGGGTGACATTGAGAACATATCTCAACTTGCATTTTTTCTTTAATAGAGCCAACAACAAATTTTGCTCCACAGGAGCAAGTAATTGTTGCTTTGGGAAAATATTCAGGATGAATTTCTTTTTTAGCCATATTCTTTTAATTTAAATATTATTAATATTAGGTGGTGTCGCGCTAAGTGCGACATAAATTATATTTAGTATGGTGCCGCTGGTCGGACTCGAACCGACATGAGCTTGCGCTCATGGCATTTTGAG
>CAZYFS010000017.1:0-5554 GCA_964647465.1 uncultured Candidatus Saccharibacteria bacterium | reverse complement strand
AGGAGGGCCCGAGAAGTACTTTTTTTCGGGGTAAATCAAGGGAGGATCTCATAAGGAGATTCCCATGCGCAAAGTACTAGTAGTCCGAGGTTTCGTTCCATAACGCGTGCTGAATGTTATGTTGCGATGACGATCTGGTAAATCCCTAAGGGGATTCGTGCTTTGGAGCAAATATTGGGGGGTGTCAAGTCTCATCGGCATCCCCCCTCGAATATTAAAGACTAAACAATTTATAGAAAACATGATTAAAAGGACGTTTATTTTTCTCTTAATAATCATTTTCGGGGGAGTGGCGATATATTTTGTAATACCTAAACAAGACAAAGTAATTTCTCTTAGCGTAAATAGCTTCAAAGAATGTGTTTCTGCGGGTTATGCTGTAGCAGAGAGTTACCCAAGACAATGCAGAACGCTTAATGGAGAAATTTTTATAGAAAATATTGGGAATGAATTGGAAAAACTAGATTTAATAAGAACAAATGTTCCTCGCCCGAATCAAATTATTCAAAGCCCTCTTGTTATTAAAGGAGAAGCGAGGGGTTCTTGGTTTTTTGAAGGCGATTTTCCTATTGTCTTAGTTAATTGGGATGGACTTATAATTGCTGAAGGTATTGCCCAGGCGAAAGGCGAGTGGATGACAGAAGATTTCGTATCCTTTGAGGCAGAAATCGAATTTGAAAAGCCAATCATAAAAAACAATGGATATCTAATATTTAGAAAAGATAATCCTTCTGGCTTACCAGAACACGATGATGCTCTGGAAATTCCTATTTTTTTTGAATAGATAGATTGGCAAGCTAAAGACGAAAGATTAGCCTTAACAAAACATCTAAAGTTGGGTATAATTATAGTGGTTATGAAACGAAAGATAATAGATGAATTTATTGGTTGGTATGGTACTTGCGCAATAGTGCTTGCATATGCTCTTATAAGTTTTAATATATTGCCTGTTTCGTCATTTTTATATCAAATAATGAATGGCACAGGAGCATTAGGAATAGTATATATTTCTTTTAAAAAGAAAACATATCAGCCAGGAGTTTTAAATATTATTTGGGCGATAATTGCGTTAATTGCCATAACTCGACTGCTAATGTAGTTTTTTTGATTCCTTCTGTTGCGCTTTTATGCTACGCGGTTCCCTTTTCTTTTTTATTGCTTGAAAGTTCCTTGAATTTCAAGCATTGTATTTAATCAGATTTTGAATTCTTCTAGTTAATAATTTAAAATACCATCTATAAGCTTTAATAATTAATGATATTACATGAAAAAAATAGTTTTTGCTTTATTAATATCTATTTTAATTCCGACAGTAGTTTCGGCATGGAGTGATTGTCCTATAGGAGAATCGTGCGAGAGTGAATGTAAGCTATTTATAGATACTGATAGCGATGGAATATGTGATCATTCTCAACTCGCTCCAGAAAACAGAGAAGTTGGCATCTTAGAAGCAACGGCAATGACGGAAGAAGAGCTACACGACTTAATAGAGGGAAGAGAGTTAAAAGAAACAAAGACTGTAAGTGAAGTTGCTGAGATTTATCAAATAGATGCAACGGAATACGCAGAAGCGTTGTCTGAATACTATGGAGCAAACATAAAGCCAGGTGATGCCTTTCAACTTTTGCATGATAATTATGTGGTAGCGCCTAGCGTAGCGAAGGATATTGCCATATTAGTAAAAACAGGGCAAGAAATAATAGGGGAACCAGAATCAAGTAGCAATAGGAGCGAAAGAACTTATCCTCTTCTGTTAATCTCATTGCCGCTTATTGCTTTATATATCATTGGTCACGTTTTATCAAAGAAGAAGATAATAAACGTTATCACTCATAGAAAATTCTGGAATGTTCTTTTGCTTATTACCTTTTTGATATCAGGGATTTTAGGCGTTTTATTAGTGATAAGAATCAACTTTAATATTCCTATTCGTTTACCATTTGATGTTTTGTTCTGGCATGTTGAAGTGGGCATCGCCATGGTGATGATTTCAGTATTTCATACATTATGGCATTGGACTTATTTCAAAAGATTATTTAAAATTAAGAAGTAAATAAAGAGCACTTTCTTGTATTTATAAATTTTAACTTTTAACTTAAATAATTATGGAAACATTACAAGGGACACAAACTGAGAAAAACTTATTAAAGGCTTTTGCTGGAGAGTCTCAGGCAAGAATGAGATATGATTATTTTTCTAAACAGGCTAAAAAAGACGGCTTGGAGCAAATTTCTGCTATTTTTGCAGAAACAGCATTGAACGAAAAAGAGCATGCTAAAAGATTTTTTAAATTTCTAGAGGGAAGACCCGTTGAAATTACCGCTATTTATCCAGCTGGGAAGATAGGAACTACCTTAGAGAATCTAAAAGCAGCGGAGGAAGGAGAAAAAGAAGAGTGGACAGAATTATATCCGGAATTTGCTGAAACAGCGGAGGAAGAAGGATTTGAAGAGATAGCGACTGCCTTTAAAATGATAGCGAAAGTAGAGAAAGCCCATGAAGAAAGATACAAGAAGCTATATAGTAATCTTGAGAAGGGAAAAATCTTTTTGAGCGAAGGAAAGGTAACTTGGAAATGCAGGAATTGTGGTTATTTGCATGAAGGAAATTCTGCTCCAGAGGAGTGTCCCGCTTGTTTGCATCCTCAATCTTATTTTCAAATCAAGGAAAGCAATTACTAAAAAAATAGAATTTATTGTTGACAATGAAAACCATAATCCCGAATCCTGAAAATCTTGAAAGATTGAAGGCGCAAATTAAGAAAACAGGTTATCAGAATTTACATATTCTATCTGATCTTGATCGAACCCTAACTTATGGAACTGTGGATGGAGTCAAGACTCCTTCTATCATTTCCACGATTAGAGATGACAATCATTTAGTAGCGGGGTATGCAAAAAAAGCTCATGCATTGTTCGATAAATATAATCTTATTGAGGTAGATCCAAATATTCCTTTAGATGAGAAAAAAAGAGCAATGCAAGAGTGGTGGGAAATTCACAACGAGTTATTGATAGAGTCAGGATTATCTAAATCAGATTTAGAAGATATCGTTGAGAATGGCCGCGTCAAGTTCAGAGATGGCGTCCCAGAGTTTTTAGATTTCCTTTGCGAAAATAATATTCCCTTGATTGTTTTTTCGTCAAGCGTTTGTGGTGATACAATCCCATTATTTTTCCAAAGAATTGAAAGAAATTACCCCAATATCTTTTATGTGACGAATAAATTTAATTGGGATGATAACGGGAAGGCAATCTCAACGAAAGAACCAATAATTCATTGCATGAATAAGGACGGAGTAATTTTGGAAGATATTCCGGAAATTCGAGAAGTAATTAAAGACAGAAGAAATATCATTCTATTGGGAGATAGTATTGGAGACTTAGGGATGATCGAAGGTTTTGATTATTCTAATCTATTAACGGTAGGTTTTTTGAATCTTGATTACAATGAATCAAGCAAAGAAGCCTATGAGGAGAATTTCGATGTAGTCTTGGAGGGAGATGGAGATTTTGATTTTGTGAATACCTTGATCAGGGATTTGGGGTAAAATATACTTTTTCCTTAGTTTTTGATGCGTTGATTAGAATCCCAATTTAGTTTTTGAATATTCGAATGTAGAATTAAAAAAACATCTCGGAAAAGAGATGTTTTTTGATTCAAGGTAAAATAGTTTTAATCCTTTGCTTTATTTCTTTTCGCTTTTACTCTTCCGTGCTCAGTTAGGAATTGTTTTCTTAGGCGAACACTATTGGGAGTAATTTCTAAATACTCATCGTCCTTCATAATACTCATTCCTTTTTCGAGAGTCAATTTTGTCGGGGGAGTTAAGGTAATTGCTTCATCGGATCCAGAAGAGCGCATATTGCTTAATTGTTTCCCTTTTGTTGGGTTTACTGTTAAGTCACGTCCTTTTGCTGCGTTTCCAATAATCATTCCTTCATATACTTCAGCAGCAGCTCCAATATATAAATCTCCTCTGCTCTGAAGGTTAAAAAGCGAGAAGCCAAGAGCTTTTCCGGTTGTCATTGAGATCATTGATCCAATATCATTTTTCTTAATGGTTCCAACGTAAGGCCTAAATCCAATAACTCGAGTATAGATAATTCCTTTACCCTTGGTGTCAATCACAAATTCGCTTCGATATCCAAGCAATCCTCTTGTTGGTATCTCGAAAATAATTTTTACATTACTACGCTTAGGTGTCATTTCCATCATATTTCCTCGGCGAACGGAAAGTTTCTTAATCACCACTCCGGACATTTCCTCTGGCACATTAACAGTAACTTCTTCAAACGGTTCGAGCTTTACACCGTCTTCTTTTTTAATAATTACATGTGGTTGAGATATTTGCATTTCATAACCTTCCCGGCGCATGTTTTCAAGCAGTATGGCAATGTGCATTTCTCCTCGACCATAAATCTTAAAATGATCAACGGCAGAAAAATTAATCTTCAAACCAACATTAACTTCTAATTCTTTTTCTAGTCTTTCTTTAAGTTGTCCACTAGTAATATCCTTTCCTTCTCTTCCGGAGAAGGGAGAGTTATTAACAAATAAATTCAATGAGATCGTTGGTTCGTCAATATTAATCGCTGGCAAAGCCTCCTGTTCTGGATCTATGCAAATAGTTTCCCCAATAAATATATCAGGAAGACCGGCAATCATAATAATATCGCCAGCTTGAGCCTCTTTTATTTCCTTCTTCTTTAATCCTTCGAAGGTAAATAGCTTAGTAACCTTACCTTCGCGAGTTTTCTCTTCTTCGTTTTTAATAAATACCTTAGAATCATCTCTTATTTCTCCTTCGTAAATTCTTCCAATAGCAAGTCGTCCTAGAAAATTATCATAGGCAAGATTAAAAGGTTGTACGCGCAAGGGTTTATTCCTTGCTTCTTCAGTTGAAGCGATGGGTGCTTCTTTTAAAATTACATCCAAAAGCGGAATTAAATTTTTAGAATTATCGCTTAAGTCTACCTTGGCGATGCCTTCTCGAGCAATCGTGTAGATTGTAGTAAAATCAAGTTGTTCATCGCTGGCTTCCAAATCAAGGAAGAGTTCGTAAACCATTTCTTGGACAATGTCGGGTCTTGCAGCGGGCTTATCTATTTTATTTAGCACAACAATTGGTTTTAGTCCCAGCTCGAGTGATTTTTTTAAAACAAATTTCGTTTGTGGCATTGGACCTTCTTGGGCATCAACAACCAAAAGCACCGAGTCTATAGAGCGTAAAACACGCTCAACTTCTGAACCAAAGTCGGCGTGGCCGGGCGTGTCGACAATATTTATCTTCGTATCCTTATAGTAGATAGAGGTGTTCTTTGAATAGATCGTTATTCCTCTTTCTTGCTCAAGTACGTCACTGTCCATACTTTCTCCAACTTCTGACATTCCTGTCTGCTGCATCAGCGCATCAGTAAGGGCAGTTTTGCCGTGATCGACGTGAGCGATAATTGCGATGTTTCTTATCTCCATAAAAATTAAAACCGCCTCTCCTAAAGCGGTCAATAGCTTTAAATTAGGTAAGTTAGTGTATCTTGTTTATACTACAAAA
>CAZYFS010000016.1:0-6993 GCA_964647465.1 uncultured Candidatus Saccharibacteria bacterium | reverse complement strand
CTGGAAACAGCGAGAGACATATCCGTATCCGGTTCTATTTTCACCAAACCTTCCATTACGTGATCAACTCCTAATAAAGTTTTGAGTCCGGTTTTTAAAGGGATCATTACGAGATTATCATAATTAAACCCCGCCATTTGCCCCCTTTCCTGAAGAACCCCAATAACTTTGAAGGCCTGCCCTTTAATCTTAACTGATTTTCCAATCGCTTGTTGTTCGCCAAATAAATTCTCTTTCACGTCCTTGCCTAAAACTATCACTCTCTGAGATCCTTTTTCTTCCTGCTCAGTACAAAAACGGCCCTCCTCTATTTTTGCTTGTTCGTCAATATCTAGATACTGATAAGATGCCGCGAACAAAAGAGTATCATTTTCTTTTTCTCGATAGCTAGCCCAAGCTGTTCCAAGATTGTAAGAAGTTTGAGCAGTTACAAAATCAAATTTAGCTATTGCTTCAAAGTCCTCTTTCTTTAAACTAGTTATTGATATTCCCTGAACCATCGAAGTCGCACTTCCCATCGTGCTTTTATCAGGAATTTTTGTAGATATGTTTATAATATTAGTTCCGAATGCACTTATTTCGTTGGTTATATAACCCTTTACACCCTGACCTAAGGACAAAATTAAAGACACGGAAAGTATTCCAATAACAATTCCTAGTATTGATAAAAAGGCTCGGGCCTTATGCCTTCTAAAATTAAGTAAAGCAATTCTTATAGATTCTTTAATAAGCATTTTATTCGTAACGAAGAGCTTTAATTGGATTTAACTTGGCGGCTTTTTGAGCTGGATAAAGACCAAAAACTATTCCAATAATCAAGGCAACTCCAATCGCTAGACCAATCTCTCCAGAAGTGATTAGGAAATACCACTCAAAATTAGTAAATAATCTAATAAAGTAAGCAATGATTATTCCCAAACCAACTCCTGAAATAACACCCAATAAACCCCCAATCAAAGTAAGAAGACTGCTTTCTGCTAAAAATTGAATGAAAACGTCTCTATCTTTTGCTCCCAAGGCTTTTCTTAATCCCACCTCTCTTATCCTTTGAGATAAGGTTGTCAACATAATATTCATAATTCCTATTCCTCCCACTAATAAGGAAATAGCCACCACTAGAATTAGAAAAGCTTGGATAGCTCCAGTAATTCCCTCTAAAACACTCAGCATCTGCCCCATCGCTTGGACAGTAAAATCATCTTTCTTTGCGCTTTTTATATTATGTCTATATCGAAGAAGTTCTTCTATTTCTGTTTTTGCGATTTCCATTTTCGAGCTTTCAACTGCTTTCGCTCGAATTAAATTAACGTAATTAATTCCCAATAAATCTTTTTGAACAGTTGTTACCGGCATAAAAACTTGACTGTCAACGTTCCCAAAAAAAGTATTTCCTCTTTCCTTTAATACTCCGATTACTTTAAATGTTCTTCCTTTGATTCTAATCTTTTCCGAAAGAGGATTGGCGTCCTTAAATAATTCTTGGGCTGTTGTATAGCCCAAGACTGCCACACGAGCAAAACCAGATTGTTGTTTTTGATTAAAAAAATAACCCTTTTCAATAGAAGTTTCTTCCACTTCCATATAATCTGGAGAGACTCCTACTAGATCTAAAACCTTAACCTCCTTTCCATAGGAAACATTATCCCTTCCCGTCACGTAAGGACAAGCTACTTCAATAGAAGGAAGATCTTTTATCGCTTCCGCATCTTCCCTCTTTAAAGAAGTAATCGTTATTCCCATTGCTGCAATCGGCATCCCTGTTTCAGTCTTTCCCGGCAATATTCCGATAATATTCGTTCCCATTTTGGTGACTTGAGAAACAATTAATTGCTGGGCCCCTGCGCCTATGGCCATCACTAAAATTACCGATGAGATTCCAATGATAATACCCAACATAGTCAAAAAAGACCGCATTTTGTTTGCAGTTAAATCTTTCAGGGCAATTTTTACAACCGAAATAATATTCACCATGATTATTATCTGAACTTATTTTGTGTCATGGTTTTTGTGATCAAAAGAAGGAGGTAATTCCTCTTTCATTATCCCCTTAGTAAGATGCAAAATCCTGGGGGCATAAGAAGCTATGTCCTTAGAATGAGTGACTAAAAGAATAGTATGCCCTTCTTTGTTGAGTTCCTTAAAAAGATTCATTATTGGCTCCGTATTTTTATAGCCTAAATTTCCTGTTGGTTCGTCAGCTAAAATTAAAGAGGGATTATTAATTAGGGCTCGTGCGATAGCCACCCGTTGAGATTCTCCTCCCGAAAGTTCATTCGGGCGATTATCTAGGCGATGTAACAAATCCACTTTCTTCAGAAGTTCTCTGGCTTTTTGTTCTGCTTCCTCTCTTTTAATATTAGGATTATAGATAGTGGGCAATATAACATTTTCTAAAACTGAAGTTCGAGGCAGAAGATTGTAGCGCTGAAATACAAATCCTATTTTCTGATTTCTAATATGAGCCATTTCATCTTTACTGATATCGCTCACTTGTTTCCCGTCAATCAAATAACTTCCTTCGGTAGGAGCATCAAGGAGTCCGATAATATTTAACAAGGTTGATTTGCCTGAACCTGAAGTTCCCACAATGCCCACGAATTCTCCTTCTTCTATCTTAAAACTAACTTCCCTCAAGACAGGAGTTACAACGGAACCAGAACTATATTCTTTTCTTAGTTTTATGGCTTCTATCATGAAATTAATTCTCTTCGTAAAGAACTACTTCTTCTCCTTGCTCTAAGCCTTCTTTAATTTCTATTCTTGTATCGCTCCCCAAGCCTATCTCCACCCTTCTCTCTTCCTTGATTTCGCCATCTTCTACAATTTTTACGTACTTGCCCTGTTCATCCTCTTTCACAGCCACATAAGGAACTGTTATTACGTTTTCCCGTTGCCCAATAATAATATCTAAATTGGCAGTAAAACCAGATTTTAGTTTCTCTAGATATTCATTCAATAAAACTTCTACCCGATAATAAATGACTCCCTCTTTCACGATTTCTGATGGATAAACTTTATCAACTTGCCCCTGATAAGTTTCATCGGGAAATGCATCAAACTCTACTTTCGCCAAACCGCCTTTTTTGATTTTACCGATATTAACTTCGGAAACATCAATCTCTATCTTGTATTTATATTCAGGAATCATGGAAACAACAACAACCCCTGGCTTGGCTGTTTCCCCTTTCTCGATATCCACTTTGGTAACAGTACCGGCCATTGGCGCCTTGATGCTAGTATCTTCCAGTCCTTTTTGAGCCTGAGCTAAATTTGTCGTGGAAATTACTCGATTTAATTCTTTCAAGCTTAATTCTTGTTCCAATTGCTCTATCTTAGATTGAGCTTGAGTTATCTGTTGCTGCCCTTGAGTTTCAACATAACTTAAGCTGCTGCCAGCACTATCTAGTTGTGATTGCGCTATATCCAATGTTGCTTGAGCACTGTTTACATTTTTGCGACTGGAAATTTCCTGACTTTCTATATCCTGTTTTGCTGAAATTAAAGCAGAAATTACCGTATCTATGTTGCTTTTTTGAGTATCCAATATGGTTTTATCTGCGTCAGCAACTATATGATAGTAAGTTTGTCCGCAAATTTCCCTAATTACAGATAGGGATTGATAAACCTCTTTTAACTTCACCTCGGTTACAGAAAGAACCTCGTCAATGTCACTACTATCCCCTGTTTCCTGAGCTATTTCTAAAACAGAATAAATATCTTCTTTCGCTAATTCTATTTGGCGCTTTTCTCTTTTGACTCGAGATCCTTCTTGATCATTTTGATAAAAATAAGTTCTTTGAATTGATTCTACTGCCCAATAAGTATTATCCACTTGAAGATAAGTTCCCCGTAAAAGAGTGAGGGCATCTTCGTAAGCTTGTTCTAGCTCATTGCTTTCAACCTCCTCTACGTCATCTAAATTCTGATGCTTGGTTGTTAAATTAGTCTTTGCTTCTTCTAGGCTTGCTTCTGCCTTACTCACATTTTTAATAGCAGTTTGTTCTACTTCTTCTAAATCTTGTTCCGCATTCTTTAGTCTAGTTTCTAGAAGATTTATTTCTTGACTGACGCTATTTAGACTGGCTCTACTTTTATCTACTTGGATCAAAGCATCTCTTCTATCTAACTGAATTAATAACTTCCCTTCTTCTACTTTGTCTGAAACTTCAACCAAAACCTCTTTTACTTCTTGTTGGATTTTTGGTTCTAAGTCAATTCTTTGCAAAGGAACTAAGCTTCCTGTCACAGAAACTTTTTCTGTTATATCGCTAATTTCTGCTATCGCTACTGAAAATTTCGCTTCTTCTTTTTTAAAAAAAGCTTGATAGCTTATTCCAACACCAACCAAAATCACGATTACAACAATAGCTATGGTTAATTTTTTCATTTTTTTAGATAATTATTTAAAACTTATTAACTGCTTAATTTAATTTCTTCTAATAAACTAATTGTATCATTCTCGATAACACTTTTAAAATTGCTTTATCTGTCTTGTTAAAAAAACGTGCGGGGTGGTAAATTGGGCCACCCCGCCTAGAAAACATTGGCTTCCTACGAAAAGAAATCTTCCGTGGGGTGCCGAGCAATCCATCGCTGTCGATGATGTTGGCGCACTTGCTGAATAGTACAAGCGATCCACATCGAGACCAACCCGTCGAAGTAAGGCTGAAGACCGCTAACTGCAACAACAAGCCCATTGTAAACGAAAGAGCCCGCATATGGCGTATCCCCCTCTTCGATAAGAGCCGGCGCAAACGACTGGATAAAGGCATTAGGCATTTCTACTCTCCATGCCTGCATCGCCTTCGAAAGAGCAATCTTGCGATAGTCATGCTTTTTGTCGTTGCTTCCGAGGAAACCCTCCAGAAGAATTGCGCTTGCCGTGTCCTCTTCCACTTCCCACCTCTTAGAAGCTGGATCGAGAATAATGAAGTGGAATCCGCTTCTTTCGCTATACCCAAAGAGCTTATCAAAGGCTGGCGAAAGAATTGCCAACGCCTCACTAGCGCAAGGCAACAACTTGAACATTTTGTCCCCCTTCTAATCTTGGATTTGTAACAGCATTATAGTTTGTATTTTACTAAAGTCAACCACCTAGAAAAGAAATCGCCCGCCGATAATCCTAGATAGTTATAAAGCCTTTTTGCCCAACCTTAACCACATCATCACTAAGAAATTTATGCGAAAAAGTTTTTTCGGTCAGGACTTCGGGACACATAAAGCGATAAAAAGTGAGGAATTAACGAATCGCACGGATTCGTCCTCACTTTTTGATCTCCATTCTTAGTTTTAGATTATTTTGTTGAATATATAATGTATTCAATAATTTCTCTATCTTAAAAATTTAATCACCAATCCTATATTTTGTGCCTTTTGGAGGAGTAACTCTCCCTGCTTTAATATCTTTCTTGAGATAAAAACGAGATTTGCCTATTACATCAAAAATAGTTTCGTAGGGCTCGAATGACACCATATCCTCTCCAAAACTTAAGTTGTCTAAATCTCTCAGAATCAATATAAGAATAACCAAAGTTGAAACTAAGGTGCCCGATAAGAACAAGGACGAGAATCCTGGCGCACGAATTATAAATAAAGAGAAAACGAGAATTCCCGTAAGGAACAAAAGAACCATCCATTCCATCTTATTTAATCTGTCTTTGCCGTACATAAATAACTTTTCTCTCGCCGTGGTAATCTCGTTCAGAAGAGGTAAGAGATTGGCATAAGTTTCGTCTTCTTTGATTGTTTCTAGTTCTTCTACCTCCCTAAGCGAATCTATAATATTATTGAAATGGACATCGATTTTGCCATAATCGCTCCATTCTACGTAGAAAAATTCCCTAACATATTTATCAATAAGCTCCCTCTGTTTGTCAGCCCATTTTTTATGACGAGGAAAATCACCCAAAATCTTAGTGAACAAGAAATATGTTTGTAAGCCACTTACTTCTATTGCTACATTCTCTCTTATCCTTTGAAATCGACTCCATAAATCAGTAATAAAAAAACCTATCAAAATTGCGAAAAGCAATCCCACCATCCCAAGAATAGTACCAATCTCTTTAATGGATTCTTCTTGCATGGGGATAAAAATAACTAGCAGGAAAGAAACTATTATCGTTATAACCACTAAATGTTTTGTTTTGATTCCTTTAAGAAAAGACATTTTGAAAATATTAATTAATTCTTATTTATCATACATCAACTTGCCAAAAACACGAACCCATTTCAGTAGTTCCCTATTAAGTTCTTCTAGTCGACCTAGAATCTTAAAGAATTGAAATTCGCAAGAATTCCTGAAATGCTTTTTTAATTTGTCCGCTTCGATAGAAATAAAGCATTTGAAATACTACTTCGGGTAATCACGCCTTATCCTAGTCTATGGTTATCTCGTAAATCTCTTCTTTGATTGATTCTTCTTCCCACGGCCGCAGATAAGAAAATGTTATTGCTGTTCCTCCTAATTCTTTAGCAAGAAACTCAAAGATTTCTTCGCCACCCGAACCGATTAATTCTGAAGAACTAGGAACGTAATTTTTTACGAGTAATTCGATATAAACAGGATCAAAATCTACTTGCCATCCATATCCAGTAGTTGGATTCGCTTCTAGTGTTACAAAGAATTTCTCGCCGTTTTTAGCTTCTATTTGTTGATTTTCTTTAAAAACCCTTCGCACATGCCTGCTAGGCATTCACATGAATCAGGTGCTTGGCAGAAACATTCTCCACTGGTTGATGAAGGAAGATCGTCTTTATTGTAACAACCACAGTTACAATCTCCGGTTTCGCCAAAAACAACACGATCCTCGTTACCAACGCAAATTTTACTTCCTTCTGTGTTTATTTCTTCAGGAACAATTGTTGATTGATAAACCCAGTAACCTAATCCCGCGAGAACGATTACAATAATAATCGCAATTATTGTTTTGGGCATGTTATTTTTTAGTTAAATTTATATTATAATCTCCTTTCTTGTTTTGCCAAAAGTGGCTT
>CAZYFS010000015.1:0-7467 GCA_964647465.1 uncultured Candidatus Saccharibacteria bacterium | reverse complement strand
TTATTAAGGCGGCTAGAAACAAATTTCGAAATATGGACTAACCCATCCTGCCCAGGAAGAAATTCAACAAAAGCTCCAAATTCCAGAATTTTTCTAACTTTTCCTTGATAAATTTTCCCGATTTCTGGCTCTTCTGTCATTTTTGCTATTTCATTGGTGGCTGCTTCTGCTTGTTTTCGATCAAGAGCGCTTACATAAACTTTTCCACTGTTTTCAATCTTGATAGTTACTTGGTGTTTTTCGCTTAACTCATTAATCATTCGTCCGCCGGGGCCGATAACTAAACCAATTTTATCGGGTGAAATTTGCATAGCAATGATTTTGGGAGCCCAAGGAGAAAGTTCTTTGCGCGGAAGAGAGATGCAATCAGTCATTGTTTTAAGAATTTTCAAGCGAGCTTCTTTTGCTTTAATTAAAGCCTCTTCGATAATCTTGTAATTAACTCCTTTTATTTTAACATCTACCTGGATAGCAGTCACCCCATTTTCTGTTCCCGCAACTTTAAAATCCATATCTCCGTAATGATCTTCTGGTCCTTGAATATCAATCAGAATTTTATATTTTTCCCCATCAGTTATCAAACCAAGAGCAATCCCCGCAACTGATGTCTTCATTGGAACCCCAGCATCCATTAAGGCTAAGCTAGAGGCACAGGTTGAAGCCATAGAGCTTGATCCATTGGAAGAAAAGGTCTCGGAAACGATTCTAATGGTGTAAGGAAAATCGTCGAAAGAAGGAAGAAGGGGACTTAAGGCCTTTTCGGCTAAATGCCCGTGACCAATTTCCCGACGCTTTGGACTACCAACACGACCAGTTTCGCCAGTTGCGAAAGGAGGAAAATTATAGTGATGCATGAATCTTTTTTCTTTGACAATTTCCATGCCCTCGATTTTTTGCTGATCTTCTGGTGGGCCCAAGGTGACCGTTGAAAAGATTTTTGTTAATCCTCGAGAGAAAATAGCTGATCCATGTCCACGAGGACTGAGATTTGTTTGGGCAGCAAGAGGCCTGATATCGTCTAATTTTCTTCCGTCAGCCCGAATGCCTTCTTCGATGATTCGCTGACGAATCAAAGAGGATTTTTCCTCTTCGAGCATTTCTAATCCAATCTTAATTTGTTCGGGATATTTTTCTTCAAGCCAGGCAACAACTTTTTCTTTCAGTTCCTGGTCTTTCTCTTTAGCTGCTAATCCCTGGAAGCCAAACAAGTAATCTTTCAGATTTTGTTGTGCCAAAAAAGGAGATAATTCCTTCTTCATTTCTTCTGTCTCGGGAGATAAAGGAGGGAGAGACATTTCTATCTTTGGCTTAGCTAGTTTTTGAATAATCTCTTTCTGGAAGGCAATTGTTTTTTGGAAAACAGCCTGGGCTTGTTTTAACCCGTCGATGATTTTTTCTTCCGGCATCTCTTCGGCTTGCCCTTCAATCATATTAATCAAAAACCCTGATTCGTGTTCAAGGGCAGTAAGCATTAATTCTGGAGCAGAATTATTTTCTTCGCTTTGCGGAGGATTAATGGCCCATTCTCCTTCAAGATATTTTAGCTTTGCTATCCCTAGGGGGCCGTTCCAAGGAATGTCAGATAAAGATAGGGCCAAAGATGCTCCCAGTAGGGCAGGGATGGTCGGATCGTTTTCTTTGTCGTAAGAAAGAACGGTAATTATAATTTGGACTTCTTTCTTGAATCCTTCTGGGAAACGAGGGCGGATAGCTCGGTCAATTAAACGAGAAGTTAAAATAGCTTCGTCAGAAGGTCTTCCTTCTCGACGCATGTAACGGGATCCTAAAATTTCCCCACTAGCATAATATTTTTCTTCGTAATTTACTGTTAAAGGGAAAAAACCAGCATTGCTTATTTGGTTATTAAGGCAAGCAGTAGCCAAAATCATTGTTTCTCCGTGTTGAATCAAAACACTTCCGTTGGCCTGGGGAGCAATGTCGCCCGTTTTGACAGTTAATTTTCTTCCTCCTATTTCAGTTGTAAATTCTTGTTGTTGCATAATATAAATTATTTTTTCTTGTTTTCTGATTTTTCTTGAAGTCGTTTGTAAAACTTTTGTTTAAAAAGAAAGCGATTGCTGTTTTTGTCTAAATCAATGAATTCATCGGCCGCTTCAATAACTTCAGCAGCGGTTGTTTTTCCAAAAGCGATAACTTCTACTCTCTTGCCGTGATCTCTTAAGTAGTTAATCAGGGGAACAAAATCACTGTCGCCGGAAGAAATTATTATGGCGTCTAAGTTAGGAGAAGTGCGAATAGCATCAACAGCCAAGCCAACATCCCAATCTCCTTTCTTTGCTCCTCCCGCGAACTCTTTTAAATCTTTAATTCTTGGCTCGATTCCTAAATCTGCCAAGGCTTCAAAGAAAGATTTTTCCTCGCCTGTTTTGGTGCGAATAACATAAGCGAAAGCCCGGATGAGTTGACGATTGGCGATAGCTTCTTTTAAAACTTCGGAAAAATTAACACGAGTTTTATAGATGTTACGAGCAGAATGATACAAGTTTTGAACATCTATAAACACCCCTACTCTTTGTTGTTTTGGTTTTTTCATTTTGCTTTGCGCGCTAAATATTTTTCTTGCTTCTTTCGATTTTCAATCATTCGAATTAATCCCCTTCGTGAATGTTTATCTTTAGGGTGAGTCTTAAAGTGGCTTACTAATTTTTGAATGTTAGCAGTTAATAGGGCAGATTGGATTTTAGAAGACCCTTTGTCTTTCGGGTGGGATTGATTCTCTTTAATAATTTTTTCTTTTTCTTCTTTATTTAACATAATAGATTTAATATTTTTTAGGGTGTGCCCCCGCCAGGATTTGAACCTGGAACTCGCTGCTTAAGAGGCAGCTACTCTGCCAGTTGAGTTACAGGGGCGTTCAGCTAGGGAGTTAATGGCGTACAGTAGCGGAAGACTCGCCCTGAAACCGAAGCGCTGAGGCCCCAACCACCCTTTTTATAAAACTTGCATTTCCATCTTTGATCATCATTGGGGTCGGGATAACCATTCGGAGTACTAGTCAAATCGAGATCATCGGGCTCACCACATCTTCCAGGAAGGCAACGTCCAGCAACGGCAACTTCTCCGTCTGGGCAGGATTTAGATGTATATGTGAAGGCGCGTGTTTGTAACCCATAAAACGTCATTGATGTTATGTCCCCGATACAACTGCCACAATTTTCTTCGTTAGGACTACAAGGGACCCAGTGTCCATCAGGGAAGGTTACTTCTGGATCAATAAACCCTCCTGGAGGAGGAGCAATATAATCTTCTGGATAACGAACAGGGCAATCAAACTTAAACCATTCTCCCTGGAGACCCGTCCATTCGGTGGCTCCTACCAGAGAAAGGAGACCACTAACAATTAACCAAGCTCCATAGATAATCGCCAAACCAAGAACTACGCCAGTAAATAATTGCTTCGCCTTCCCTAATCTATTGGTGTTTCCCTGGGCAAAGAAAAACATTATCCCGGCGATAACTAGCATTCCTATCGACAAAAGGGGAACTAATTCGGAAAGAGCAAAATGAATAAGCCGGTTAAGCATTACAAATAAATGACAAAATTCACAGGGCACCAATACTTGTTGAATGTAGCCGGTTAAATTTCCGTCGACATCAAGAGAATAACTGAGGCTTATTTCTTTTCCGCAGGGGACCAATCCTTCGTACTGAGCATACTGAAAAGAATCGGGATTTGTATCCCCGCTAACAGGATCAACGTCATAGATTTCATAAATCCCTCTGCTAGCAAAGACGGTGCTTGGCAAAAGAAAAAGAAAAAGCAAGCCAAAGATTAACCAATATTTAGACATTTATTATTCTTTTTAAATGCGCCTGGCAGGACTCGAACCTGCAACCTAATGCTTCGAAGGCATTCACTCTATCCAGTTGAGCTACAGGCGCATCCTTTTCTTTGTTCATTTAATCATAAAACAAAGACTGGGTCAATTGGAAAAGCAAGAAGGTGTGATAAGATGGCAAAGATGATAAAAAAAATTCCTAAAGAAATTAAGAAAATTATTGAAACCCTAACAAAGGCAAAATTCGAAGTTTACTTAGTGGGAGGCTGTGTAAGGGATTTAATTTTAGGGCAACAGCCGAAAGATTGGGACGTTGCCACCAATGCAAAACCAGAACAACTGACAAAACTATTTCCCCATAGTTTTTGTGATAATAATTTTGGCACAGTCGATGTTTTAACGGGATCAAAGGATCCCTCCTTAAAGGGAGTAGAAATCACCCCTTATCGTGTGGATGGAGTTTATGAAGATAAAAGACATCCTCAGAAAGTTAAATTTACCAAGCACCTAAAAGAAGATTTAGCTCGGCGAGATTTTACCATCAACGCTATGGCCATGAAAGTGGAAGGAGAAGAGGTTTCTCTAATTGATCTTTTTCAAGGACAAGAAGATTTAAAGAAAAAAGTTGTTCGGGCAGTAGGAGAGCCAGATCAACGATTTGATGAAGATGCTCTACGAATGATGCGAGCGGTTCGTTTTGCTACTACGCTAGATTTTGCCATCGAGCCCTTAACTCAAAAGGCAATAAAGAAACATGCCGCGGATATTCAAGTAATTTCCAAAGAAAGGGTCCGCGACGAATTAGTAAAGATAATAAAAAATTCACGGGCTGCGGAGGGGATAGAACTTCTGAGAACAGTTGGCCTTCTTTCTTTTATTATTCCTGAGTTAAGCGAAAGCTATGGAGTAGCCCAAAACAAACATCATATTTATGATGTTTATGAACATTCAGTCCGAACTCTTAAATATGCAGTGACTCAGGATTTTAGTTTTGCCATTCGTTTAGCTGGTTTACTCCATGACGTAGGTAAGCCGGCAACCAAAGAAGGAGAAGGAGAGGATGCAACCTTTTATAATCATGAAGTAGTGGGAGCGAAAATGACAGAAAAGATTTTGAGTCGACTACGATTTTCCCGTCAAGAAATAAAACAAATTGTTCGTCTTGTTCGCTATCATCTCTTTTATTATAACGTGGACGAAGTTGGGGAAGCTTCTGTTCGAAAATTGGTTCGTCGAGTAGGCAGAGAAAACATGGACGATTTAATTAAAGTGCGAATGTCTGATCGAATTGGATCGGGAGTTCCGAAAGCCAAACCCTACAAGCTTCGACACTTGGAATACATGGTTGAACGAGTTTCTCGTGACCCGTTAACGACGGCCTGCTTGGCGATTTCTGGGCAAGAAGTGATGGATCTTTTAAAAATTAAACCGGGACCAAAAGTAGGGCAGGTCTTATCTATTCTTCTCGATCAAATTATTAACGATCCCAAAAAGAACAAGGCGGCTTATCTAAAGAAAGAGATAGAGAAAATAGGGAAGCTTTCCTCAAAGAAATTAAATGTTCGAGTCCAAGAAGCCCGCAAGGCGATTGAAGAGATTAGAGAAAAGAAAGACATAATGACCAAAAAGAAGTATTGGGTTCAATAAGCGGGGCATGGTGTAAATGGCAACACACACCCTTCGGGAGGGTGAGATGTCTGGGTTCAAATCCCAGTGCCCCGACCAAGTTAGATATTTTAAAAATTGAGTCCGATATAAATAAAAAACCCGACAACAAGAAACTATATTAAAGATTATCTAGTTTTTTTGCGCTGATGATTTGATAAAACAGAAATAGAAGTTTTGTTCTTTGAAAGAAAAACACCTTCTTCTTTGTATAACTAATGAAAGGTCGATAATCGTTAATAACAAGAAGAAGCAAAAAAACATGAACACTAACAAAATTTTATTTTCAATTTCAATGGTTGCTATAGCTACTGTTGTTGGTCTAACGGCAGTAAATTCCGTTCTTGCCTACCAAGGTGATTACACTAAGGAGGGGCCGAATTGTACGGCTGAACGACATGAAGCTATGGAAAAAGCTTTTGAAAGCAACGACTACGCTGCCTGGGAAGATTTAATGCAGGGCAGGGGTAGAGTAATTCAAGTTATCAATCAAGATAACTTCGCGGAATTTGCCCAAGCACACACTATGGGTAAAGAAGGCAAACATGCTGAAGCCGACACCATCAGAGAAGGATTAGGCTTAAGAACAAGCAATGGACAAAGAGTTGGCGCTGGTTTTGGCCAAGGTTTGGGACGTGGTCGAATGGCAAAATAGTTATTTCACTGACAAGCTCTCGCTTAAAATCTTAAGCGAGAGCTTGGTTGGTTTTAGTGAGAGCAGAAAACAAAAAACACATGAACCGTGTTAAAATTATTGCATATGATAGATCTGAAAAAATTAACCGATGAACAAGTTGCGGATTACGTACGCACAAAAGATCAAGAATCTTATCTTGAGATTGTGTTACGGTATCAAAGCAAGCTTATGAGATATGCCAACTCTTTAACGCACGACGAAACAAAAGCTGCAGATATTGTGCAGAATTCTTTTATAAAGGCCTTTGTTAATCTGAATAGTTTTAATACGAAGATGAAATTTTCAAGCTGGATATACCGTATCGTTCACAATGAAGCCATGAATGAAGTTATTAAACATAAAAATGAAATGCCCATATTGGAAGGTGTGGATTTTGCTAGCGACGAGGATATAGTGGCAAACCTTACCAAGAAAGAAGCACAAGAAAGAGTAAAAAAATGTCTTTCTAAAATACCTCTTTTATATTCCGAACCACTATCTTTGTTTTTCCTTGAGGAAAAATCATATGACGAGATTAGTGACATTTTACGATTACCCATCGGCACGGTCGGAACAAGGATTAGGCGAGCCAAAATTTTGATGAAAAAAATATGTTAAATAATACAAAATTGAACCTACGTGAAAACATTATGTCCCAGATTAAAAAGGGGCAGGTGAAAATGAGATCAAAATGGTATTTTGTTTTGGGTTCTCTGGCTATGATCGGTGGTTTTCTCAGCTTAACCATCGTTTCAATCTTTCTGGTGAGCTTGATAACTTTTTCACTTCGAACGCACGGCCCAATAGGTGCGATTCGTTACGAGCGAATACTTTCAAGCTTTCCTTGGTGGGCACTAATAGGAACTGGCGTAGGTTTTTTAATCAGCGTTCGGATGTTGGGGAAATATGATTTCTCTTATAAGAAAAATTTTTCTATGATAATCATCAGTTTTGTTTTAGCTGTTTTGCTTGCGGGTTGGTTGATAAGTTATCTTGGACTTGATAATGCGTGGATGAAGAGAGGACAAATGAAAGGACTTTATCAGCAATATGATGGCGGGAAGATGATGAGGGGTCCTAGTTGGCGACTGATGCAGGATGGAGATTATAACAAGAAAGATTTTCCGTCTATTCTTAGGCGGTAGTTGAATGCTTCATTCAAGGCAGCACGTAACAATTTTTCAGGAGTAGATAGAAAATTTCGTTAAAAAATTATCACAAAGCGTAAAAAGAGACGCTAGTGATAATTTTTGTCTTTCAGATTTGCTTTAGAATAGAGAGTTGTTAGAATTAAAGAAAGGTCTTTATCTATAAGATTGGAAAAAA
>CAZYFS010000014.1:6105-7669 GCA_964647465.1 uncultured Candidatus Saccharibacteria bacterium | reverse complement strand
TCGAGCTAGCTCAACTTGGTTGCGGGACCTGGACTCGAACCAGAATTTCCAGGTCCAAGGCCTGGCGTGCTACCATTGCACCATCCCGCATCGTTTTATGTAGTTTTCTTAATCTAGACTCACTATAATAATTAATCCTTCTCTTGGCAAGCACTAATAATGGCTAATTCTAAAGGTAGTTGGGGAATAAAGCTATTATTCGTCTTTCTTTCTGCTTCAATAAATAAGTCCATTATTTCCTGAAATTGCTCAATTGAACGTTGACTAATTTGTTCGTCAATTTTTTTCTTTTCTTCTTTTGATAATTCTAAAAGACTCAGATTTTCTAATTTCGGATCTATTTGACGTATTAAACACACTCGCAAATAATTTACTATCATTCTTGCTGTCTCTAGTGGGTCAGCTCCCTGCTGAATGGCCTCATTTAGGCTTAGAATGGCCAATCGAGTCTTTCTTTCCAGTATTAGGTCCAATAGATCACTAACTATCTTGATTTCAATTAATCCCAATAAATCAACAACTTGTTCTGTTTTAATTGTTGTTATCTTCCCTTTCTCGGCTAAAGCCAAGGTTAAACAAGAATCAAGTAGACTTATGGCATTCCTGATTGATCCCTGAGCGTTGCGAGCAATCAAACCCAAAGCTTCTTTTTCAAACTTAACCTTTTCTTTCTTTAGAATAAAAATTAAATCTTTTTCTATTTCTGGAACAGTAAGAAGGCGAAAATCGAAAGATTGACAGCGAGAAATTATCGTTGGAAGTATCTTGTTTTTCTCCGTCGTTGCTAAAATGAAAATTGCATGAGCCGGGGGTTCTTCTAGGGTTTTTAATAGGGCGTTAGAAGCCGTTGAAGTCAATTGATGACACTCGTCAATAATAAAAATTTTGTATTT
Organism: uncultured Candidatus Saccharibacteria bacterium; assembly: GCA_964647465.1. Taxonomy (GTDB): domain Bacteria; phylum Patescibacteriota; class Minisyncoccia; order Minisyncoccales; family UBA1441; genus CAZYFS01. Next base: position 6,776 of record CAZYFS010000014.1, on the reverse strand, counting down.
GGATTTTACCGGCGTAAATTTGATATCTTCTTTCAACTGACGAACATCGTCAACTCCCCTGTTAGAAGCTGCATCTATTTCAATTAAATCAATTGAACGTCCTTCATTAATTTCTACGCAGGAAGAACACTTGTTATCCGGTTCGTAATCAGAACTTTTTCTGTTTTCACAATTAACTGCTTTAGCCAATAATCGAGCAATGGTTGTTTTTCCAGTTCCTCTTGGCCCAGCAAAAAGATAAGCATGCGAAATAATATCTTTAGAAATGGCTCCAGCCAAAGTCCGAACAACATGTTCTTGGCCGATGACCTCCGCAAATTTCTTTGGTCGGTATTTTCGATATAGAGCTAAGTTTCTCATAAATTTCTTAAAGAAATGTGAAGTAATTTTAACAGAAACAAGAAAGATTGCCAAATTTAGCTTGAGAAAATATTGAGAATAAATTAAGATAGAAGAAGGATGAAACTCTACAATACTCTTCATAAGAAAATTGAAGAATTTAAAGCTATCGACCCACCAAAAATTACCATGTATAGTTGTGGGCCAACAGTTTATAATTATGCCCATCTTGGAAATTGGCGCAGTTTTTTAATGGCTGACTTTTTGCGTCGGACTTTTGATTTTATTGGTTACCAGACAGAGCAGGTAATGAATATTACTGACGTTGGTCA
>CAZYFS010000014.1:1484-6005 GCA_964647465.1 uncultured Candidatus Saccharibacteria bacterium | reverse complement strand
AATCTCGAAAATAATTTGAACACTCCTTTGTCTTTGGCAACTGTCTTCAATTTTATCAATCTATTGGAGAAAGGAATCAGTCAAAAGAAAATAAGCTCTCAACAAGCCAAAGAGGCTTATCAATTATTTCTACAATGGGATCAAGTTCTAGGGTTAAAGATTAAACAAAAGGTTTCCCAGGAAGAAAAAATTCCCGTTTCTATTCAACAGCTAAGCGAAGAACGAGAAAAATTACGCCAAGAAGAAAAATGGGAAGAAGCTGACTTGATTCGAAGGAGAGTTTACGCCCTAGGATATCAAATTGAAGATACTAGCGAAGGCTCTCAAATTACTCCTCTTTCTTTTTTCTAAAGAAGAGTTAATTTGATTGAACCGCTTTTATAAAGTAAAATAAAAGGACCAATTATGGATCCATTAGAACAAAAAATTAACAAACAACTCCCCCCTCAAAATCTTGAAGCCGAAGAATCACTCTTGGGAGGATTAATGTTAGACAGTCAAGCCATTATTAAGGTAGGCGATTTTTTAAGCGAAAGAGATTTTTATTCTCCTAAGCATCAGAGAATATACAAAGCAATGATAGGGTTATTCGAAAGCAATTCTCCGATTGATATTTTAAGTGTTGCGGATGCACTTAAAGAGAAAAAACAGTTAGCAGAAATTGGCGGACGAAGTTATCTTTCTAAGATAGTTAATTCTGTCCCAACGGCCAGTAACGTTTTAAATTATGCTAAAATTATCCAGAAAAAAAGAATACTCCGTAATTTAATTGAGGTATCTTATCAAATCAAGGAACTAGCTCATCAAGAATCAGAGAATAGCGACACTCTTCTAGATGAAGCCGAAAGAAAGATTTTCAGTATTGCCGAAAAATCATTGAGTCAGCAGTTTTCTCCAATCAAAGAAGCTCTTGGGCAAACTTTTGAAAGGATTGAAGCTCTTTCTCAACACAAAGAAGGATTAAGAGGAATTTCTAGTGGCTTTCGAAAGCTAGATAATATTTTAGCTGGTTTGCAAAAATCTGATTTGATTATTTTGGCTGCTCGACCAAGTATGGGGAAAAGTGCCCTGGCATTAGATATTGCTAGAAACGTTGCTGCTTTTCAGAAGATCCCTGTTGGAATATTCAGCCTTGAAATGTCGCAAGATCAAATTGTTGATCGTCTTATTGCTTCTCAGGCCAACATTGATCTATGGCGTCTTCGAACAGGACGTTTATCAGAAAAAGAAGGTGATTTTACTAGAATTCAATCAGCGCTAGGAATTTTATCAGAGGCTCCTATTTTTGTTGACGATGGTTCATCGACAAACATTTTACAAATGAGGGCAATGGCTCGACGACTACAAGTTAGTCAGGGCATAGGCTTATTGATAATTGATTACCTTCAGTTAATGCAACCGATGAATTCTAACGCTAGTATAGTTCAACAAGTTACAGAAAATTCTCGCGCTTTAAAGTCTTTAGCAAAAGAATTGAAAGTTCCCGTCTTAGTTCTTTCGCAATTATCAAGAGCCGTTGAACAACGTTCCCCACACCGTCCTCGCCTCTCTGATCTAAGAGATAGTGGTTCAATCGAACAAGATGCGGATGTAGTTTTATTTATTTACAGAGAAGATTTTTATCAAGAACATAGTAATCGAGAAAATATTGCAGAAATTATTATTGCTAAACATCGAAATGGCCCGATAGGAAAAATAGAACTCTATTTTGACGCTCCTCGCGTAAGTTTCCATGATTTAGAAATTGAAGACAACTCGGAAAATGTTCTCTAGATCAATCCAGCAACTTATCAGTCAATTTACTCAATTACCTGGAGTTGGTCCAAGAACGGCAACTCGTTACGCCTTACATTTTGCTCATTGTACTTCTGCTCAACGAAAAAATTTTGTTCAAGCATTCCAAGGACTAGATGACCTTGGATTCTGTTCTTGGTGCAATTATCCATTCGATAATCATGACAAACAAGTAGATCTTTGCCCTATTTGCCATAGTCAAGTTCGCAATCATCGCTTATTATGCATTGTTGAAAAAGAAACAGACTTGGATTCTATTGAAAGAATTAGGGCATATCATGGACTTTACTTTATTATCGGCCAAACAAATAATTGGCCTGAATCAAAAGAAGTCAAGAAAAACATCAAAAAACTTTTAAGTAGAATAAAAAAAACTTCTCCAAAAATAGAAGAAGTCATTCTAGCCCTCAATAGCACTCCGGAGGGACAATCTTTAAGTTTTTATCTTTCTGATCTTCTTCGAAAAACTTCCGTAAAAATCAGTCATCTTCGCCAAGGATTACCTCGGGGCGGAGAATTAGAATATGCTGATCACGAAACTCTTCAAAGCGCTCTTCGGGAAAGAAAAGAGATTTAAATTCCCTTTATATCGATAATTTCTATCTTAGTAAAGGGTTGACGATGTCCTTTCTTTTTCTGATATCTTTTCTTTGCCTTGTATTTAAAAATAACGATTTTCGCTGCTTTTCCCTGCTCAATCACCTTGGCAGTAACTTTTGCTTTTTCGATAAACGGTTCACCAATAACCGTTTTATTTTTTTTCTCGTCGTGAAGTAGCAAAACTTCCTTAAAGTCTATCACTTTATCTACCTCTTCGCCTTTTAATTTTTCGATATTTAATTTATCTCCTGGCGAAACTAAATATTGCTTTCCGCCTGTTTTAATAACAGCAATCATAAATATTATTATTTTTCAATTTGTTTAATTTTAGGATCTTCTAAACTACTTATCTGCTTCATTTCCGTAACCATTTGTGCGTATTTTTTTTCAACCCTTTCTGAGGTTGATTGCGTATGTCGAATATGAGTTGAAAGAACCTGTAATTCTCCTCCTAGCCTCTCTGTTGCCCCCTGTAAAGATTGAAGATGACTAAGAATTTTACGAGTTGTCTCTTCTATCTTTGCTCCTTCTAGTCCCACCAATATGACTTTTAAGAAATAATAGAAAGTATTAGGAGAAACTAGATAAACTTTTTGCTGATAACTATAATTAAGAATATCCGGGTAGTTTACTAATATCTCGTAGTAAACAGCTTCTGACGGAAGATACATTACAGCAAAATCAACCGTTCCTTCAGATGGGCGAATATATTTTCGAGAGATATCGTCAAGATGTTTCTTTATGTCTCTCTTGAATTGCCCTTCCCATTTTTTCTTTTCTTCTTTCGAGACTTCTTTCATCTTCCGAAAGGATTCAAGTGAATATTTAGAATCAATCGGGATAATGCCATTGTCTGTCTTTAGAATCGCATCAACGATTTCTCCGCTTTGAAAGGTATATTGAATTTTAAAGTTATTATGAGGAATTATTTGTTCTAATAAATCTCTCAGAACTTGTTCTCCTAAATTCCCTCTTAGTTTAGGCGATTGAAGAATTGTTTGCAAGCCCTTCATATCATTCCCGATTTCCTGTAATTTACCCAATTCTCTTTGCATCTTTGAATAAAATTCCGTCGTCTGTCGAAAAGTTTGCTTTAATTCTTGCTGATTAGAAGACAAATCTTGCGATAGATTTTTTTGCAAGTTTTCAATACTTTCTTTTATAAAACTTGTCTCCCCTCTCTTTTTATCTCTTAAAAGATAAAAAACAACTCCTCCAGAAATTATCAATAATAAAAAAAATAAAACTGCTATTCCAATTGGAAGAATTGTATTTATTACCATGCTAAAGGTATCTTAATATATTTTTCCTTCTAACACAAATTTGGATTTTGCTCTCTATCGCAAAAACATAGAATTCAATAAAAAACGGGGTCCCTTTGTAAAACAAATCAGGAACCCCTTCCGAACGAACACGCGTTACATCGTTCTCTTGGCGGCGATAAGAACGTGAGCTACGCCCCCCTTGAAAGATGGTAACGTTTTGAGCAGTTCTTCTCGAAACCTCGTTAAAGGAACGAGTGTAACTGCTTCCTCTGAGGGAATGAGATAAATCTCCGGCGGTTGTGCCGATCCCTCTGGAACAGTGGCGACGACCCTTTCTTCTGGTCGAAGCGAATGAACTACTTCATCGATTAACTTGGCTTCTTCGATGGTTGTAGCGTGAGTTAAAACTGTCATGATACTCCCCTCCTAAGATTAGAGAAACATGTTGGATCTACCACCCATCTTACCTCATTGCGGACAAGCATAACACAGCACGAATATTTGTCAAATAAAAGCAGCCCCGACGGGATTTGAACCCATGTGACATGGATGAGAACCATGTATCCTAAACCACTAGATGACGGGGCCTAACCTTATGAGAATATCACATCTTTCAGAGACTTTCCACTGTTGGTGGAATCTGATAGCGATTGATGATATATTGAGCCATTTTTTTAAAAATTGGCGCAGCTGACTCAGAAGAACTTTTAGCCTGTGGACCATCAAGTTTTATCAATATTAAGAATTGAGGATCTAGAGTCGGACCAAAGCCAATAAAGCTTTGAATAGTTTTATCCGGATCGTAAACACCCTCCTCGTTGATTACTTGAGCAGTTCCTGTTTTCCCTGCCAAAAAATATCC
>CAZYFS010000014.1:0-1384 GCA_964647465.1 uncultured Candidatus Saccharibacteria bacterium | reverse complement strand
GAATATTTTAAAAATAGTTCTCGGCCCAATTCTTGTTCTACAAAAACAGCTCCGGTATTAATTGATTTTTTTAAAACCTCGGTCATTGTTTGTTCTCCCCAAGTTCGACGATCATAATTACGAATTAGAGAACCACCGAGATCAATGTATCCCTTGTCTTTAAAGGTCGTTTCTGGCGTTACCTTTCCTTCGTTTAGCCCAGCAGCCATCGTAAAAGCCTTGAATATTGATCCTGGTTCAAATAATTTTTGAATAGCGCTATTTTGAAAAGATTCTAATTCTTCCTGACGATAATTATTAGGATCAAAGTTAGGATAATTGGCCATAGCCAAAATACCTCCTGTTTTAGGATCAGTCACAATAATTGTCCCCGAACTAATTGCCAAGTCTCTTTCCGCTTCTTTTAATAACTGTTCGGCCATGAATTGAATTCCGTAATCAAGAGTCAACGAAACATCATTCCCCATTTCTAAAACAGAATTATCTTGAAGCTTCGAAACTAGATACCCATAGGGACTCCCTTCCCAACTTATCACTCCCGTTTCTCCCTGAAGTTCTTCTTGATATTCTTCTTCTATTCCATATTGCCCTTTCTGCATAGCATTTAAAAAGCCAACCAGATGAGATGCCATTTCTCCTTGAGGGTAATAACGAACGGTCCTTTTTTGAGGGATCAGAAAAGAAAGATCCAAATCTTTGATTTGAGTAATTTGCTCAGACTCTAAAACAATGGTCATTGATCTCCCCTCTTCCAGTTCTTCTAAGGGATCATCCAAGATATCTTTTAGTAACTGCAACAAAACAGCGTCTCCAGAGATCTTCCGAAAAGGAAGATAGAGGATATCCTGAGTTTTGCTAGTTGCTAAAAGTTCGCCTTCCTTAAAAAGAATTTGCCCTCTTTTCCCGCTTGTTTCCTGCAAGAAGCTATGTTGACCTCGTGCTAAAGCCTGATAGTAATCTCCCTGGACAACTTGCAAAAAAAATAACCGCCCTATAAAAAATATTGCGGTTGCAAAAAGGAGAACAAAGATAATGATAAGTCGCGGAAATCTCATTTCTATTTTTCTGCGAATTGATCTGGATAGAGATTAAGATAACTTATTTCTTGAATTTTTTCTAATTCTAATTCTTGTATTGCTGGTAGTAAATTTTCTAGAGAATTAACAAACGTGTATTTATTTTTCAATTCTTGCGTTTCATCAAGAAGAACTGCTACTTTTTGCTGGTAAATCTTGGCTAAATAAGAATTTTTTGTTGATTGATTAATTTGAAAAATATAAAAAACAGAAAGACTAAGAATAATGGTAAAACTAAACAACTCTACGAATTTAAAACTTTTATTGTAAGTCATAATCAATAATTGTTTTTTTAAATTTTTCTAATT
>CAZYFS010000013.1:6517-7694 GCA_964647465.1 uncultured Candidatus Saccharibacteria bacterium | reverse complement strand
TCTTGTAATTTTTTTTGGTAAACTTCGCTTTTAATTGTCGAAGGAGTTCCTATTATCCCAATTTTTCCATTGCTCGTAGAATTTACTCCCGCTTTAACCGTGGAAGCAATCATATCTATTACAGGGAAAGGGTAAAATTTCTTTTTTAAATAATCCCCCGCTAAGCAAGAAGAGGTATGACAGGCAATAATGATTAAATTGGCTCCCTTCTTTTTCATCCAATCAACGGCTTCTTCAGAATATTCTCTAACTAAATGCTTTGGTTTAAGTCCATATGGCAAATTAGCTGTATCGCCAAAATAAAGAAGCGGATAGGAAGGGAAAAGTTTAAATATTTCTTTAGCTATAGTTAACCCTCCTAACCCCGAATCAAAGATTCCTATCATTTTTATAAATTTTTAAAATTATCCCAACAATCTAATTGCTACCCCAATTAAAGCGGCGACAAGTCCTATGACCCAAAACCTCATCGTTACCTTGTAAGCAGGCCAACCTTTGGCCTCAAAATGATGATGAATAGGGGCTGCTAAAAAGATTTTCTTCTTTCTAATTTTTTTAGAAAGTAATTGAAGTATACACGAACCCGATTCAACAACCAAAGGAAAAGCGATAATCGGAAGAACAAAAACAGAATCCGTTAAGAAAGCAACAACCGCCAAAGTAGCACACAATCCCATTACTCCAGTTTCTCCCATATAGAATCTTGCTGGCGGAATGTTGAACCAGAGAAAAGCAAGTATCGCTCCAACTAAAACAAAACAAAAAGTAGCTAAATTAATTTGTCCTTGGAAAATGGCAATTATGGCAAAAGCCGTAAAAAAAGTAGCAAAACTCCCTCCCGCCAATCCATCTAACCCATCAATCACTCCCCCACTATAAGTGCCCAGCATAACAATAATAAACAAGAGAATATACCACCACCCTATATTAAAATCTCCGTTTCCAGGGATATGAATAGTCTCCACGTCAAGTTTGAAATAAAACCACAGACCACCAATAAGCCCGATTAAAACAATTATAAGAATTCTTTTCGACAAACTTAATCCTCCCCCAACGTATTTTCCTTTTCCGAATATTTGAGAAAGATCATCCACCAATCCCAATAAAGAAGCAATAATTAATGCAAACAAAGGAAGCCATGTTTCTCCTCTGCTAAGAAAATTCATTTTTTCAAAAA
>CAZYFS010000013.1:1194-6417 GCA_964647465.1 uncultured Candidatus Saccharibacteria bacterium | reverse complement strand
AAACAAACCATCGCTCCTACTAATTTGCTTAAACTAGCAACTGGCAAGGATTGTTGCATATTTTTAGTAAAAAGTACCTTTAGAGGAACTCCTTGCTCTAACTCAATTGCTCCCGCTGCCTTTGCAATCAAATCAATCTCTTTTACATTCCATCTTCTTATTGGTTGATAAATTTCTGCCAACGAACGATCTTGTTGATGGAAATCTGCCGTACTATTCGCAAATTCTTTTTCGGCAATTATTTGCTTAGCATAAAAAAAATAATAGGATCCCATCATTCCTAAGAATAAAATCGCTCCGCAAATACAGAAAAGAAGTTTTTTATTTTTCTGCGTCATCTTTCTTTCTGATTTCTAGAGACAATTCCGTTAGTTGTTTTTTTTCTACTACCGAAGGAGTGTTCATCATCAATGAACGAGCATCTCCTGTTTTTGGAAAAGCGATTACTTCTCGAATGCTCTTTTCGCCCAAAAGAATGGCTAAAAGTCGATCTAAGCCAATGGCAATTCCTCCATGAGGAGGAACTCCGTATTCAAAGGCGGTTAACAAATGATTAAATTTTCTTTCGATATCATTTGCCTCATGCCCTAATATCGCAAAAACAGTTTTTAGCATTTCTGGTCGGTGTGATCTTAAGCTTCCCCCTCCAATTTCATGTCCATTCAAAGCAAGGTCGTATTGAAAAGCTTTCATCTCTCCGGGAGATTTTTTAATTTTCGAACAATCATCTTCTTGCAGGCGAGTAAAAGGATGATGCATTGTTGTCCATCCTTCTTGCGAAGATTGCTTTTCAAACATAGGAAAATCAATAATAAAAGAAAAAGCTAATTCTTCGTCGTCATCTTTATTTTTCCGCAGATCCGGACGATCTGTTTTATATTTCTTTATTGAATCTACGTAAGAAATTCTTGGGAAAGAAGTAAAGGTCATTTTCTTCTCCGGGAAAATATCTTTAATTAAATCAACCATTAACTTTTCGACAAGCTTCAAGATATCCTCTTGCTCGACAAAAGACATTTCTAAATCAAGTTGAGTAAACTCTGGCTGCCTATCAGCTCGAGAATCTTCATCTCGAAAACAACGAGCAATTTGAAAGTATCTTTCTAGGCCAGCAACCATCAATAATTGTTTATATTGCTGAGGGCTTTGAGGAAGAGCGTAGAAGTTGCCTGGATAGATTCGAGAAGGAACTAGAAAATCTCTCGCTCCTTCCGGAGTCGATTTAGTTAAAATTGGAGTTTCGACTGATATAAAATCTCTTTCAGTTAAAAACTCTCGCATGAAATCCAAAGTTCTTTGCCGAAATATTAAATTTCTTTTCAAGCGATCTCTTCTTAAATCAAGGTAACGATATTTTAGCCTTTCTTCTTCTTTGATTTCTTTTCCGTCTCCTTTGATTGAAAAAGGGAGAGTTTTTGCTTCTGATAAAACAACTAATTCTTTAACTTTTATTTCAATATCTCCGTTTTCTACTTTTTTATTTAACATGTTTTCTGGGCGCTTCTTAACTTCACCCACAATTTCTATCACCCATTCCGAACGGAGTTTATTGGCTTGATCAATGTTTTGATCAAGAACTATTTGAATCAATCCTGAACGATCTCTTAGGTCAACAAAGATTAACTTTCCATGATCACGATAACAGTTAACCCATCCGGCTAATTTTACTGATTTGCCCAAATACTCTGAGGCCTTAGAAATTTTTATTCTCTGCATAATTATTTTAAATACTCCTTGATTTTTTCCACTGTTTCTTGGGGGTTGTAATTAGCCTTTATGATATACTCCTTCGCTCCCAGTTTTATTGCTTCCTCTTGAGTAGAAGGATCGCTGTAGTTTGAAAAGGCAACCACTGGGATAGAAGAAATCTCCGGATTTTTCTTAGCTTGTTTTAAAAATTCTAATCCATTTTCGTGAGGCAAGAGAATATCTAAAAGTATTAAGTTTGGCTTAATTTCTTGCGCTTTTTTAATCCCCTCTTTGACGGTGTTAGCAACTGATATATCTAAGTTCTCTCGAGCAAATTTATCTTTGTACATATTAATCAGCATCGCTTCATCTTCAATAAGAAGAATTTTATTTTTAGCCATATAAAATTAATTTGAATTAATGATTAAATGCTTCTTCCGAGTATTTTTTAACTAGTGGACTCGAGGAGATTCGAACTCCTGACCTCCACATTGCAAATGTGGCGCTCTACCAAACTAAGCTACGAGCCCCTCTTTCTCTTTTGATAATCTAGTGGGCGTGGTAGGAATCGAACCTACGATCTCTTCTTTATCAGAGAAGCGCTCTAGCCACTAAGCCACACGCCCAAGTTTCTTTATTCTATCAAATGCAAAAGGCCTTCGCAAGAAGGCCTTCGGTCAAAATTTAGTTACTTAGAGTTACCTCCAGAGTTGCATAGGAAAGGACTGCAACTATTGCCTTGAAAATTAAAATCAGAATTCTAGATTTTAATTTTCGTCGACTCTTTTGTTTTTTAATCCACGCGCAGGTTCTCCTACGCGTACCTTGTTACGACTTCGTCCTAATCATTGGTCCTACCTTAATTCCTCCAGAGGAGAAGCTTCGGGTATTACCAACTTTCCTGACGTGACGGGCAGTGAGTACAAGACCTAGGAACATATTCATCGCCGTATAGATGACCGGCGATTACTAGCGATTCCGACTTTATGGGGTCGAATTGCAGACCCCAATCCGAACTAAGAAGCTATTTAACGATTGGCTCCACCTTACGGTATTGCAACGTATTGTTAACTCCATTGTATCATGTGTGCAGCCCAGGACATCAAAGGGCCATACTGATTTGGCGTTGTCCCCACCTTCCTCCTCGTTGTTCGAGGCAGTCTCCTATGACATATAAAACATAGGACAGGGGTTGCGTTCGTTCTCCGACTTAACGGTACATCTCAAGACACGAACTGACGACAACCATGCAGCACCTGTACTAGTGCCCCGAAGGGACATTTAACTTTCGCTAAACTTCACTAGCATGTCAAGCCCTGGTAAGGTTCTTCGTTTGTTGTCGAATTAAGCCACATGATCCACCGCTTGTGTAGGTCCCCGTCTATTCCTTTGAGTTTCAGCCTTGCGGCCGTACTACCCAGGCGGGGCATTTAATGCGTTAGCTTCGCCACTGAAAGGGTCGACACTTCCAATAGCTAATGCCCATAGTTTACAGCGTGGACTACAAGGGTATCTAATCCTTTTCGCTCCCCACGCTTTCGTCTCTCAGCGTCAGAATCGTCCCAGCTAGCTGCCTTCGCTTTTGGCGTTCCTGATGATATCAATGGATTTCACCCCTCCACCATCAATTCCGCTAGCCCTTAACGATCTCTAGTCAAACAGTTTTCCTAGCATTTCAAAAGTTGAGCTCTTGAACTTTAACTAGAAACTTATTTAACCGCCTACAGACCCTTTACGCCCAATAAATCCGGGTAACGCTTAGGGACTCTGTATTACCGCTCCTGCTGGCACAGAGTTAGGATCCCTTTATTCTACCGGTACCGTCATTCCGAAGAATTCTTCCCAGTAAAAAGACTTTTACACTCCGTAGAGCTTCTTCAGTCACGTGGTGTCGCTCGGTCAGGCTTTCGCCCATTGCCGAAGATTCTCGACTGCTGCCTCCCGTAGGAGTAAGGCCCGTGTCTCAGTGCCATTGTTGGGGAATGCACTCTCATGCCCCCTATCCGTCATAGCCTTGGTGAGCTGTTATCTCACCAACAAGCTGATAGACCATAGACTAATCTTGCTCCGGCCGAAGCCTTTATTTATCCAACCTAACATTGAACAAAACTATCAGATATTAGCCTTGATTTCTCAAGGTTATCCCTGTGCGCAAGGTATATTACCTATGTATTACTAACCCGTTCGCCGGTACTTCTAATAAAAGAAGCCCCTTGACTTGCATGCCTTATCCACACCACCAGCGTTCACCCTGAGCTAGGATCAAACTCTCATCAAATAAATAAACTCGAGGTAACTCTAATCAACTAAATTCATGTGAAATTGTAAAGAACTAATGAAGCTAAGATTACATCATTCCCACGAAGATGTCAACTAATTTTGTGTTTATTGTGGGTTCCTTTATTATTCTTCTTTTTCCTCTAGCTTTTCTTGAGGAAGATCTTTTTTCTGTTCTTTTTTCGCTTCTATTTTTGTTTCTGCTTTTTCGATTTTATCCGGTGTTTCTTTCTTCTCGTTACTTATTTCTTCTTTCGTCTCTTCCTTTTCTGGCGCCTTCTCTTTTTCTTCTTTCGGTGCCTCTTTCTTCTCGCTACTTATTTCTTCTTTCGGTTCTTCTTTTTCTGGCGTTTTCTCTTTCTCTTCTTTCGGTGCCCCTGCTATCCCTTCCTTTTCTTTCTCGACCTCAGAAACTTGTTTCTTTGATCTTGAATGAACGGCCACTTTCTTCCCTTTTATAATCCCCTCTTTGATTAATAAGTTGTGGACACGATCAGAAGGTTGAGCTCCAACCGATATCCAATATTTAATGCGCTCAGATTTTAATTTTACTTCCCGCTTTAACGGATCAAAAAATCCTAACTTTTCTTTAAAACGTCCTCCCTGAGGAGGATTTGCGCTATCTGTTGCAACTATGCGAAAAAATGGACGATTTTTCTTTCCCACTCTGAGAAAACGAATTCTTAACATGATTAATAATTATTTTGTTAATTAATTTATTTCTAAGGCTTTCTTTGCCGCTACTTCTTCAGCTTCCTGTTTTGATAGTCCTTCTCCTTCAGCAATTAATTTTTCTTGAAAAAATACTCCTACTCTAAATTGTTTTGCATGATCTGGTCCACGTTCAGCAAGGATTTTATAAGAAGGAGTTATTCCCTGTTTTTCTTGAATGTCTCTTTGTAATTTTGATTTTGCATCTTCGAATAATTGATGCTCAATTATTTCGGCAAGATAAATTAAAATATTTTCTTCAATGAACTTCTCCACTACATCCAATCCCCTATCAATATAAACTGCTCCGATAAAAGCTTCAACTATATCAGCTAAAATATATTTTCTTGCACGAAAATTATTCTCTCTTTCTCCTTTGGAAAGCAAAACGAATTTATTGAAACATAATTTGTCCGCCACCTTGAATAGAGACTTGGTATTAACTAAAGCCGAACGCCAAACTGTAAGGACTCCTTCGGATTCTTGATAATGATGATATAAATATTTCGTTACTATCAATTCCAACACAGCATCTCCTAAATACTC
>CAZYFS010000013.1:0-1094 GCA_964647465.1 uncultured Candidatus Saccharibacteria bacterium | reverse complement strand
CTCTTCATTCATTTTCCTCATTTTTTATTGCCTTGATTTCTTCGTAAATTGTTCCCAACACTCCATTAATAAACTTTCCTGAAGTCAATCCACCGAAATCTTTCCCAAGTTCTATCGCTTCATTAATCGCAACTTTAGCAGGAACATCTTTTGGGTCAATATATATCAATTCATAAACTCCCAAGCGAAGAACGTTCCTATCAACGATAGTCATTTTCTCCAGAGGCCATTGAGGAGCTGCTTTTTCAAGAATTTCATCAATTGATTTCCAATATTGTTTAACTCCTCGAACCAAAGAAATAACAAATTTCTTTGTCCCCTTGTCTTTTATTTTTCTTGTTTTTTCTTTTTCGCTTTTTTCGAAAGCATCTTCCTGGCAATCATAAAAATCCCACTCATAAAGAATTTGAATAGCAATTAAACGAGCTTGATGCCTAGAAAGCATAACTGAAAAGAAATTATTTTTGGGAAAGATTCTCGAGTTCTAAGGGTTTTTCCTTATCCCCTTTTTCCTCGGAAGATAATTTTTTCTTTCTATTCTTTCTTTCTTTCTTTCCTAGTCCTTTCAAAACATCAATCACTTCTTTTCCCCTGTAATACCCACAATAAACACAGACTGTATGTGATTTTTTAAGCTTACCACATTTTGAACACTTAACCAAATTAGGGACTGGAAGATGAATATGTGATCTTCTTTGATTACGCCTTGATTTTGTTTTTCTTTGTTTCGGAACTGCCATAAATTCTTGGATTAAATTAAAGATAGCTTACTCTAGCAAAGTTTTACGCTTTTGCCAAGCACAAAGCAAAATTCATTAAGAGGGTTTTACCCCTCGGAAAGACTGACGATGGATGATAACGCTTCCATGCTTTCTAAGCATTACCAAATGATGTTTCGTCCCATATCCCTTATGCTGCGCAAATCCGTATCGAGGATACCGAGAATGATAACTTATCATTAATCGATCTCGTGTAACCTTGGCAACTATTGAAGCAAGAGCTACCGAAAAAACCTTATTATCAGCCCCAATAATAGATTTTTGAGGAATATCTGAAGAAATAGAAAAATTTCCATCTAAAATTAAAATACTAGC
>CAZYFS010000012.1:0-9799 GCA_964647465.1 uncultured Candidatus Saccharibacteria bacterium | reverse complement strand
GGTTGGCAAGAAATAATTTTCTTGGCAACTATTTGTTAATTATTACTGGAATCGGTTTATTGTTCACCGCTTATTTTCAAAAGAATCGGCGGATAAAAAAATGGAATCTTAATAAGACAGCTTGGCTAAGCGGAATTTTGCAAGGAATGGCGGTTATCCCTGGGTTTTCTCGTTCAGGGGCAACCTTTTTTGGGCTTTCTTTTGGAGAATTGAAATCATCGCAAATCTTAAAACTTTCTTATCTGATGTCGGTTCCGGTTGTCTTAATGGGTGGCATTTTTCTCCTTTTAAAACAACCAAGTTTAATTAGGGAGGGGTGGATTGCAACAATAGTTAGTTTCGGAGTTGGCCTGATAAGTCTTCGCTTCTTATTTCGCATAAGCCAAAGGGTTAATTTTTTCTGGGTGGCTATATCATTTAGCTTGCTTTGCTTTGCCGGTGCTATTATTAATTTTTGCTTTATCTAACAATGGCCAAAAAACAAAATCAAGTTATTAAATCAACGGGGGAGAAAGCAGATTTTTCTTGGAATAAAGTTTCTCGTTCTACTCGGCGGGTTGGAGCAACAAAAGAAACGGCAGGAAGAATAGCAGACTGCGTCGAAAAAGATGTTCATGACGGAACAACGACCTTAGAAATTTGGGAGAGGATTAAGCAATTGTTAGAGCAAGAAAGTCCAAGGCTGGCAATGAAATTTGATTTGCCGCGAGCGATGCGCCGTTTAGGCCCAACGGGGTTTCCTTTCGAGAAATACATAGCGGCAATTTTAAAACATCAGGGATATCAAATAGAAGTCGGTAAATGGGTAAGGGGAAAATGCGTTCGCCATGAGGTTGATATTCTAGCAAGTAATAATGATTTTTATTATATTGGGGAATGTAAATATCATAATCGCCGAGGATTAAAAATAGATTTACCAACTACTCTTCATTATTCTGCCAGGTTCCTTGATCTTGAACAGGGATCAGATGTTTTAGGAAAAGTAAAAGGACGAAAAATAAAAACAGTTTTAATAACCAATACTCAGTTTACAACGCAAGCTATTAAATACTTCAAGTGTGTCGGGAAAGATTTGTGGGGATGGCGATATCCGTCAGGGCAAGGATTGCAAGCGATAATTGATCGTGAAAAACTTTATCCAATTACAATCCTTCCTTCGTTTAAGGGAACAAGATTAAAACAAGCCTTTTCTCGGCAAGGGAAAATTATGGCCAAGGATGTTTTAACTATGGATGCAAAAAAAGTAGCCCATCAATTGGGATGTTCTAGTTCTTTAATCGTTTCTTTGATTGAAGAAGCGAATCAGTTATTTAAAATTAAAGATTAATTTATTATGGATAATCAAAAACAAGAATCTTCTCAGGAGATTAAAATAAAGATCAATGACGAAGAATTGAAAGGAGTATATGCCAACTTAATGAGGGTGACTCATCAAAGAGGAGAGTTTATATTAGATTTTGCTAACGTGATCCCACCAGCGGGGATAGTAACTGCTCGTGTAATTACTAGTCCAGCTCATCTCAAAAACATGATTCAAGTTCTTCAGGAAAATATGAAAATTTACGAAAAGAAATTTGGAGGAGTCGAAGCATCAAGTCAGTCAAAGCAGGGGATGGGTTTCTAAATTCAAAAATATGTTGGAATTACCGGATATCGAAATTCTAAAACTTTATTTCCGGGCCACCTCTTTAGGGCAAAAGATCAAAGATATTGATCATCTCAATGGCTCTAATCCAATTCAGGGATTATCTTTTTCGGATTTTCGCGAGAAACTTCTTGGGAAAGAATTTGAAAAAGTTGATAGGCGAGGAAATTTTCTTCTTGTTTCTATAAAACAATCAGCAGAAACGCTAATTATTAGCTTTGGAAGAGAGGGTGGGTTGCATTACACCAAGCAAAATGCTCCCTTAATAAAAGAAGATGAATCAACTCGTCTTCGATTCAAATTTCAAAACGATTATGAATTGAGATGGCTTGATACAAAAAATCTTGGAGAAATTCGTTTTAGCAAAGATCTAGACGAAGATAGTGTTCTTAAAAATCTTGGGCCAGAACCCCTTTCTCTTTCAGAAGAAGATTTTCGGGAGCTTTTGAAAAAGAATGAATTATTAAATGTCAAAACTTTTTTATTAGCTCAAGAAAAAATTGCAGGAATAGGTAACATTTATGCGGACGAAATTCTTTATCAGGCAAAGATTAATCCTCATCGTCAAATAGGGAATTTGCAACCTAGAGAAAGAAGAGAGTTGTACAGAAAAACACTATCTGTTTTAAAAGAGAGTTTAATTTTTATCCCCAAAAAGAATTTTGATCTTTCTTGGCTTATTGCTCATCGTCATGCTGACATGAGATGTCCAGGCAACAAAGAACATCAACTTGATCGAGAAATTATTGCGGGGCAAGCGACTATTTTCTGTCCAATTTGCCAAAAATAACCGAAAGGGGATTTAATTCAGAAATTAATTTTTTGAAAATAATAAAAGAACGGGGAGGCGCTTGCAAGCAAGCACTTCCCCTTTGAATTCTTATCGGCGTTTTCCACCTGTTTTTCGGTGATTGTTGTGTTCTGGAATGATTTTCACGTTTCGGCCAGAAAGTTCACGAATCAGCTCTTGCATCATTAGGGCATCTTCCCGAATCTCAGTCCGAAAGACACCTATTTGTATCAAATATTTCCTCCCCCTGGTTTTTTTTAGGATACCAGGAAGTCCTGTTTCGTCCAAAAAATGCTGAGCTTTTTTGCGGGTTGGAAAGCACGGAGCACCTACATTAATCCGATAAGTTATTAATTCTGTCATTTCTTTCCCCCTTTGTTTTGAGATGGTGATAATTGTCTCCTCTTAGACAACCATCACTAAGGAAATGGCGAATGACATAGAAAGAACATCATTGCTTGCCTCCTTTGGTTATTTATATTTTACCATGAATTGTTTTAATTACAAGAGAGGGCTTATAAAATATTTGTTTTTATTAAAGCCTAGGCGTCATCGCTATTTCTGTGATTTTAAAAGCACTTGTCAATAGTAGTGATATTAGTAAGTTTTTTTAAATTATGTTATTCTTAAAAAGGTCGAAAAGGACTTGAATTATAATTTTTTTAAAGAAATATGGACAAAACTAAACAATCTTTTCATTATAATAAAGTAGCTGATTTTCGAACGTACGCCGCAGCATTCGGTTCATTCCTTATTGTTGTTTTCGGAATCCCAGCTTTTCTTTTCCAGTTTGGAGAAGGAGGAGTAGAACCTATTTGGTTGATGTGGTTTTTCTGGGGAGGTCTTGTTTTGGGAGTAGTTTGTTTGCTCGGAGGAATTTTTGCTGAGGACAGTTCGAAATCAAACTGATTTAAAAAAGAAAATTCATTTTTCTTTTAAGGGTCACGTTTTTTGACTGACGTTTTGATTAATAGGCAAGTTTTAAGATTTTCTAGGAAATAATACGATGGTCAATCCCCCGAAAAAATTTCAAGTAGAACAAAAGACAATAAAACGAATAAAAGAACTTCCCTTTGTTTCTGTTTTAGTTAGGACTATGGCTCGTTTTTTTCAGAAAGAAAAAAGAGTGATAGCTATCCCTATCAAAGACAATCAAGGGCTAGACTCAGAGTTAAATCCAATTTTAGCGCATGCCAATTTTTTTCTTATCATAAATACTGATCATAAAGAAATCAAAGATTTTTACTCAATCAACAATCCTTATGCCCAAGAAGAAACGGGAGCTGGCATAAAAACAGCTCATTATCTAGCGAAGAAAGGAATTGATGTGTTAATTACCCTTGAAATTGGTTCAATTGCTCTTCGTGCTTTACGAGGCAAAGGAATTGATGTTTACATCAATCAAGCAAAAACAGCGAAAGAGGTGATTGAAGAATTGTTCAATCAAGAATTGAAACGGATGCAAGGAGCAAAGAAGAAAGGTTAGACTTTTTAAGTTTTAATTTTATGCAAGATAAAAAAGTTAAGCGACTTTTTAAAGAAATCCAAGATTTAAAAATTCAAGGAGCAACCAGGATAGCCTGGGCGATTGTCGAAGGAATGCGTGATTATGGACTGAGAAAGAAAGGGAAAAATGTCCAAAAATGGCAAGAAAACATGGAAGAAGTTGGAGATTACTTGCTTTCGGCTCGTCCAACCGAACCTTTGGCTCAAAGCGGAGTTCGTTTTATTCTTAGCACCCTTAAGCGCCAGACGAAGGAAACCTTAGCCGTGAAAAAAAATAGCTTAACAACGGTTGTTAATCACTTCCTTTCCCTTGATAAAAGTGCCCGTTTATCAATCCAGGAATTTGGTCAAACGGTGATGGCTGATAGAAAAAATATTCTTACTCATTGTCATTCCTTGACTGTTGAAAACATTTTTCGAAAAGCGAAGGAAAACAATCAGGATTTTAGGGTTTTTAATACAGAAACAAGACCTTTGTTTCAGGGAAGAATTACGGCAAAGAATTTGTTGGGGTATGGAATTCCAGTAACGATGATAACAGATTCCGCGGCTTCCTTATTTGCCTCTTCTTTCTCTGGGAACGACTATTCGATGGATTTATTTATTATTGGAGCAGATGCGATTTTAAAAGACGGTGTAGCAGTCAATAAAACAGGGAGTTATGGAATATCTTTAGCAGCTTCTCAAAATAAAGTTCCAGTTTATGTTGCTGCCTCCTTATTAAAATTTTATCCTTATTTTGGAATTAAAATGGAAAAAAGAGGGAGAGCGGAGATATGGGCTAACGCTCCCGCTGAATTAGAAATTATTAATCCTGCCTTTGATTATATTCCGGCAGCTCAAATCACTGGCTTTATTACGGAAGCAGGAATAATTGAACCTTTTGCTATTGAAACTAAAGTTAAACAAATATATCCATGGCTGATCAAAAAAAAGAATTAAGTTACCTGAGGTTGGATTATCAACCCCTTCTTAAAGAAGAGATTATTGCTATTTATTATCTTCAGCCGAAAGAGGGAGTAAGCTTTAAAGAGGCTGCCGAAAAGATAGCGGCTGAATCTTCGATTGGCACATGGACAAAATTAAGCAATCTTTCGGCGACTGTTTTCCAGAAATTGGCAGCTCGTCTTTTTTATCTTGACGAAGAAAAAGGGATAATAAAAATTGCCTATCCGCTTGCTCTGTTCGAAAAAGGGAACATTCCTCAATTGCTTTCTAGTATTGCTGGTAATGTCTTTTCGATGAAAGAAATTAAAAGTTTGCGCCTAGAAGATGTTCTTTTTCCTTTTAACTATCTTGATTCCTTTTTGGGGCCGGCTTTTGGCTGGCGGGGAGTGAGAAGAGTAATTGGGATCGAAGGGTCGCCAGTTATTATTGGTTCAATTATGAAACCCAAGGTTGGATTATCTTCGAAAGAGAATGCTGAATTGGCTTATCAGGTTTTCAAAAACGGAGTTGATTTTGCTAAAGATGATGAGAATTTGACTGATCTTGCGAACATAAACCCATTCCAGGAACGAGTGAGAAGAGTGATGGAATTAAAGAAGAAAGCGGAAAAAGAAACTGGCTGTTTAAAGCTTTATGCTTTCAATGTCACGGCTCCTCTTTCCTTGATGATCGAGAGAGCGAAATATGTTCGAGAGCAAGGAGGAAAATGTGTAATGATCGATATCGTTGCGGTTGGCTGGTCGGCTTTGCAAGATTTTCGGAATCAAAATTTAGGATTAATTATTCACGGACACAGAGCAGGGCATTCTGCCTTCACTCGCTCACAAAAGCATGGAATTTCAATGAAAGTAATCGCTAAACTTGCTCGTTTAGCAGGCGTGGATAATTTGCATACAGGAACAGTTATTGGGAAAATGGAAGGTGAGAAAAAAGATGTTCAGGAAATTAATAAATTTCTCAGATCAGAATGGGGAAACCTCAAGGAGGTTTTTCCTGTTGCTTCCGGTGGACTTCATCCCGCTCTGGTTCCGGGCGTGATTTCTATTCTCGGAACGAATTTGATTATGAATTTTGGCGGTGGTCTACATGGACATCCTGATGGCATAACAGCGGGGGCTCAAGCCGTTAAAGCCGCTTTTCAAGCAGTTACCGAAAATATTTCCTTAGAAGAAAAGGCCCAAGAGAATCCCGCTCTTAAAAAAGCCCTAGATTATTGGTCAGTTTAAATTTAAAAAGATATGTATTATTTTAATCTAAAAACAAAATTTGTTGATTTTACTACAGGAGGGGATTTAACTGTTTTTCTAAACAACCAAGATGCTCGCGAACAAGATTTGGTAGATTCCGATCGATTAATAATGAGTTGGGTGGGAGGACAAGAATCAGTAGCGGTGGAAATTAATTTGACTGATTCTTTGGTCAGCGCAGGAGAAATTGGCTTGTCTTTAGAGGTTAAAGATCAATTACAAATTCAAGAAGGTGCTTTCATTAAACTTTCTTTGCTTGGAATCCCTGAATCAGTTAAAGCGATAGCCAAACAACTAGAGGGTGGAGAACTAAGTTACGAGGAAGTTTATTCAGTTGTCGCTGATCTTGTTAGTCGTCGACTTGACGACGTTACAGCTGCTTTCTACATCGCTTCGGCTTATTGGGAACAGAATTCTTCTAGGCAAAAAATGTATTATCTTACTAAGGCAATGGTTGAAACGGGTAAACATTTTGATTTCGGTGAAAATGTCGTGGATAAACATTCAACGGGTGGATTATGCGGCAATCGAATTACTCCAATCATGGTAGCGATTGTTACTAGCCAAGGAGTAAAAATGCCGAAAACTTCTTCGCGAGCAGTAACTTCTCCTTCAGGAACGGCTGACACTTTCGAAGTTTTAGCTTCAGTCACTTTTAATGCTGAAGAAGTTAAGGAAATAATAAAAGAAACAAATGGTTGCGTGATTTGGGGAGCCGGAGGGATTGCCCCAGCCGACAATCGAATTATCGACCTCGCTCGACAGTTGCCAGCTGAATCATTTCCGAAAATGATAACCAGCATCATGTCTAAAAAAATAGCAATGGGAGCCAAATATTTAATTATCGATATTCCGGTTAATCCAACGGCTAAAGTTAAGACGCTTGGTGAGGCCCAAGAGATAGAAGAGTTATTTCTTTATCTTGGGAAGAGATTTGGAATTAAAGTACAAGTTGTTTCTTACTATTCTCTTGGTCCGGTTGGAAGAGGGATTGGTCCTGCCTTAGAAGCAAGAGACATACTTCGAGTGATGCAAAGAAAACAAAATCGTCCGCTTGATTTAGAGAAAAAATCTGTCTATTATTCTGGGGAGTTATTGGAGCTGGTGGGAAAAGTAGAAAATGGTCAAGGGAGAAAAATAGCTCAAGAAGCCTTGGATAGCGGGAAAGCATGGCAGCAAATGCAGAGAATTATTAAAGCACAAAAAGGGAATCCCGATATTGACTCGGAAGCGATTGAAATTGGCTCTGTTACTCATGATGTTAGAGCAATTAAGGAGGGCCGAGTTAGGGCAATTAACGATGATTCCCTTGACTGGACGACTAAAGCGCTAGGAGCGCCAGTCATCAAAAAAGCGGGAACTTATCTTTATAAATTAACAGGGGAAATGGTTAAGAAGGGCGATTTACTTTGTCGTTTTTATACAACTGGTCAATCGCGAATGGATTTAACTCTGGAAACTTTAAAGAATCATCAAATTTACGAAATTGAATAAATATTTATGGAAAGTAGGGATCGAGAATTAGAGAAGGTCAAAGAAGAAATAATAGCTTGCCGAAAATGTTCTTTGTGGGAAACCCGAAATTTACCGGTTATTGGAGAAGGAAATCATAGGGCTAAAATCATGTTTTGCGGAGAGGCTCCCGGGGCTCAGGAAGATAAAACAGGATCCCCATTTTGTGGAGCATCTGGGAAAATTCTTGATAATTTGCTTGAGTCGATTTCTTTAGAGCGAAAAGAAGTTTACATTGCTAATATTTTGAAATGTCGTCCGCCGCAAAATCGCAATCCACAACAGGAAGAAATTAAAGTTTGCTCGCCTTTTCTCGATAAGCAGATAGAAATTATTCAACCAGAAATAATTTGCCCTTTGGGAAATTTTGCTACTCGTTACCTTTTGCGACACTATGGGCTTGAGCAGCAAGTTCAAAAAGAAGAGGAAAGGGGAATTAAAGGAATTAGTCAATTACACGGAATGATTTTTCCTGTCGATAACCTTCCTTATCCTTTGAAAATTATTCCTCTTTATCATCCAGCGGTTGCTACTTATAATTCGAATATGATTGAAGAGCTAGGGAAAGATTTTGCCGCCTTAAAGAAAATGATTTGATTTTTCAATTTGGCAAAGGATAAACTTAGTGATAATCTTAAAGAAAGTAGGTTTAAAAATTATGTTAAATCAAATTTCTTCAAAAACTCTTTCTGAAGAAGGACAGTGGTTTTTTGATAATCTTCAAGCAGTTCAAAACAATCTAGCCCAAAAAATTAAGGCCAACATTGTGATGGTTGATGGGAAAGGATCTTTAGTTACGAAGGCTAGTTCTTTTTCGGATTTTTGTAATCTGCTTAAAGAGAATTCATCGGCTTCAAAAAATTATTTTTCTCCGGCACAATATGTTCCTGAATTTATATCGGAAAAGAAAGAGGCAGTTTTTATTGGTGCCTATAGTAATCCAGCGTTTTTCTGGGTTCCTTTGAAAAATAAAGAAGGGAAGATAATTGGGGCGGTTACCGGTTGCGGGGGTTGGTGTGATTACGGAGAAACGGCAATTCAAAAAGAAAAAATTTTGAAAGATTTTTACAAACAGCTTGGTTTCAATGAAGAGAAATGCCCCTTCGATAAATTTTTAATGATGGCCAAAGAAATTCCCGTTGTTGCCAAAGACGAATTAAGAAAAGAAGCTTTTCAATTAGCGAAATTAACAGAGGTCTTGATAGAAGAAACTGATCTTAAGCAAGCTTTTTCAATTAATAACTCTAGGAAGGAGTGAAGGAAGTGTTGTCTTGGCCAAAGTTAGCTGGATTGTGTTTGCTCTTTTTTTTAACAATTTCTGTCTGGGGTCAAGTATTCCAGCTTATTGATTCAGGGGTGTTAAAAATTGTTGTCTTTGATGTTGGTCAAGGAGATGCCATTTTTATGCAAACCCCCCAAGGGCATCAAGTTTTGATAGATGGTGGTCCAGATCAAACGGTTCTTAGTAAGCTCAATCAGCAGATGCCTTTTTGGGACAGGTCTCTTGACTTAATTGTTTTGACTCATCCAGAAAAAGATCACCTTGTTGGATTGATAGAGGTTTTAAAAAGTTATCGGGTTGAAAACATTTTATGGACAGGGGTGGTTCGTCAAGCTTCTTTTTATGAAGAATGGCAGAGATTAATTCAGGAGGAGGAAGCTGATATCATCTTGGCAGAAGCTGGGAAAGACTTGAAAATGGGAGAGGTTTATTTCGATATTCTTTATCCATTTCAAAGCTTGAATCGTTATCAAGCAAAAGACTTAAACAGAACTTCGATTGTGATGCGAGGATCTTGGGGGCAGAATTCTATTCTTTTAACAGGTGATATCCCGGCTATTGTTGAGAGAGAATTATTGGCTTCTGCGGTAAATGTAAGGTCTGATATTTTGAAGATCGCCCATCATGGAAGCAAAAACTCTTCTCAGAAATCATTTCTTCAAGCAGTTGATCCAATTATTGGAGTAATTTCTCTTGGAGTTAACAACCATTATGGGCATCCCGCTCCGGAGACAATAGCTAGCTTAGAGGAAGCAGAAGTGGATATTTTCCGAACCGATCAAGACGGCGATATCGAAATTAAAGGCAATGGTAGAAATCATTATTATAAAATAAAAACATGCAACAAGAAGAAAGAACTTTAATTCTTA
>CAZYFS010000011.1:0-10577 GCA_964647465.1 uncultured Candidatus Saccharibacteria bacterium | reverse complement strand
TCTATTAGAGATTTGCAGATTAAAATGAGGCCATTTTGGATGAGGAAAATTCCTTCTTCGTCGGGTCGGATTGGGATTTCCTTGAATTGGTAAAAGTTGACTTATTTGTTGTTTTTTGTTATTCTTATGAACACTTGTTTGCCGGAGCAGGTAAACAGAGCGTTTTTCTTTACACCACTTTATTAATTAATGGATAAAAAACAAAAAGAAGAACTACAAAAAAAAGGAGTTGTTCTAGAAAGTCTTCCTAGTACAACTTTTAAAGTTGAGTTAGAAGAGAACAATCAAGAGGTGATGGCCCATTTGTCGGGAAAATTAAGAAATTTTCACATTAAAATACTCCCAGGGGACAAAGTTTTAGTTGAGTTAAGCCCCTACGATTCAACTCGAGGGAGAATTATTTATCGTTTATAAATGTTTATGAAGGTTAGATCTTCGGTTAAAAAAATATGCAGGAAATGCAAAATAGTGAAAAGAAAAGGTCGGATCTATGTTGTCTGCGATAATCCCAAGCACAAACAAAGGCAGGGTTGATATTTTAAAATATGCCAAGAATTAGTGGGGTTAACATTCCCGATCACAAAAATATAAAGACAAGTTTAACCTATATATATGGAATAGGCTTTACTTTGAGTGAGCAAATTTTGGTTAAAGCCAAAATAAAGCCAGATGTTATAGCCAATAAATTAAAAGCAGATGAGCTCAACAAGCTCAAGAAAATTATTGAGAGCGATTATAAGATAGAGGGAGAATTAAGACAAAAAACCCGTTTAGATATTAAAAGATTAGAAAGAATCAATTGTTGGCGAGGGTTGCGACACAAGAAAAGATTACCCGTTAGAGGACAAAGGACAAAAAGCAATTCTCGAACAGTGCGAAGTAATGTCAGAAGAGCAGTAGGATCGGGTAGTCGCAAAGCTATTGCATCAAAGTAATTTTTTATTATGGGCAAAAAGCGAGTTATTAAAAAAACGGCAGAAGAAATTCTGAAAGAAGGCAAAAATGTAGAGAAAGCTTTAAGCAAAGATACTATTAAGCGGGCGAAAGTGGGTAAAATTAGTATTGCAAAAGTCTACATAAAATCTTCTTACAATAATACGATCATAACCTTGACTGATTTAAAGGGAGATGTTTTGGTTTCTCGTAGTACAGGAAATCTTGGATTCAAAGGAACGAAGCAATCGACTTCCTATGCAGCTTCAAAAGTAGCTGATGCAATCGCGGCTATTATCGAAAAATTAGAGATTAAGCAAGTCGAGATAATCATTAGGGGAGTTGGTAGTGGCCGAGAAGCCGCAGTACGTTCTTTGTCAGCGCAGGGGGTGGAAATTAATAGCATCAAAGATAAGACCTCAATTCCTCATGGAGGATGTCGTCCACCGAAAGCAAGAAGAGCTTAATAAATATATTACATGAAAGACAATAGATGTAAAACTTGTCGCCGATTTAAACAAAAACTTTTCTTAAAAGGAGAAAAGTGTTTTTCTGCTAAATGTCCGATGATAAAAAAGCCGTATCCTCCTGGCGGGAAGAAGAGTCGTCAAAGAAAAGTTTCTAGTTACGGAGAGCAACTGATTGAGAAACAAAAATTAAGAGCTTGGTACGGTGGACTGAAAGAAAAAAAGATGTTGCGTTATGTCAAAAAAGCTTTAAAACGCAGAGAGCGAAATGAAGACGCTGGAGAGGTTTTGATCCAAATACTAGAAAGAAGATTAGATAATGTAGTTTATCGATTAGGGTTTGCTGATTCGAAAAATCAGGCCCATCAATTAGTTATTCATCGACATTTTGAAGTTAATGGCAAGGTTGTTGATCGTCCGTCTTATCAAGTTAATCTCAATGATGTCGTCCAAGTAAGAGAAAAAAGCAAAGGAATTTCTATTTTCAAAGAAATTAAAAATCGATTGAAAAAAAAGGAAATCCCAGCTTGGGTAGAAATAGAAGAAGGAAAAATGTCGGGGAAATTATTGCGCTTACCAACAACGGAAGAAGTTAATGTTCCAGTAAAAATTTCAACTGTTTTTGAGTATTATTCACGTTAATTTTTAAAAATATGATTTCTTTACCTTTTGTTCCGCAAGTTATTTTTCGAAAAGGCAATCAGGCAATTATTGAAATTGCTGGATTATATCCAGGCTACGGAACAACGATTGGAAATAGTTTCCGCCGAGTTTTGCTTTCTTCCCTAGAAGGATCAGCAGTTACAAAACTGAGCATTAAAGAAGCTCCTCATGAATTTTCGATTATTGCTGGAGTAAAAGAGGATGCAATCCAGATTATTTTAAATATTAAAAAATTACGTTTTCAAGGGTACGGCGACGAACCTCAGGAAATTAAACTCGAGGCAAAAGGCAAAAAAGAAATTTTTGGTCGAGATTTAAAACTTCCTTCGCAAGTGAAATTATTTAATCCTGATCAACAGATTGCGACTTTGACTAGCAGTAAAGCGAAGTTATCTATACTTTTGACAGTCGAAAAAGGCGTTGGTTATCAACCGGAAGAGCGTAGAAAGAAAAAGAAGTTGAGTATAGGCGAAATTGCTATGGATGCTATTTTTACGCCAGTGCAAAAAGTAACTTTCGAAGTTGATCATATGCGAGTAGGCGAGAGAACAGATTTTGATCGTCTATCTTTAACAGTTAAAACTGATGGAGCTATTTCTCCGGAAGAAGCTTTTAATCAAGCGATAAATATTTTAACAGAACATTTTTCGCTTTTTGCTCAAGCTTTCCCAGTAGAGAAAGAAGAAGAAGCAAAAGTTTCTTCTTCTCCGAAGACAAAGAAGAAACAAAAACCTAAAGCTAAGACTAAGACTAAAACTGAAGCTAAGACTAAAGCTGAAGCTAAAACTAAAAGCAAGGGAAAAAACGCTTTGCAACCAAAGGCAAAAAAGGAACCAAAAAATTCAATTGAAGATCTTGATGTTTCTAAACGAACGAAAGGAATTTTGTCAGAAAATCGCCTTAAAACAGTTGCTGAGCTTTTGATGAAAGGGAAAAAGAATCTAAAGAAATTGAAAGGGATGGGAGAAAAAAGCATGAAAGAAATCGAGGGAGTGATCAAAAAGATGGGACTTAAATTTGAAGATTAATATTTATTATGTATAAGCAAAAAAAAGGCCGAAAATTTTCACATAAAGGGACTTATCGATCATTTCTTTGTTGTTTGGCAGAAAATCTAGTTTCGCGAGAGAGAATCAAAACCACTCAAGCAAGGGCAAAGGAACTTTCGCCGTTTATTGAAAAATTATTGACAAAAGCGAAGAAAAATGACTTACAAGGAAGAAGAATCATTCTTCGTTCTTTGTCAGAAAAGGCAACGCGAAAAATTATCGATGAAATTGCCCCTCGTTACAAAGATCGAGCGGGTGGTTATACTCGAGTTTTGAAGCTTGAGCCTCGTAGATCAGATGGAGCCAAAATGGCTTTTATTGAATTATTAAAATAAAAAGATGGATAAAAATTCACCATTTTTAATTGATGCGACGGAACAACCCTTAGGTAAGCTAGCGGTAAAAGTGGCTATTTTGCTTCAAGGGAAAAACGATCCTAATTTTCTTCCTAATCGCCCAGAAGGAAAGGAAGTATTTGTGAGCAATGTTGAGAAGGTAAAAATTACTGGACGAAAAATGGAGCAAAAAATATATTATCATCACTCAGGGTATCTGGGAAGCATGAAAGAGACCACTTTAGCTGTTTTGCTAGAGAAAAACCCTCAAGAAGTTTTACGTAAAGCCGTTTGGGGAATGTTGCCTAAAAATAAATTGAGAAAAGTAAGAATTAATAGACTGAAATTTAAATAAAGCATGGAGAAGAAAAAGCAAAATAAATATTATGCGGCGGTTGGACGAAGAAAAACTTCTAGTGCTCAAGTTCGTTTATATTATAAAGCAAAAAAGGGAATAATAGTTAATGACAAAAAACTTGTAGAATATTTTCCAGAATCAGAGTTACAAGAAGAAATCATAGTACCCTTACGAAAAATTGACAAGATAGAAGATTTTGGAGTAACGATAATCGTTAGGGGAGGAGGACATCATTCTCAAGCAATTGCGATTAGACATGGAGTTGCTCGAGCTTTAGTAAAATATGATCCTAAGCTAAAATTACAATTGAAACAAGAAGGTTATCTAACGCGTGATCCTCGAATGAGAGAACGGAAAAAATTTGGCTTAAAAAGAGCAAGAAGAGCTCCTCAATGGAGAAAACGTTAATTTTATTGCTGTTCCAATGTTACCAGAGATCGTTGATCAGTTCTATCTAGATCAAGAAAAACCAAGGAAACAAAATTATTTCTATGTTACCGATGCCGGTCGATGTCATCGGTACATTTTTTTTAAATTTAAACAAGCTCCACGGCGAAAAATGGAGGCAAGAATTTTAAGGCTTTTTGATCACGGAAATTATATTCATCGCTTGATCATCAAAGCTCTTGAAGGAAAAGGTGTTCTTTTGGGAGAAGAGGTTAATATTCCTCCTTCAGATTTTATTCATGGGAGGGCCGATGCAATTTTGTCTATTGATAACGAAAAATATATTTTAGACATAAAAAGCATTAATAGTTTTAAATTCGGTAGTTTAAAAAATCCCTCAGAAGAATATATTAATCAACTTCAGTTATATTTACATTTTTTCAAGATCAAAAAAGGGGTTATTCTGTATGTTAATAAAGACACGCAAGCCCTAAAGGAATTCTTTTTAGATTACGATGCCGCAAAATGTAATTGGCTCTTAGATGATTTAAAGGAGATTAAGAAAGAGATAGAAAAGAAGATTGTAAGTTCTCGTTTGCCAGGATGGCCCTCTAATTCTCAGTGTCGCTATTGTCCCTTTAAAGAAGTTTGTTCGATGATTGGTGATGACCAAATTTATTGGGATGAATTCAAAGACAAAATTCAGTCCTACGAAGAAAGTATTCAAAGCAAAGATAGCCAAAAGAGTCTTTTTTCAAAGAGCGAAAAAAGTAGTTGAAGTAATTGCTTTGATCTGTTTAAATACTAAGCACGGTTTTTGTTTTTGGAAGAAGAATTTGGATAGAAAATAATTTAATCCGGATTATTCTATTAATTAAAATAGTTTCTAGAATTAGCATTAATTGCTAAAGAAGTAGGGAATAAAAATAGAGAAACCTTCCTTGTCGAAATGTATATTTATTGCAATGCGAAAGATGAGAAATTCTTGTTTTCTTCTTGTTAATAAAATTGTTTTTGAGGAAAAAAAAGAAGTAGCTAATTTTTATTCTATTGATTAATAGTCTAAATTTTAAATAGTTTGGGTCTTTCTTGTGGATGATAACCTTGAATTTGCTAGATTATTGCTTTTAGTTTATAATTGAAACGATGCCAGATAAATTTATTATTAACGGAAATCGTCCGTTGGAAGGGGAAATTAGGGTAGGGGGCTATAAAAACGCAGCTGGTCCTATTCTTATTGCTAGCTTGCTCACTGAGCAAGATTGTGTTTTTGATAATCTTCCCTTAATTAATGACATTCTTAATATTATTGAAGTGCTAAAGAGTCTTGGGACGGAAGTAGAATGGTTGGGAAAAAGAAAGATTAAAATAAAAAAGAATAATTCTATTAAGACAGAGAATATGGACTTTGAAAAAGCGGGGAAGACTCGCATGTCTGTTCTTTTTATCGGAGCATTAATTTCTCGTCTTTCTCAATTTAAGATAGTCAGGCCAGGAGGCGATAGAATTGGCTTGAGGCCGATAGTTACTCACCTAGAGGCTTTGGAAAAAATGGGAGTAAAAATAGAACAAGAGGGAGATTTTTATTACTTTCAAAGGGAAAAGCTGAAAGGTCAAGATATTGTTTTGCAAGAATTTAGCGTTACGGCAACAGAGAATATAATTTTAGCCTCTGTTCTTCTGAAAGGGGAGACAACTATTGTTAGGGGAGCAGCTGCCGAGCCACAAATACAAGACCTCATTACGATGCTAAATTTAATGGGGGCGGACATTGAGAAAGAAGGAGATCATATTATTAAAATCAAAGGGGTAGAGAAATTATCCGGAGTTGAATACAGAATAATGCCCGATCCTTCTGAAACTGGGACTTTTATCGTTATGGCTGCTCTTACTCCCGGACAAGTTAAGATTCAAGAAGCTATTCCAGATAATTTAACTTTATTTTTGGCAAAGGCAGAAAAGATCGGAGTCAATTTTGAAATAAAAAATCAAACAATTACCGTTGATTATTCCCCTAACTTAAAAGCAACAAAAGTACAGGCACTTCCTTATCCTGGTTTCCCAACTGACCTTCTCCCAATTATAGTTCCTTTATTGGTCAAAGCTGAGGGGCGAAGTCTGATTCATGATCCTCTTTATGAAAATAGATTGAGGTATGTTGATGAATTAAGAAAAATGGGAGCTGATATTGAAATTGTTGATCCTCATAGGGCTTTTGTTTTTGGACCTGTCGATCTTCAGGGCCGAACAGTTGAATCAGGAGACGTTAGAGCGGGAGCCTCCTTGGTTATTGCTGGATTGATGGCAGATGGACAAACTATTATTGAGCATATTGATCAGATAGATAGGGGATATGAAAAAATAGAAGAAAGATTACAACTCTTGGGAGCGGATATTAAAAGGATTAAAGGTTAACCAGAGAATGTGTTATGAGAAAAATAGCTATTGATTTAGGAACGGCAAATTCCTTGGTGGCGACACTAAAAGATGGATTAATATCGAATGAACCTTCGGTCGTGGCTATATCTGTGGGAGAAAATCGAGTTTTAGCCGTTGGAAAAGAGGCGAGAAAAATGATTGGGAGAACTCCAGAAACAATTCGTGTTTACCGACCGTTAAAAAATGGAGTTATTGCTGATTATCGAGTAACCCAAGCAATGCTTAAGCATTTTATTAGCAAAGCTTCTCGGAGGTTGAGTTTTTTGAAACCGGAGGTCATAGTTTCGGTTCCGGCAGATATTACATCAGCCGAACGTCGGGCGGTTATTGAAGGGGCTCTGAGTGCTGGAGCTCGTCAAGCCTTTATTGCCAAAGAGCCAATTTTAGCAGCAATTGGAGCGGGAATTCCTATTGAATCTTGTTCTGGTCATATGATTGTTGATATTGGTGGAGGAACCTCAGAAGTCGCGGTGATTTCTTTAGGAGGAATTGTTACTTGTGATTCTGTCCGTGTTGGAGGAGATGCAATTGATCGGGCGATTATAAATTATATCAAGACACAATATAATCTAGCCATCGGAGAGCAAACGGCGGAGGAAACAAAAAGAAGAATAGGAACAGCCATTCCGGAAAGAAAAGAAAAAATACTTGAAATTAGAGGAAGAGATTTATTGAGCGGGTTACCAAAAGACATTAAAGTTTCTTCGAATGAAATCCAGAAAGGGATAGCTCCCATCTTAGAAGATATAGTGCGATCGATAAAAAGTGTTCTACGGAGAACGCCTCCTGAACTTTCTGCTGATATTATGAATAAAGGGATCATTCTGGCAGGAGGAGGTTCTTTGCTAAGAAACATAGATCAATTAATATCAAGAGAGGTCAAAGTTCCTTGTTTTTTAGCTGATGATCCTCTGTTGTCAGTTATTCGGGGTCTTACCGTTATTCTTGAGAACTTGGATCTTTATAAGAAAAGCGTAATGGAGAAGAGATGATAATTGATCCTTCCGTTTATTCGAAACAACAATCATTCTTGGAAAAGGCAATCAAGGTATCAAGGATTTCTCACGCTTATTTATTTTCTGGGCCAAAAGGAATTGGCAAAAAAGAAATAGCTCTTTGGTTTGCTCATAAATTAAATCCAGAGTTTGAAACAGACCTAAGACAAAAATATACTAATTTAATTCTAATTGAACCAGAAGGAGAAAATAAGCAACAGGCAATAATAAGCATTGAACAAGTCTTAGAAATTAAAAAGAAACTTAGCTTGCATTCGCCCGAAGATAATTATCGAGTTGTAATTATTGATCAAGCGCAGTTAATGACCACAAGAGCTCAAAACGTTCTTTTGAAGGTGTTGGAAGAGCCATATGGAAAAACAGTTTTTATTCTAACGGCTGATTGTTCGCGGAAATTATTGAAGACGATATATTCTCGTTGCCAAAATGTTAAATTTAATTTAATCGCCAAAGAAAAAATAGAGCAATGGCTGAAAAAAGAAAAAGGGCTTCCCTTGGGGAAAGCAGAAAAAATAGCTTGGCTTAGTCACGGACGGTGGGGGGAAGCTAACGATTACTTAGGTTCACCTTCTAGAGAGGAAGAAGATTTTCTTTTCTTTGAGAAAATAAATAATTTTTGTCAAAGTCCTCTTTGGGAAAGATTTGAATACGAAAGAGAATTTTGTTCGAAGAGAGCAAAGTTAATTTATTTTTTAGAGTTCTATCTTTCTTATCTTAGAGATCTTATTCTTGCGAAAGATAATGCTAGCGCAAATTCTTCTCAACAATTTAACAGAGAAAAACCAAATTATTCTTGGGAGCAGTTAGGGAATTTAGCAACTTTAGGACAGGAAATTTTAACCTTACTAACCTCAACCAATATTAATGCTCGTTTAGCTCTCGGCCAAATTATAATTAATCTTTAAATATTTTATTATGTCTTCTCAGCTTGTCGAAGAGATAAAAACAGAATTAGAAAAAGTAATTCAGTTTTTTAATCAAGAATTATCAAAACTACACACTTCTCGAGCAAAT
Organism: uncultured Candidatus Saccharibacteria bacterium; assembly: GCA_964647465.1. Classification (GTDB taxonomy): domain Bacteria; phylum Patescibacteriota; class Minisyncoccia; order Minisyncoccales; family UBA1441; genus CAZYFS01. The sequence goes on along the minus strand of CAZYFS010000011.1, from coordinate 1,916 downwards.
TCATCTTTAGTAGAGGATCTAATGGTTCTTTTTGCTGGGGAAGAGATGCCCCTAAAGCAATTAGCGGCTATTTCCTGCCCCGGAGGAAGGCAAATATTAATTCAGCCATGGGGGATTGATTATCTTCCGGCAATCGAGCAAGCTCTCCAAAAATCATCTCTTGGTTTAACATTGAGTGTTGATAAGCAAGCTGTTCGAGCAACAATTCCAGCCCTGTCAGAAGAAAGACGCCAGACGGTCATTCGCTCGATAGAAGAAGAGGCTGAGAAGACGAGAGAAACTATTCGTCATTGGCGCCAAATTAGTTGGAAAAAAATCCAAGACGCTTCTCAGACAGGAGAAATTTCAGAAGATAAAAAGTTTAAGGCGAAGGATGAATTACAAGAACTTATTGATGAATATAATCAGAAAGTTCAAGACATCAAAAAGAAAAAGGAATTAGGAATTAAAGAAGAGTAAAATTATTATGTTTTTTCTTTCAATACTTCTTACGATTGCTGCTTTAGTTGGACTAATGGTCATCCATGAGATGGGACACTTCCTCTTGGCGAAGAAATTTGGCATGTCAATTGAGGAATTTGGAGTAGGGCTTCCTCCGAAAATAAAGAAATGGAAAATTGGCTCAACTATCTATTCCTTGAATCTTATTCCCTTTGGAGCTTTTGTGAGAATTAAAGGAGAAGAAGGAGAAACAAAAGATGGCGATGGTTTCCGAGATTATGCTATCTGGAAAAGAATTGTCGTTCTTTTGGGTGGGGTAGTGGCGACTTGGATTACGGCAATTATAATATTAAGTGTTATTGCTGGAGTGTGGGGATTTCCAGAAGCAATCAGTGATCAAACGGTATCTCCAGAGGCGAAATTACAAGTGGTATCTGTGTTAAACGATTGGCCAGCGGAAATAGCAGGAATTAAGATGGGAGATGAAATAATGGGGTATTATCAAGAAGATGAGTTGATCTTGATTAACAAGGTAGAAGATTTTACAGAGATGACTCAGCCTTATTTAGGAAGGGAAGTCACATTATCAATAAACAGAAAAAACGAGAATCTTATAGTTTTTGTTGTTCCTAAAGAAAGCGAAGATTCTAATCGAGCAGTAATCGGGATTGGGTTATCGCGAGTGAGAACAAAACAATACAATTGGCTGGAAGCTCCTTTAGCAGGATTACAAATAACGATTAATCAGACTATCGCCATTCCGGCTACTTTAGGATATACATTTAGTCGGTGGGTTCGTCACGAATCGATTCCGGGAGTTAAAATTATGGGGCCAATAGGGATTGGGAAAATAATGAGCGATGCAGCAGTTTTAGGAATAAATTATTTTCTTCAATTGTTAGCCTTAATTGCTATTTATTTAACGCTTTTTAATATTTTTCCAATTCCTGCTTTAGATGGAGGGAAAATATTGTTTTTATTAATTGGGAAGATAAGAAAAAAGGAAATAAAAGCTAGCACAGAAAACAAGATTAATACTATTTTCTTCGGAAGTCTAATGTTGGTTTTGGTGGTAGTAACTATAAGTGATATTATTTCTTTGTTTTAACAATGAAAAGAACTGAGCTTTTTTGCAAAACCAACAAACAAGATTTAATAGGAGCAGAAACAATATCTCATAAATTATTGCTGCGAGGTGATTTCATCTCTCCATTAATGGCGGGAGTATATAGTTTTCTTCCTTTGGGGTGGATGGTTATTCAAAAAATAGAAAATATTGTCGCAAAGCATTTGGATAATATTGGAGCGCAGCAAATTTTCTTGCCCACCTTACAACCTAAGTGTCTTTGGCAAGAAACCGATCGTTGGGAAAAAATTATTCCTCCTTTATTTAAATTAAAGGATAGACACGGAAAAGAAATTGCTCTTGGTCCTACTCACGAAGAAGTGATAACTGATTTGATTCGCCGGAAAGT
>CAZYFS010000010.1:12241-13361 GCA_964647465.1 uncultured Candidatus Saccharibacteria bacterium | reverse complement strand
TAACTGGTTTCGTTCCCAGGGGAACCAACACCAGAAACAGCTAGCTGTGTTTCTACATCGCTATTAAGAACGATTTGTAGATAATTTACTGCATTGCCGGAGTCTCCCAAGGAAAGATTTGTTGTGAAAGTAAAATCTCCTGGGACACCAGTAATTGCACCTCCTGTTGTAGGTGGTGGTGTTACTGTTCCGCCTAAAGCAGCAGCTAAGCTATTAGTCAAGGTAGTAATCGTTTGCTCTAAACTAGCAATCATGGCTTGAAGGCTTGCAATGGTTGCAGCATCTTCCGCTTTAACAGAAAAAGCTGGTGCCATAAACATAGCCACCATGGTTAAACTAGTTACTATCGCAAAAGTTTTTCGTAGTAAATTCATTTTGTAACTAATCTTTAATTAATTTTTGACTGTTCTATCAGCCATCGCCGACTCAAGCTTTTGCCCTAACTAAAGAAAGAAGCAAAAAGCTTAATGACTTTTCGTTTATTAATATTATTTCGAACTGTTTATCTCTCCCTCCAGAATCCAAAGCTGAACAAAGGCTTCTTCATACTCTTCTCTCTGGTAAAGCCTTTCAATTTCTATCAAAGATTGGATTTCTTGAATTGTTAACAGTCCTCGGTATCTTTGTTGTTCTAAAGTAGCCATGCCATCTTTCGTGAAAGTGATCATGAACTGGCTATTCATCCCTTTTAACTCTTCTGTTCGGCTAGCCAATACCTCCTCGGTATCGATTTTTTGAATGGCCGCTACTACTCCTTGGCTTGTCGTAATTGATTGATGTAAAATTTCCCTTTCTGCTTCACCGGATGCTAAATTATTGGTCTGTCTTTCCATCTCTTCTATAGTACGGGTAATCTGTTCTTTTAAGTTGTCTAAAGGAACGCTCAATTGAGCCATGGATTTATCGTTTTCTTTCACCGAAGAACCTCCTTCGGAGAAAGGATATAATAACCCTCCTCCGATTATAATTATTGTTAAAATAGCTGTTATGCTAACCAAAACTGGCTTCCAGGTAATTAAAGCAAAATAAGCGAATACTTCTTCAGAAAAGGTCGGTTGATGACCTAAAACGTCTTCTTTGACTGAAGACACCCAGTTCTTGTCTGGTTTAATGTCTCGTA
>CAZYFS010000010.1:8524-12141 GCA_964647465.1 uncultured Candidatus Saccharibacteria bacterium | reverse complement strand
AGGGCTCTCTGAATTCTATTAGTATCAAGTATTGTCTCTTGTTTTTCTTCTATTCCTGGCTCTTTATCGGGAATCTCTCCCCTCTCTTCTATAGAAACGGTATTTAAAGAGGGGCGATGACGATAATAGTCAACAATAGTATAACGAGCCAAGTGATAAAGGAAGGCTCGTGGCTGTTTAATCTCTTCTTGAGAAGAGTTTGGATTAAGGCCACGACGGAAAGATACCCAACCTCGGCGAAAAACTTCCGCGGTCAAATCTTCCGCAGTTTCTTTCGATTCAACTTTCAAAAAAATAAATCTGTATATTTCTTTTACTTGCTGATCGTAAATTCGACTAAATTTTTTCTGAGGATCCATTTATAAAAACTTTTAAATAATGCTTTGTCCGGACTATTGTTCTTCTGTCCGGACATTTCCTCTTTTTGTCCACATGCTATTGTTACTTTCTTTTCCGGACACTACTTTGTCCGGATTCCTTTCTTTCCGGACAAAAGAAAGAAAGGGCTAATTATGTTCTGTCCGGATTAATTCAGGTTTTATCCACAGGAATAATCTGGTATGACGTGCTTACTCCTTCTCCATTTTTCTTAATTAAATGATTAACCGTCAATTTTTCCAAATCACGACGAATTGTTCTTTTGCTTAAATCAGAAAATTCTTTTTTGACTTCACTAATTCCTGCTTTGGGACGAAACTGAAGCATCTTCAAAATCTTGCTTTGTCTTTCGGTAATTCCATTTGATTTCTGATCCTCGATTTGAACTGAATCCGAAGATTGATTCTGATCGGAACTTACCTTTCTTTTCGAAGAAAAACTAGGGCGAACCGTCTCTTTCTCTTTTTCCCTTCTCGAAGAGCTCTTTTCAGTTAAACGTAAGCTATTTTTCACTTGCTGGTATTCTTCTTCGAGAATAAGAAAATTATCTTCGGCAATCCAAGCTTGCTCCCGAGCTAAGGCAAATAGACTTTCGATAACTTCAATATTTCTTATAATATTCATTGTTGTCGAAGAAGGAATATTATTTTGAGAAAAATGATAAGGAGCCAGATCAATAAGAATCTTATTGGCCCGACTTCGTAAATCAAAACGTAGCGGTTCTTCTTCTGGAAGGAGTTCCGTTACTTCATATAAAGCGCTCGTTAGTTTAATAAAATAATCGCGATCCATTTCTCTATTAAATTAGCAATGTTTTACTATAACAAAAGCCGGACATTTTTCAACCATCCTTTTGCGCAAATCATTAGAAGATTAATAAGTAAGTAAAATTACTTTGGTTCTGCTGTTGTTAAAATCTTTCTTAATGAGTTCAACTTAGGTATTGATTATTCCTTTTAGTCTAATCAAACAGAAAACAAAAAAATAGAGAATATTTCTCTGTTTCCTACTAAAAGTTTTTAAAAAGAGTCGAGTTTTCACTCGCAATACTTTTCTGTTTAATCGACTAAATGCCTTTTTGTCATTTCTTTATAATGTTCGCAATAATTCTTGATGAAACGCCCATCTTCAAAAAAAGCAAAAATATCTTCTTCGAGATAAGCTAGATTAATTTCTTTAACCTTCCCCCAAAGCATTTGATAAATTTCTTTTTTATCAACCGTTCCCAAAACATCATTAAGTCTTTTCATGTTAGGAATAATTCCCTTTTGCAAAAACCATAAAAGATCATAGTAATCCCTTCCTTTAAAGGTAATCTCATCCCCCTTTCCTTTCTTGAAAGTTCTTCTTAAGACGGCAATGATTTTCGAGGACATTAAGGTTGGCAGATCATAAATTTGAACAACGAAATTTAGATCAAATTTAGAGACTGGAATGAATTCTGTCTGATAACATTTAGAAATGTTCTCCATGATTTCTAGCTTAACATAAAGCTTTTCTGATTCTGATTCCTGACTTACTTTTAAATCATGAAGAATTGGAAATTTTAGATATATCTTCTTTTTTCTTCCGGAGATAGTTGCTTCTATGTTTGGGAAAGACAATCTTTTCTTAAAATGATCTATAAGATCTGCCGCAATCTTTTCTTGATTGATTCTCTGGCCCTGTTTCGCATCGAAATCTAAATCTTCTGAAAGCCGATTTAGGCCATAGCAGATTCTTAAAGCACTACCGCCAGTAAAGAATAAGTCTCGACCGTAAGCTGAATTATAAATAAAATCAAGGACATAAAATTGCAAAGCTTCTTTCAATAGATTACGGATAACATTATTAGATAGTCCTTCCCTCTTTTTTTGATCTACTAAACTTTTAAGAACTTGTTGAAGCATATTTTTTCTTTAATATTTTTAAAATCTTTTCCATTTTTTTCGATTTTGATCTTAAGACATAACTCTCAAGTAACTTTAAGTCTTCTACAAAAAAATTACACCAATTAATTCGTAGATCTTTTAATATTTCTCTTTTAAGATCACCTAAGTTTCTCTTCAAATAAAGAAAATCAAAAAGGGCTTTAGCCTTTGTTGCTACTAAATATTTGTTTTGGCCAAAGGAAACCTCTTTAAACCCAAAATAAAGTTCTTTTTTGATACTAGAGTACTTATAGGTTCCCAGAAAGTTTTGGTAAATATAGGAAGTTTTAGTTGTGATCGAGGTTAATGGATAAGTTGCTTCAGTTAGAAGATTGTCTTTTGCTAGAACATATTCCCGACTTAGATAAGAAGGAAATCTTAACTTAGCTCCGATAAATTCCTTAAATTTTGTCTTGTCTGGCTCTTTCAAATAATAAACACTTGAGGTATATAATCCTTTTTTAAGATTAAAAATCTGCTTATTCCTTAGCGCTCGTTTTATTCTTTCGTCTAAAGCAAAATCAGAACCTTGAAAATATGATTTAAGATTCTGTTTACTGAAGCAGGGCGTTGTTTCAAATGGAGCAAAAATGTTCTTTTTCATTGTTCTATTCCGCTTTTAGTATTAATAATATACTAATTCTAAAACAAAAGCAAGCTTTCACGTTCAATCATCTAAAATCTAACCGAACAAACACTGTTTAAATCACTTAAAACCTAACCGAAACAAAGGAGATTATCTATCAAATAATCATTAATCTACCACAACATAATATAGATTATCGGGGTGGGACATTTCTATATTGCCCGAGTAGAACATTATCATATTGCCACAACGCATATTACCACGACATTGACATAATCTTGGCATGGTTGTATCTTCTAATAGAAGGAAGAAAACATTAATACAAGAAAAGAATGCATTCCTTTATAATTACTGACGATCACGCTACCAATCAAAAATATTCACAAGCCATACAATTCAGAGGATTTTGATTTTTTCGTTGGGATCTCTTGAATCGATTTCGCCTAAAAAATGTTATGAAAAAACTATCTTTCGTATTTTTATTTATCTTCTGTTTTATCGGAAGCTTTATTGGGTCTTTTTTCATCCCTCAAATTACAACTATTGAATCTATGCAAGCTTCTCCTCCCGATTTCTCGAATCTCACTTATTCAATCGACCTGGACAATATAGCAAAAAAACCTGTTTACCTTAGAATGACTTCGGATATTAGGAACGACCTTGTATCCAAGAAAGAAAGTTTTTTGGAGGTAAATTTTCCGACAATGGAAATAAGGCTATATCGAGAAGGCGTCCTTGCAAAA
>CAZYFS010000010.1:4231-8424 GCA_964647465.1 uncultured Candidatus Saccharibacteria bacterium | reverse complement strand
TGGCGTTTCCCGAAGTTTCTGCTGATGCCTATTTGATATCTGATTTAGATTCAGGTTTTGTTTTTGCCGAGAAGAATTCCGAAAAACAACTGCCAATTGCTTCTTTAACAAAATTAATGACGGCTGTTGTCGTCGCTGAAAACATTGCCTTAAAAAGTTCTATTCTTGTCCGGGCGGAAATGCTTGAGCCTTACGGCTTCACACCGGTATTAAAATGCGGAAAAAGATTTGGAGTTGTTGAATTATTCTATCCCCTCTTGATCGAATCTTCCAACGATGCCGCTGAAGTTTTAAGCCATTTTTTAGGCAGAATAAAAACCATAGAAATGATGAACGAGAAAGCGAAAGCAATTTTGATGGAAAAAACAAAATTCGTTGACCCCCACGGCTTAGGTCTGGAAAATGTTTCTACGGCTCGAGGCATTTTTCAATTAGGCAGATATATATTTAACGCTCGTCCCTTGCTTTTGAATATTACTAGGAGTGAGGAGGTCCGCGATTTTCGCGAGATCGGTTTTGATGTTGAAGAACTATCCAACAAAAATATTTTTATTGATGAACCAAATTTCGTTGGTGGCAAAGGAGGATATCTGCCTAAATCCAAATATACCGCCATTTCTATTTTCAAATTTCTAACTAGCGATGAAGAAATTCGGAACATAGTAATTGTTCTTCTAAAATCCGAAGACCGAGAAAAAGATATTCGAGAAATGTACAAATGGCTTTTGGAAAATTATTCTTTATCTCCATCACCCCTTAACTTCTGAAAATTAAAAAATCCAAAGAATTGCAATCTCTAGATTCCTGGAAAATTTAAACTAAGAGAAAATTAAGCCCTAATTCACTTATTTTCCAATTATTTTTTACTTTTTCCTTCTCCTGACATAAAATGAATCCAGGATATTTTTAAAAACATAACTAAAACCATGCCTTTGCTTGGAAGACTAGGAACTATCGTTGTAAAACCTCCCGCTAGTTCTGGTTTGAGAATAACATTATAACGTAGCGCTTTTTTCATACGTCTTCATCTTATTCTCTTTCAAAATATTATCAAACAAAAAGAGATTTGTTTCGTATAGAAATCCTAATGAGGTTCATTGAGGCTAAATTAAAAAAGCAAAAGGCTAAGATACAAAAGTCGAAATTACAATTAATTAACTGTGAATCATGTTCCCTGGCCTGAACACCAGTCGTCTAAAATCTAACCAGGGATAGATTCCCTAGCATTATCATTGCGTGTTGTAAAAACGGGATTTTAATTTTTCTTCCGAGACATATCTTAAGGCCTGACGGTAGATTGCTCTCAGAGTTCCTCTATCTATTTCAGAATGATTAGGGATAGTTAATGTTTGTTTTGTTCTATCCTTTTGGATTCGTGTTAACTTAACATGGCTACCTTTTTGGGCAGCCACTCTAAAATCAAAAGATAAAAATATTTTAATTATTTCCTTTCCCGAAAGAATTCTTAATTCAGGCATAATTTAAGCGTAAGCCCGGGGACTGAGTTCTATGTTAGCAAGAATAGAAGGTTGAGAATCTAAGCCAAAATCAGCCAAGTCTTCCCCCTCCAACTGAAGAGCAATAGCTTCTTCAAGATTAGTAGTTAGTTCATCAAGAGTCTTTCCTTGAGTTACTACTGGCAAGTCAAGGCATTCCGCCACATAATATTTTTCTCCCTTATAAATATGAACCTGAATAATCTTTTTCATACGTCTTCATCTTATTCTCTTTCGAAATATTGTCAAACAAAAAGAGATGTTTTGCTTCACCTCTTTTGTTTCGTGTTGTATTGTTTGGTGTCAGGTGTAACTGACACTATTTGATAGCTTGGTGTCAGGTAGACTTAACACTGTTTTTTTTCTTCTCGTTTTTACCCGTAAAATAAGGACATTTAAGATGTTTTTGTTGTTCGTTGTTATTTTTTAAGGCCCAGTTTTCTTTCTTACCCCCCCCCAAATACCCATCCTTCTTCGCTAAATAACCAAATTAAATTAGTAATTATTGATTATTTTTTAAACAACTCCAGGTATTCGTTAAGGACAAACAAGCGATTGCGAGAAAATCCTGTCATTTCTTTGAGAATTTTTAAATCAACCAAAGACTTAAGTAATCTGTTGGCGCTACTAAAGCTAATGCCCAAATTTTTCTCCACCCTTTTCGTGCTAACGATAGGACTTGAAAACATGGATAATAATAATTTCTGAGCGTTTTTGGTGCGTATCCCCAAGGCTGTTATTTTTACATCATATTCTTGCCGCAATAAAACAATTTGCTTAAAGACCTCAACCCCGTCTTTAGCGGTATGGATAATCCCATTCAGAAAAAATTTAACCCATTGTTCTAAGTTACTTGTTTCTCTTGCCATTGTTAGAGCATTGTAATAAGAAGCTTTGTTTTTTTCAAAAAAAGCAGATAAATACAAAGTTGGTTTGATTAATGTCTGCGCATCAATAAGTTGTAGCACAACAAGCAAGCGTCCTAATCGTCCGTTCCCGTCTAAAAATGGATGAATTGTTTCAAATTGATAGTGTGTAATTGCTGTTTTGATTAAAATCGGAAGATAAATTTGTTTATTGTGCCAAAACTTTTCCAAATCATTTAATAAATCAGGAACTTCCTCCCATGCTGGAGGAATAAAAAAGGCGTCAGATAAAGAAGATCCGCCAATCCAATTTTGGCTTTTTCTGAGCACTCCCGGTGTTTTGTATTTTCCGCGAACACCAGATAATAAAATTTTATGCGTTTCTTTTAAAAGATGAACCGAGAGTGGTAATTTATGCAACCGATCAATTGAAAAATTTATTGCTTTTATATAGCTTTGCACTTCGCTCCAATCATCTCGCCTCTCGGGATTTATTTCTTCCTGTGATAAAACGATCTCATCAACGCCAGTTTGTGTCCCCTCGATCATATTTGAAGCAATTGCCTCCCTAACAACATTCATTTGAATAAAAAAATTAACATCCGGCACAAGCACGGCATAGGCATTTAATTCACCCAAAAGACGCATTGCTTCGCTGTTTAAAACATCGATTTTCTTATCTTCCCAGATAAAGCTCCTATTAACTAACGAAGGAACAAAGCTCTGATATTCAAGTTGTTTTTTGTATGTTCCTGCCTTAAATTTTTTCATAATTTTGATAATATAAAAATCTATATTTCCATTTTACCACTTTTTTGATAATATGAAAATCTATATTTTCACTTTTGCTTCATTTGGTAGGCCTAGCTACTGAATTAAATTAGTTTTTAGATCAACGCATTTAGACGTTGACGTGCATTGCAGAAATAAGATATACACTTCTCTTGTTGATCTACCGTACGGCCCATTCTTTACTTCTCCTTCCTCCTGATATAAAATGAGTCCAAGATATTTTTAACAACACGATTAAGATCATGCCTTTACTTGGAAGATTAGAAGTCATCACCGGATGTATGTTCGCCGGAAAAACAACAGAGTTGATCCGACGCCTTGAGCGAGTGAAACTTGCTCAACAAAAATTTTTACTCTTTAAGCCGTCTATCGACAATCGTTATGGGACCAAAGAAGTAAAAGCTCACAATGAACAGGGCATTGCTTGTTTTCTTCTTCCGCCCGAAGTAAAAGAAGTAGCCGAGTTAATCGAAATTGTCGGTTTAAGTAATTTTGAAGAAGCAGGCGTTATTGCTTTTGATGAATGTAACTTCTTTCAAGAAAAATTCCCTGCCCTATGCGAAAGCCTTGCCCAAGATTATGGGAAAAGAGTTATTGTCGCCGGCCTCAATTTAGGTTTTGATGGAAAACCTTTCCATCCCATGACCGAGATTATCTCTTTAGCTGACGAAGTTGATGTATTAACTGCTATCTGCATGAAGTGTGGACGAGAAGCTACTAGGTCTCAACGAGTAGCCAAAGGAAAGGCTGTTCACGCTGGACCAAAAATTGAAGTTGGGGGAATAGGAGATTACGAAGCTCGCTGTCGAACTTGTTGGGAAAAACCCAAGCAAAGAATTGAATAAATTCTTTTTAATAAAGCAAATTCTTTCTCGGACTCTACTTCGAGAAAGAATTGTATCTAACTCTCCCTCTTTTAATTAAACCTTTCGTTACGTTGCTTTCGTTTCGGAAAAATAATTGAACGTAAAATTGTTAGAATTAAAATAATGCCTTCCCAATCAAGCTTAACTTGACCAGGAAGGCCTTGGGATTCCCC
>CAZYFS010000010.1:0-4131 GCA_964647465.1 uncultured Candidatus Saccharibacteria bacterium | reverse complement strand
AAATAATGCCTTCCCAATCAAGCTTAACTTGACCAGGAAGGCCTTGGGATTCCCCTTTAATGACCTATCTAAGGCTTTAACTCTAAATTCCCGGATAGATTATCGATTATAAAGCCAGATTCATCACCAGCGTAATTTTCCCATTCATCTTCTGTCTGGGTGTTATTTTTCCAACGCGTTAAATAGAAAGTCCAATTAGTATTAGCCATCTGTTCTCCGGTAATTGAAACAATCACTTTTCGTGTTGAGGCATCATTGCGACTTTGGACATAAGTTAGCTCAATATTTTTCGTAGAAGTATCGCGAGAAACATTGTAAAAAACTAAAGAACGTTGATAACTTTTTCCGTCGATAACAATTGCTTGATCGTCAATATTTGTTGTTAGAATCCAGTCACCGGCATTATTCTTTAAATAATAAGCTAGCGAAGAACCAATGCTGTAATCGGAATCATACCAAATGTCATTCCAATCAGCTTCGGAAATTACTTTGGTTGCCTCAAAAGTTTCTTGAGCAAGTTGAGAAGCGATAAATTTATCCTGACTTCGTCTTTCCCCCTGTGAACCACTTTGAATAAAATAAGCGCTTAAACTAAGAATAATAGCCGCCACAGCGATAGCGATTAATGACTCAACTAATATCTGCCCTTTTTGATTAGTTAGTCGTGATGACATTATAATATTAATTTTCGCTTACCGAAATTACCCCTTCGCTATTCGCGTTGATAGTTCGACTGTTCCCATTTCCGGCAATAATTGCAACGCTACTAATCGTCGCCTCGCCAGTATCTTTCGTAAACTGGATGGTTGAACTACTGCCAGTAACAGGAGAACTAAATTCCGTTCCCCAAGACAAATAAATTACCACGGCAACGTTTTTTTCTGCATAGTCACTAACGGTAGAGTAAAATTCAAAATAATCACTGCCACTATCTGGATTTTCTAAGTGGACGCCCCAAGCCTTGTTGTTGGTCATTCCAATTGATTTAACTCGAGCTAATTCCAAATAATTGCTGATCTCGCCGGCCTGCTCGTCAAGGGCAATTTCTTGACGATAAGGAAGCAAGTAATGCATGACACCCACGGCCAAAATCGCTATTACTACAACGCTAATTATTACTTCTATTAAACTTATTCCCTCTTCCCTCTCTAGAAAAGATTGGGAGGAATATCCTAATCGCCAAAAATTAGATTTTTGTTTTGACATTTTAAACAGAACCCAAGGTCTGATAGATTGGGAGAAGGATCGCTAGGGCAATAAAAGCAATGATTGATCCCATCACAATTAATAAAATCGGTTCTAGTGTTGAAGCAAGAGAATCCAAGGAAAAATTAACATTTTCTTGATAAGAAGCCCCAATTGTCTCGAGCATCTTTTGAAGATTTCCAGTTTCTTCTCCTATTGATATTGCCCCAATCAATAGATAAGGAAAGTTATTAGGATATTTTTGCAAAGCAGTTGATAGAGGAATGCCCTGAGCGGTCATTTTCTGGACATCAGAAAGATCTTTCTGATAAACTGCGCTTCCTATTACTCCCGAAGTCATCTTTAAGCTCTTAACTAAAGGAAGCCCTGACCCTAAAAGCATTGCTAATATTTGACAGAACCGCGTTAATATCAATTGATGATAAAGTTTTCCAAAAACTGGAATACGCTTTAAAATTTTTCCGAAAAAGATTTTTCCCTTTTTTGTTCGCCCAAAAAGAAACGAAAAAAATGTTAAGACACTTAGGCTTGATAAAATTAGGAAAAAGTAACGTCTTGAAAAATTGGAAACATCCATTAATATGCGCGTATAAATAGGAAGATCAACATTGAACTGAGCAAAATTATTCAACAGTTTGGGCATAATAAAAACCATTAATCCTATTACGATAACGACCGCCCCCACTAAAAGGATCAACGGATAGGTAGAGGCAGCTATAACCTTCTTTTTTAAGCGATAATCATTTTGGAAATCGTCTGCTAGTCTTTTTAAAATTGGCCCTAAATTCCCGGAAGTTTCTCCGCTCTCGATTAAACTTATAAAGACTGGTGAAAAAACTTTTCGATAACCAGTCAGAGCCTGATGAAAACTTTCTCCCCTTTCTAGTTTAGCTTTTACTTCCCCGAATAAATTTTTAAGCCGAGAATTTTTCTCATCGCGTCCCATAATGCCCAAAGCTCGATTCAAACTCGTGCCAGAGTTGACAAACAGAAGTAGGTAGCGACAAATCCGACTTTTGTCTAATTTAGTTATTTTAGAAGATAAGTTAATTGAAAAAAACTTCTTTTTCTCGGTTCCTTTTTTTAAGTAAATTTCTATAGGCGTTAAATCTCTTTCCAAAAGAGTATTCATTACGTCTTTTTGCTGAGTAGCGATAATTTCCCCAGTTTTCATCCTCTTCCGGGCGTCAACAGCCTTGTAAACAAAAATTGGCATAGATTACTTTTTAATTGTTCGCATAACTTCTTCGAGGGTAGTAATTCCGGCTTTCATTTTTGCTAGGCCGTCCTCAAACATTGTCGTCATCCCCTGCTTGACTGCTTCTTGCTTGATGGCAAAGCTAGCTGCTCGATTAAGAACTAAAGCTTTTTGCCCTTTATTGATCGACAAACATTCAAATATTCCCACTCTTTGTTTGTATCCAGTATAGTTGCATAACTTACAACCTTGCCCCTTATACAATCTCTTGGGAATTTCTGCCTTAACTCCGTCCGCCTCTAATTGATCTTTAATTAAATCTTGATCAGCTAAAGAAAGCGAATAACTCTCAATGCAATCCAAGCATATTCTTCGAACTAATCGTTCGGCAACAATTAAATTAAGAGTAGAAGCAATTAAAAATGGCTCTATTCCCAAATCAATTAAGCGAGGAATAGCACCTGCCGCATCCGTAGTATGCAGAGTCGATAGAACTAGATGGCCAGTCATTGCTGCATGGACAGCAATTTCTGCTGTTTCAGCATCTCTAATTTCTCCCACCAAGATTATATCTGGATCTTGTCGAACAATCGAACGCAAACCGGAGGCAAAAGAAACCCCCGTTTCTTTATTAACCTGAATTTGATTGATTCCGGGAATAGAATATTCTATCGGATCTTCAATGGTTATAATATTAACATTTGGTTTGTTCAAGCGGCGAAGAATTGTATACAAGGTAGTTGTTTTCCCGCAACCAGTTGGACCAACAGCAAGGATCATTCCGTAACTAGTTTTACTATAGTCCTGAATGTTTTTTCTGTCTTTTTGATTCAATCCTAAATCAGTTAGGGTTAGAAGATTAGCGCTTGTTGAAAGAAGCCGCATAGCTACCTTTTCTCCTTCTAAGAGAGGGATGATAGATACTCGAATATCTGTCGTTCCAGAACCAGAATGAAAGGAAAAGCGTCCATCTTGAGGACGACGATGTTCGTCAATAGCAAGATTAGTCAAAACTTTTACCCGCGCAACCAAAAAAGAATGGATGACTTTCGGCAAGCGCATAATGTCTTGCATAATTCCGTCAACGCGATAACGAATTATTAAAAAATTACGTCTTGGCTCAATGTGAATATCCGAAGCTCGCAAAGTTAAAGCATGCTCAACGACGGCATCAAGAATAGAAACTACGGAAATTTCCTTGGCTACTTTCACCGGATCTATTTCTCCCGAAAGATTACGAGCTTTCTCCACGTTTTTTGCAATTAGTTCGCGGAATTTTTCCCCAAGTTTGTTTTGATACTTTGAAAGAACATATTTTATCCCCTTGGCAGAAGTTACGTACTGCTCAATTTGACAATCAAGTTTAGTTTTTAAAAAATTAATTGCTGCTAAATCACCGGGGTCTTCCATCGCTACTTTAGCAATCCGTTTTTCTGAATTAAAATCGAAAACAATAAGAGAATTTTTCTGAGCGTAATCCTTGCTAATCGTTCCCAAGGCTTCGGTTTCTATTTTCGCTTTTGTTAAATCAATAACCGGGATAACAAAAATCCGTGCCAGAATTTCTGTTAAATATTTCTCGGAAATGTTTCCTTCGCTTAACAAAACTTCAATTAAGTCTTGACTTCCTCGCTTGGCTTTATTTTCCGCCTTACGATATTCAACTTTACCAACTATCCCCTCTTGAAATAAAGTTTCTCTTAATTTTTCTGTACTAAGATGCATAA
>CAZYFS010000009.1:8739-13559 GCA_964647465.1 uncultured Candidatus Saccharibacteria bacterium | reverse complement strand
AGCATAACACTTATTTAATAAAAATCAAGAAAGGAAAAAGGGCCGGGCCGATGGGGCCCCACCCTTACTCATGAAAAAACCACCTTGGTTCTCTTACTTTTATTCCCTTTATTCTCTCCTTGAGTCCCTGATCTTTCGTAAGGACAACAATATCACCCAAAGGAATTGAACCGTTGCCTATTTTAACTTCCCTTTTCTTGACTAGATCAACAATGTAATCGTCAGCTGTTTTCCTCTTTGAAGTAAAAATGACAATTAGTGGGCCTCGTCTTTCCTCCCTTGTTTCCTTTTCTTGTCCATCAAAGACAAGAATCGTTAAACCTCTATTTCGACGAGCAGAAGAAAGAACATCGATAAAATTTTCTCTTTCATCTCGAAGAACACGGGACACGAACTCATTGGATTCATTTTCCAACAATGCAACATCAAATAACGCATTGTATCCATCAACTATTAGATCCATAAGTCCTCCTCCTCCTCCTTTTTTCGTCCTTGCCTTAGTATAAGACAATTTAGTATTCTTATCAAAAAATATTTATCTTTTAATAATAATCACTTCTTCTCTAATAAAGTCTGCTAATTCTAAGCTAGATCTTTGAGCAAGTTCAGCAAGGAAATTTTCTTTCGATAAAGAATCCATTAAATAAGGTTGAGATAACTCACCTCCAACAGGAAAAAGATAAAAAATCGTTTTCTCGGGGAATAACCCTACCCCCAAAACTAATCCTTGCTGAGTTTCTTCAGAAAAATATTGATCAAAAACGAAATTCCCCAAAGAATAAAAAATTAGTTTCCCTTGGTACTTTTCGATGTTTTGGACTACATGAGGATGACTTCCAATTATTAGATCAGCTCCGGCATCAATTACCAGATGAGCTAATTCTTGTTGCCGAGAAGAATTTTGAAGGCGATATTCTTCCCCCCAATGGAAAAAGACAATGAGATATTTTGATTGGGAAAATTCTTTAGCCTCTTTAATCATTCTCTCGATTTCCTTGTCAGAACAACTTGCCGAAAGCGTTTGATCAAAAGCAAGAAAAATTACATCTTCCTCTTCAAAAAGATTGGCTGACTGATTACATTGAACTGGATCACCTACCCAGTTAATATTAGCTGTTTCTAAAAAATCGTGGGTTTGTTCTAATCCTGAGCGCCCTCGATTTAAAGTATGATTATTAGCTAAATTTATTAAATTAAATTTAGCTTGAGATAGTGCTTCAACAACAGCTGAATCGAAATTAAAAGTTAAAGAATGACGAGGAAATTGAATTTTCTCTTTAACAATTGGTCCCTCTAAGTTTCCACAAAGAATATCAACCCCTTCAAAAAGTTGCGATATTTTCTGGAAGGGATAAAAATATCCTTCTCTTTTTAACCAAACAGCCACTCCTCTATCAAGCATAATATCGCCTGTGAATAGTAAGGAAACCCCCAAATCGTTTTTCTCTTCAAAGAAACCTTCTTTAAACAGCAAACTAAGGTAAGAAGTAGTTCCGGAAACGCTTTTCTCTTTTTGATAATCAGCGGAATTTTTGTAAGTAATAATTTCCGAGACTTCTTTTTGGCGCCGCCGAGCAAAATCCCGGACAATATATAGAGTTTGCCAAGAAGTAACTTCAATATTAGAAAAATTATCCTCTTCAAAGTTAGTTAAAGTCCTGATGCTCTTTTGGTCGTGCAGTGCCGCCACCGAAGCAGGGAGACCATTAGAAAAATTGACGCTCGCGACAACCATCGTTTGTAAATTAGTTAAAGAATCTAAAATGCTGACAAAATTTTTGACTTCATCCAAGGAAAGATTATCGGGAACGATAAGGGGAACGATTTTAACCTTTGGCAAATATTGGTTAATAAACGGAACTAGATTTACTAAATTAGATTTGGGAAATAACTCCTTTTCTCTGAAAACAAAAGTTTCCTTGCCTGCTAATTTTGTTAAAAAATCTTGATCGATTAAAGTTCCCCAAAATTCCTTTTCGCCAATAGGAAGACTAATAAAATTACTATCCTCTCTTTCCAAAAAAATTTGCTGGCCTATCAAGACAATGGTTTTTAACCCCTCTTCTATAGCTAGACGCTGAAAAAACTTCTCCATTGTCTCTCGAGTAATTAAATCAGAAGGAACAATTCCAGCACTAATAGTAAGAACTTTACTTTGAGAAGATAATTCTTTTTCTAAAAAGAAAAGGTAATTTCCTAACAAAATTGATAAAGAAAGAACAACGAAAATTAAAACGACTATAAAATATTTTTTACTACTTTGATGCAACATTAATTTTTCGAGAATTAAATTATTTCCTTTTTTAATTCCGCTCAGGGCATATTAATAATACACTAAAAGCAAATTTTGTTCCAAAGAGGGTAAAATGATTCGTTATTCTTTGAACCATAGTAGAAACAGACGAAAAGATTTTCTGTGCCGGCTAATTTTTTGCTTCCGAGTCTATGGCCGAGAACATCTCTATCGCCCCTATTAATATCCATCGATCTGGAAGTTACGCGAAGCCCGAAGGAGAATGGTGACGTTATTTATTAGATCAAGCCCAAGCAACCTTAACTGTTAAACCCCGTTTCTTTTTAGAAGACTTAGACGTCCCTGATTATCCAAGAAAAGAAAGACCTCTCTTCTTTGCAAAAGAAGTCATGGAACAAATAGAAACATAAAACCCCTTCTTCGCAAGAAAGAAGGGGCTCCCAAACAATCAAAGCTAATTCTTGCCTGCTCCACCTTTAGAGTCTGAGCCTTTTGTCTCCTCTGGCGAAACAGTTGTTGAAGATGAACCGGCTTCAGGATTTCCTGCTTCATCTCTTCCTGCTCTCACCTTTGCTGCTTCCTCATTTCTTAATTGAATTTTTACTTCCTGACGAATCTGCTGTGGAACAAGAATATTTCCTCTATATTCTGGCGTCAGTAATAATTGCGGGTTCCCCTGTTCTATTCTCTGTCTTTCCCTTTCTGAAATACGCATCATTCCTTCAATTGTTTCCTTATCTTCACCGGAAATTTTTTCATAAAGATTATTTAACTCTTCTAAGCGTTCATTGTTTAATTTATAAATTAACTCACTTCTTTCTGCTTCCGTTTCTATCTCTGTTTCTTCTCTTTCTAATAAGTCTTCTCTCCCTGCTTCAATTTGATTGGTTATTCCCTCCCAAAGTCCAATATATCTTTCATGTTCACGAAGAGCTTCCTGAACTTTCTCTTCTTTAGCAATTCTTTGCCATGGCCGATTGGGATGCTGTTTTAGAATATATCCCATTCGATCAATCTCTTCTCCGGTTAATTCGTCAAAAAGAGGAGTTCCTCCTGTATATATCGTTCCCATGAGATCGCCGTATTGATTAAGACCATTAGCTTTGATCCAATCACCCATTTCTTTCATCTCTAGGCGAGTTATTGTCTCCAAATTAGTAACAACAGAAGAAGACATCATTCCTCCTAATCCCGTAATCTCTCCTATCAAATTGGTAAAACTTCCTTCGGCGGCTTCATCAAGAAGTATTGCTGCTTCTTCTAAATTTACTTCTTTTAGGGTTTCGAAAAATTTCTCTTGGTTCCCTGCCGCTCTGTTCCGCACCTCCTGAACTACCTCTTGCAATCTAGAAGAAGAGCCTCTTGCCTGCTCACGAATACCATCCAGATCTTTCAGCCCTTTTTCTAGTCCATCGGCAATAATAGAAGATAATTCTTCTTTCTTCTCTTGAATCGCTTCCAAGAAATTAGCGTGTTCTTCCCATTCTGCCAATTTGCTTTCCGCTCCTTCATCGTCGTTAATGGCGATTTTTTCTTTAATCCAGACAATTCTCCGATCAAGAATTTCTTTACTTATCTGATCTGCTTTTTGCGGGCTGGTTTCCAATAAACCTGTTAAGGCTTGTATTTGTCGAGAATGAGAAATATTCCTTGCTTGCTGAACAGCGACTTGGGCTTGCTCAGGAACCTGCTCAAGGACTTTATCAAGAACCAGAAGATGATTTTCGGTTATTCGTGATATTTTTTCTTGAATCTCTGAAGGATCTTTTCCTTTTTCTGAAGCTCGTTGCGAACGATCTAGCGAACCATCAAGAAGTTCTTGATAGCGATTTAAAGTTCTTTCTGCTATTTTCTCTTTTCCTTCGCCGATCATTATTTGTGCTTCAGCCATTCGTTTTTCCGCTAAATTAGCATAACGTTTCGCTTTTGCTAAGTTGCCAAAAGTAAAAGCAGTTCCCACATTCTCAAAAAATAATTTAAAAGGGTAAAAGAAATTATCTGGAGCGATTCCCGGTTCAACTAATTCCGAAGGTTCCGTAGTAATTGTCTCTGTGACAGTTTCTTCAAGAGCTATCTCGTTGGAAGTCACTATTAATGGATCAGAATCACTTGCTTCCTCTGCTCCAATCACCCCAACAAAACCAAACAGTAAACTAAAGAATAAAGAAGCAATTATTAATTTTTTAAACATGTTTTTAATTAAATTATTTTAATTAATTTTTATAACTATTTTTTCTCCTCTTTTTCTCCGAAAGAAGATTTTTTAATGATGATCTTGTAAATATTTTCTATAAAGTCTCCTCCGGTGTATCCAATAATCACTGCTAAAGACCATCCAAAGGTATTATTATAAGTAAATCCCAAATCTTTTACTGCCACTACTACCACAAAACCAATTATTCCGGAAAGTAAACTCATTCCGAGAAAATATTTCCATTTAAACGGAACGTTTTTATAGGCAAATTGATGTTTAATAAGACCGACTAGCCCACGGATAACCCCTCCTAGAAAAGCAAAGACAAGAATAAGAAAAGAAGACATAAGCAATTTATGATTTATTGATTAA
>CAZYFS010000009.1:7534-8639 GCA_964647465.1 uncultured Candidatus Saccharibacteria bacterium | reverse complement strand
TTAAGAAGTTAATTACTTTTTATTATAGAACAGAAAAACTATTTAGAAAAGCCTCTCTTTATTTCCTTAATTCTTTTTGGTAAATATTGCTCCGGCCCCCCTCTCCTTCTTTCAAGATATCAAAAGAAGGAATGGCAAAAACCTCTAGGCGAGCATCAAGAAAATCAGAAAAGACAAGCAATTGACCATCGGGAGAAATATCCAAAGCGGTTGGCTGATTACCGGCAACAATAGCGTCGAGTATTTCTCCTGTCTCGGTATCAAAGAGAAGGATCGAACCCCATTCTGGCCCCGGGACATAATAATTAGTTGCCGAAGCGTTTATTCCTCGAGAGGAAACAAAAAGAATCCGCTTATCGGGACTAAGAACAATTGTATTGGGATTATGATCCGTTGCAACAAATTTCTTAACTTCATCGTTTTCCATTGAAGCTTTCCAAATAACATCTCTACCCATATCTGAACCATAAAGAATTCCCTTCTCTTCATCGGCGACAATGTGACGCATCGCTCCTCCGCTTTTAAAGATGACTTGGCTTTCTTTGGTTTCTAGGTTTATCTTTTCTATTTCTCCGTCCTGGAAGCCGGCCACATAAAGAGTTTTTCCGTCTTCCGTCGGATAAAGACCGCGAGGCGTATCGACTGTTGATAGACGATAAAGAACCTCGCCACTTTCTAAGTTAATAACCGAAACGTCATTACTGGACCAATTAGAAGCAAAAAGAGTTTTTTCGTCAAAGGAGAGAGCTAAAACCTTCGTCCAAATGCCTTGGCTAAAGAAAACTCGTGCAATTTTTTTAGATTGAGTATCAATTTCAAAAATTTTACCTGTTTCCATCTGACTAACATAAGCTTTTTCTCCATCTGCCGAAAATATTACTTCTACTCCTCCTTTCCCGGCTAAATCAATGTCTGCGATTTTTTGTCCTGTTGAAGAAAGAAAAACGCTAACTCCCCTTCTTTTATTCGAGAGAAGAGTTGTCCACATTTCCTTTCCGTCTGGTGAAAAGGCAAGAGCCTTAGCAAAAGGAACCGATTCAATATTAAAAAGATGACGAACCAACTGATTAAGCGGTGCTATCTTTGATCGATAATCAATTACCCG
>CAZYFS010000009.1:3372-7434 GCA_964647465.1 uncultured Candidatus Saccharibacteria bacterium | reverse complement strand
CTCTTTGACTAATCGTTTTTGTTTCTCGTTAACTAATTCTCCTAGGCCATGCAAGATTTGATTGTTATTAACTCCTTCCACGCTTTTGATACAGTCCTCAAGGTATTCATTAAGACTTTTGCCTGTTCTTAGCTTAATAATGCTTTCGTTAACATCCCAGTGATTAGAAAAGAAATAATTCAAATCAAAGAGATCCCGATTAGCAACATTTCTCCGTTGGCAAAGGGCAATAAGCTTATTAGCAAACATATCTTCCTTTTTCATCACTAGCACACTAACGCCAAGATAATCTAAAATCTGATAGTGATTATCCATTCCTCTGGTTGAAATCTCAATCTTAATATTATGTTCTCTTTCCCCATAATCAAGAAGAAGAAAAATCGTATTTCTTTTAAGGTATTGTTCTTTAATATTAGTGTGTTTTTTGCAAATCTTTGTGATTTCTTGAAAAACCAAATCCCTTGCTTTAGGTTCCAACAAATCAAAATCTAAATCCGTTGAGTATCGATCTAACCCATAAAATAAATAAGCGGCTGTTCCTCTTTTAAATCCCAAAACTGAGGAGATTTGGATATTTCTATAAATATCTCTAAGAATTTCGACCATCCTTACCTTGTGTTCTCTCCAATTAAGCATTTCTGTTTTGATAATAACCGTTTAAAGTTCGGGTTAAGCTTTTTTGCTGATAAATATTAAGCATCGCTAGGCATTTTTGCCAATTAATATTTTTTAGATTATCAAAATAATAATTTTTATTTAGATAAAGCATGTCCATGAAGGCTCTTTCTTTGCTAGCTCGGGAGTAATTATTCTCGTTAATGATTCCTTCCCGATTTAATAAGATTTCATCTTTTAATTTACGATAAGTCACCTTTCTACTCTTAATATTTATGCATCTTGACAAGGAGGCAGCTAAAAATATTTCTTCAGAATATTGGAATATTAATCCTTCTTTCTGCAAAATTGTTTCGAAACTAATATAGGAAGGAGAATATATCTTATTGGCTACTTCGAAAATATTATAACTCTCCGTAATTGCATATACTCCTCTTCTAACCCGAAATAGCTTCTTTCTGTCAGAATAATATTTTATCTTAGATTTTAAGTTGTTGTAATTAGTTTCCTTCCAAATCAAAGCCATTCCCTTGATGGTGAAGATGGTTTTCCCTGTTTTGTACAAGGCAAGAATGTCTCCTTTGTTCATAATGTAGTTTGTTGGTAAGAATTTCTCTTACTTCCAGTTTACAAGATGATATTTTCTTGTCAATATCCAATCAACGCGCATAGACCAAGAATGCCCACGTGTGGTTGTTTCCAGTTTAAACACAATAAATACAACATCAAGTTAACCTACTCCTCCTCACAACAAGTTATTGCTTGTTGTATCATAAAAACTAAAAAAGTCGTTCTAAAAATAGAAAATGCTTATTCTTTGATAGCATCTTTAAGAAACATCAATGTTTCTGTTTTTAGAGTTTTCCTAATAACTTGAAATTCCTTAGAAGGCAAAAGGAAATTAAGATCTTGATCTATAATTTTCTGAGTAATTTTCTCTTTTATGAAAACTATTAATTCTTTAAAGTAGTCATGGCTTATTTGGCCGGTTCTTTCTTTGATAACTTCTTTTTTGTAATCATAGCCATGAGAGAAAAAATAATGAATATCATAAACGTCACGACCGGCGATGGTTCCTCTCTTTTTATATCGGTCAGTTAAAGCAACAAGCTTATTGGCGAACATGCATTCAAGGGTCTGGCAAATGATTGCCCTATCAATATCTTTTAAATATTGAAGCTTATAATCGATTGAGTGAAAAGAATTGTCAATAATTTCCAGTTTTAGAGTATTTCTCTCTTTGTTCGAAGCTTGATATTTCAAAAAGAACTGGAGGGTTGTTTTACTCTCGTCTTTAATCGTCAGATCAAGTTTCTTAAAAATAAGATGAAGTTCTCTTCGAAGAAGGTGTTTATTCGCTCCTTTTTTTAAATCAAAATCTAGATCAACCGAAAATCTATCTAAATAACCCAACATTGAACAACAAGTCCCTCCCTTAAAATAAATATCTGTAGCAATTATCTTGTTGTCTATTAAATTAATTAAAAGACGATAGAGTTGAGCCTTGTGATAAGCTTCTTTTTGTTTTTGATTTAACATATTAAGATTTGAAGCCAATTAGCTTTTGAATATCCTTAACTTTTCTCCAATCTATCAGACTGGGAGCATCGAAATGATAATTGGGACTATAGTAAATCAAATCAGCAACAGCTCTTTCTGTAATAGCCTGCTTTACTCCGTCTTTTTCAACAATCCCTGTTTTATTAAAAAGGAATTCATCTTTCATTTGCCTAGAAAGATAAAGATTATCTTTGATTTTAAATCTTTTTGATTGATTCGAGACAAAAGTAGTATAAGGGATAGATTGAGAAATTATCCCCGATTGGGATATAATGCTTTCCGTTGATAAATAAGCGAAGGAATGAAGAAAACCTAATCCTAATTTTAGAGGATTAAGCTGCTCAAGAGGAATCTTTGAATAAAAGCCTTTTTGAATCCTAACAAGAACCCCTTTTTTAATATATCTCTTAACGGTAGTGTAAAGAGTGTTTCTATTCTTTATATCCCAAAGCAAGGCCAAGTCTTGACTGTGAAAAAGATTTTGGGGATATTTCAAAAGTAGGTTTAATTTGTCTTTTTTGAAGTTTTGTTTCATTATCCTGTACATATGTGTACAGGATAACAGAACGAAGATGAAAATCAAGTTAGTTTCCCATAATTAAGTCAAATTGAGCATCTTGCCAATTGAAAAAGGGCGAAAGGACTTGGCAGCCTCTCGCCCACATTAAACTCCAACTCCTATTCATCTAGTTCTCCTTCTACAATCTCCTTTGTTTCCGCGTTCCAGACGATTTGTCTCCCGTCCTTTTCGAGAATTTGCTGAGACATCTCTTTCAGGCCGACCGTCTTCCATCCTTTTTCCTTGAGTTCTTCTCTAGAGATATTCATGATGAATTCCCCCTTTCGGAATTTTCAGATACCTTATTATAGGATATTTAGGAAAAAAGACAAAGCAAATTAAAGGTTTTTTGCTTTATTATTCCCCTCGTTTTCTATGTTTTCTTTCTAGGATCTTAAATCCTTCTATGATCGAACCACAAAGAAAATCTTCTAAGGGGATAAAGTCTTTGTTCGTTTGGGCTTTTCTTAGACAGTTATAATAAGAACGTTTCTTTTTTTGTTCTATGACGGCAGGCGGCAAATTACTTCTAAGCAACATTGCATGCATGAGCAAACGTCCAATTCTACCATTGCCATCGGAAAAAGGATGAATTTGTTCGAAGCGGCTATGAATGTTGGCAATATGGGTAACAACATCATTATCCTTGCTATTTATATCTTTTGTTATTTCTTTCATTAACTTGGCCACTTTTAGATAATTAGCTGTTGGGATATATGCTCCAACGATTCGCACGCCATGATCTCTGTAAGAACCCGCATCGCTCTTTATCCCATTCATTAAAATGCTATGAAGTTTCAAAACAAAAGCTTCATTGATTTTAACCGAAGCCGACAAAAGATATTTTAATAAATATTCTAATGCAGCCTGATGATTCTTAACTTCCAATTGCTCAATAATGTTTTTCTTTGGCAGTGAAATATTGTCAAACATAACTGCCATGGTCTCATCTTCCGTCAAGGTACTACCTTCTATCTTATTAGAGTGATAAGTCAATGAAAGCAAAAACTGATTGTATATATCAGAATTTTTTACAATTTCTTTTAGAATATTCTTATGCTCTTTAGCTTTTTTTAAAATTATCTGTCTCTTTGCCGTTAACGGATCTTTCGGAACATCTTTCTGTCCCGTATATATAAAATAAAGTTCGTTTATGTTTTCCGTTGCCTTTCTGCGTGGCTTTGATCTTTCGTTAATCCAGCTATTAAACGTAGCAAAAGATACACCAAGTTTTTTCGCAAGTTCTTCTTGGGTTAATCCGGAAAGATTTTGAATAATTTTTAACCTATCTTTGATGATCATATACCCCCATATTACGAAACTTTATA
>CAZYFS010000009.1:0-3272 GCA_964647465.1 uncultured Candidatus Saccharibacteria bacterium | reverse complement strand
AAATAGTAACCGTTTTTGCATTAGCAATGCTTGGATATGATAAACTGCTTTTTAATTTTTCGGTATTGATGACTAGTTGAAAAACTTTTTCAATATTTTCGTCAATATTAATAAATTTGGTTTTCTTGCTAAGTAAAGAGATTTTACTTTTTAAGCTATTAAGCTCGTCAAAAAAAGAACGAGAGGCAAATTTTATTTTGCTAAAATTCAAAATTATCATCTCTTCTGGTGTTTCTGAGATAATATTGAACACCTCTTGAGCTGCTTGCCTAGTAATTAAACTTGAAGAGTTGAAAAGCTCTGCTAAATTTATAGTTTTATTTGATGTAATCATACATATCAAATTGAGAAATTGGTCTATTTATTCTCATTGTAATCATTGTACCATTCCAAGAATAATTTAACAATGAAAAAAATGTTTTTCTCTTTGCTGATTGTAAAAACGCCGCATTGCCAGACATAATAAAAAATTCACCATTTATTTCCTTGTTTGTTATCACCGCGCGCGTGTTTTTTATGCCCGTTGCTCTTTTAATACTGCCAAATTCTGTTTTTGCCGAAAGTCCTGTATTTAAAATTTTTCGTAGAGCGTCTTGATCGTTTTCAACATTTCGTCCAGCATTTTTTAGTGAACCGAATAATCCTTGTCCATCATCCAATATGCAAATTTCGCATGCATTATTCTTCGACCAATATTGAGCAAATAAGTAAACATTTTTAGCGTTCGAATGCTCTGCTATATTATCGAACATTTCCCCTAATAAAAGACCAAAAGTGTTGTTTGTGATAAGTTCGAGGAATCTTTGGTCCGCGATAACATTAATCTTGAGCAAATCTAAATACTTTGTGTGCAATGCTCCTAACTGACGAGTAATATTTTCTTTTTCTTGAGAATTTTCAAGACGCAAGCGAATAATAGGTAAATAAGTTTTTCTCGGAATAATTTTGTCTATCTCCAAAACCCCTTCTGGGAAATAAATTGTTTTTAGGTATGAAACATTTTCTCCCTGATAAGAATGTTTTAAGTTTTTTTTATTGATAATAGCCGCAATGGGAGTAATCGATAGTGGAGTAGCAAAAGTAATTTTCCCAATTTTAATAACAGAATCATTATTCTGATCCGCCAAATATCTCAGATTGTCCATAAGCTCTCTCAGTCTACGTGTTGTATCAAAAACTTGACTAATCTTTATCATAACTACGCTTGATTAGTTATCGTGAAAATTGGAACATTCGGTTCTGCGACAAATTCTTCAATCTCTGTAATAAAACCAAGATCTTTAGCTTCTGCGCTAGAATAAGTTTTTCTATTTTTGAACATTTCAAGAACATCTTCCTGAGATTTTCCAATCTTACTACCAATTATTTCTGCCATTTTCTGTTCGTCTTTTTGCAAACTCTCTAATTTTTCTTTTAGCAATTCGATAGAAAATTGAGAAGATCCTTCGTTTTGAACCATCATCTCCGGCGAATGTAAAAGAAAAGAGGATGATCTACTTGCCGTTCTTTTATGACCAGCTAAAAATATCAAACTTGCTGATGAATCAATCTGTCCTAAATTATGAGTATGAATATGCACGTTTTTCAAACCACTTAAAAAATTAAAAATAGAAACTGCGTGAAAAACCGTTCCTCCATTTGAAGAGATGTTAATCCGGAAATTTTTTGTTCCCGAGCGAAGTTGTTCTGTTAGTAAAAATAAAAGCAGACTCGAAGTTTTATCAGTAATCCCAGCAACAAAATTAATGATTGCGATTTGCTTTTGTTCTTGATTCATCTATTTAATGATACCACAAATTATTTTTCATTAAATCCCGCACAGTAAATAATCTAGAATTTAACCAGATGGGTATTAATATCTACCGAAAATTCTGTTTAACAATCTTTTCTATCAAAGACAATAGATAGATCAATTGTCTTTATATTGATTTCGATTAATACAATACCGGGAATTAAGAATAACCAACTTGCTAACAGCCCTCATCTAAAAACCAAAAACCCGCTTAAGAAAAGCGCCTTTTCGCTTATTTCCTTCTTTCTCTATCTTTTTCGATTCTCAGGAAGACAATCTTTCGAATTTCTATCTTGTTATTTAATTGATGAGACTTAATTCTAAAATAGAAAAAAGCCACTCTGCGCCTCCAACCACATCCCAACACTAATCAAAGTTAAAATAACCAAGAGAACAGATTATTCTTATTTTAATAATTGAGTTACAAGAGCAGTCATTTGATCTTTCTCTTTTGGCAAGCTTCCTGCTATCAAAATCGACAAAGCGGTAAGCGCATTGTCATTAATTTTCTTTTCCCCGGTCTTTCTATAAAGATAATTACTCTTGTCTAGAAAATAAACAAACAAGAAAGAAGCTATTCTTTTGTTTCCGTCTATGAAAGGATGATCTTTTATCGTTAAATAGAGTAAATGAGCCGACTTCTCTTCTGTTGATCTATAAAGTTGTTTACCATCGAATGTTTGATAGAGATTTTTAATCACGCTTTCAAACTTCTGATCTACCTCATTGCCAAAAAGTTGTCCTGCTTCTTTCTTGGTAATTAGTTCTTTTTTAACTTGAACAATTATATTTAAGCAATCATCATAACTCAGGATAAATTTTGGTAACCTTCCTCTGCTCTTTTTAAGCTCGCTTTTATCATATTGTCCTAATAGAGTTAGGGTTTTAGAATAATCAGCCAATAAAGTTAAGATCCCCCTTTCTTGACCTTTCAGTGTCTTTAATTTTGATTTTCTTTGCAAAAAAACAACCGCGTTTTGTAATTCATAAAATTTTTCTTTTGCTTCCATCAGGCGCTTTTCATTAACGACATAGCCTTTCAGTAGATAACTCTTTAGCGTTTGCGTTGCCCAAATTCTAAACTGCGTTGCCAATTGAGAATTCACCCTGTAACCAACAGAAATAATAACATCTAGATTATAAAATTGAGTTTTATAAATCTTTCCGTCTGCCGCAGTGTGTGCAATTTTTGCACATACTGAACTTTTGTTTAATTCTTTAGAATCAAAGATGTTTTTTAGATGCTTGGTTATTACGCTCCTTTCGGAATCAAAAAGCTTTGCTATTTGAAGCTGAGTAAGCCAAACAGTGTTTCTCTCTATTTTTACTCTTAACTCTACGTTTTTACTCCCCGGCTTATAAATTATTATTTCGCCGGCGTTAATCTTTTGATTGTAGATTTTAGGCATAGAAATATAATAGTTACATCTAGCTTTATTTTATCAAAAATCTCTCACGAAACAAGAATTTTATTTATATT
>CAZYFS010000008.1:6880-13923 GCA_964647465.1 uncultured Candidatus Saccharibacteria bacterium | reverse complement strand
GCGGGATGGTTAACTTCACAACAACAGGGGGAGAAGAAGAAGGAGGAGAAATAACAATTGAAGCAGATCCTCCAGAAGAGGGAGAAGATGTAACAATTGAAGCAGATCCTCTAGAAGAAGAGGAGGAGGAAGAAGAAGCAGCAGCAGAAGAAGAAGTCGAGGAAGAAGAATCAATAGAGGAGATAGGAGAAGAATCAGAGGAAGAAATGACGGAAGAAGAAAAAACGATACGAGCAGAGGAAGAACAAAGAGTTTTGCTCTCATCAAAAGAAAACGTTCAATCTTTAGCAGAAAAGATTGAAGCGAGAACGCCGGAAATAGAAGCAGGGGTCATTTCTCAAGAAGAAGGACAAGAAGAACTGGATCTTAATGTTTCTCGTCAAGAGGCCATCGAATTAACAGAAGCAATCGGGAGGGAGATAAAGAAAGCAATTGAGGAGGCGGGAAAAGAGGCAAAGTCAGAAACTGCTTCTGCAGAAGATGTGGAGATTATTGAACAGGTTGTGAAGACAATGAAAGATTCTGTTGCTTATAAAGCGGGAGATATTGTTGGTAATTTACGAAGGCGAGCAGCAGTTGAAGGCACTCAAGAAATCGAAACTTTCAGAAATGCTGGTAGTTTAATCAAAGATATTCTTATAGGAGTGGATGAAAATAAACTAGATATTGCCCTAGAAGTAGCTCAAAAATCTTTAGATGGAGCAGAAATTGGATCAGATCTAGCAACTCAGCTAGATGATCTTGATCAGGATGGGCTGTCGAATGCTGAAGAAATAAAACGAGGGACTGATCCTTTAAGCGTTGATACTGACGGAGATAGTATTATGGATTATATTGAAGTTGTTTCTGGTTTTGACCCTCTTAATAAGGAAGATTTGGATATTATTCAGGTTGAGGAGCCCACTAGCTTAACTGAACAAAAAGCAGAGAAGTATAAAGTAGAAAATGTAGAGACAATTATTTTATCAGAAGAAACCAGCGAACATGGCTTAAAAATAAAAGGGGAGGCGCCTCCTTTATCTTGGGTTTTTCTCTATATCTACTCAGATGAACCAATCGTTATCTCAATTCAGGCCGATAAATATGGCCAATGGTCTTATGCTTACGATCAACCTATTGATGACGGAGCACATGAGGTATACGTTGCAGTCGTCGATAATGTTGGAAAGGTAGTGGAAAGCTCTGTCCCTTTTCAATTTATAAAAAAGGCAGCAGCGATATCTGTTCTTGAGGCGACGGCCAAGATATCAACGACGCCTAGTAGAGGAGAAAAAGTTGGACTATTTAGTAGTTATGCCTTAATCGCTTTGATTACCATTATGATTGCTATTTTGGTGGGAATTGTAGTAGTCGGATTTGCTTCGAAGAAATTTAAATAACAAGAAATTTTTTGTGAT
Source organism: uncultured Candidatus Saccharibacteria bacterium (assembly GCA_964647465.1). Taxonomy (GTDB): domain Bacteria; phylum Patescibacteriota; class Minisyncoccia; order Minisyncoccales; family UBA1441; genus CAZYFS01. Next base: position 12,526 of record CAZYFS010000008.1, on the reverse strand, counting down.
AAATTTTAAAAAAGTTATTAGTAAGGGATGGAGGTTCATTTATCAGAATCGACCAATATTGTATTCTCTACTTTTGCTTATTATTGTTCCTGCTTTTTTGTTTTTTCAAACGCAATTTTTGCTTTCTTCTTTTCAAGATCAATTTGATCTAATGTTGCAAAATTGGGCCAGTTCAATCGAAAAATTAATAGACGTTTACAACCAAGCTCCTCTTGAGGATTCTATTGTGGTTCAGGAAAAGATTAGCGAGATTGGGCAGGAGATAAAAGAAATTAATACTCTAACTATTGTTGTCCCCGAAGAAAGTAAGGATTCCTTTTTGATATTAGCTAGTCTCGCGGAAAAAGAAGTTGGAGAGTATTTAACCAAAGAAGACCATGGGCTAATCTGGCGTAACGGCTCTCTAGCGTGGCAGGAAAATCGGGCCTTTGCGACAAAAGTCAAAACAGATTCGGGAGAAATATATTGGCTTATTAGTCGGCCTCTTCACGATGAAGCAGGAGAGAAAACAGGAATTATTAATCTCGGTTTTTCGTTAGCTAGTCAGGAAGTCTGGATTCAAACGATTGTAGCTCGTTCTTATGTTTTCTTGGTGATTACCTTAATTATCTTAATTATTCTTGTCGCGAGTAATACTCATCTATTTGGTTATAGTATTTTGTATCGGAAATTAAAAGAAGTTGATCAAATGAAGGACGACTTTATTTCGATTGCTTCCCATGAATTAAGAACGCCAATTAGTGGATTAAATATGTTTTTCGCGATGCTCTTAGAAGGAAGTTATGGGAAGATTCCAATAGAAGCACAGAAGGGATTAAGAAGATCACAAGAGGCAGTTAGGAGCCTTGACCGATTGATTGAAGATATCTTAAATGTTTCTCGCATTGAACAGGGACGATTAAAAATGGATTGTCGTCCTCTCGATCCAAGTCCAATTGCCCAAAAAGTAGTGATGGAATTAAAAGACAAAGCAGAAGAGAAAGGATTGAAATTGGAGTTTATCCAAGAACAGGAAAAAATTTGTTTAATCAAAGCTGACGATCAGAGATTGCGTCAGGCGATAGTTAATTTGGTGGGGAATGCCATTAAATATACAAAAAAAGGAGGAATAAAAGTTAGAATTTCGGCAGGAAGAAAGGTGGTCGTTATTGCTGTTGAAGATACGGGAATAGGAATTTCTGCTCAAGAGCGAAAGAAATTGTTCCAGAAATTTGTTCGACTTTCTTCTGGGAAAAGGACAGGGGCGAGCGGAACAGGACTTGGTTTATGGATTACTCATCAAATTATTGAATTAATGGAAGGAACGATAGGAGTAGAAAGTATTGAGGGCCGAGGATCCCGTTTTACTTTAACTTTTCCTCTTTGTCCGTTAGAAAAAAAGATTGATTCAATAAAATAAAAACACCCAGAGAATTTTCTGGGTGGAAGAGAGAAAAGAGTTTGACAGTTATGAAATTAGATTCTAAACTTTAGGTAACTGATGAGTTTTTCTTCCTCAAACTTCGAAACAAAAATTTGTTCATCGGAACTTTAAATTGACTTGATCTGTGGATTAAGTTTGCGAGTTCCACTATGGATTTATTTCCAGAGGTTTGAAGAAAGGCTCATCAGTTTTCGTTTGAATATTAGAAAGTGTCAGGCGAAAAGGAAAGTAAAGGTTTTGAACTTACTTAACGATGAGCGCTTTTATTTGAGAGGGAAAATAAACCCCTTAACTAAAATCTTGACGCAAGAAAGAGATTCCAAATAAACGGAGAATGAAAAAAGAGGTAATAAAAGGAGGGTTTTTGTTTGTAGGAATAAAAACTATCTTTTCTAAAACCTAAATTAAGCTGGTCGGGGCGACAGGATTCGAACCTGCGATCTTCGGACCCCCAGCCCGACGCATTAAGCCGGCTATGCTACGCCCCGCCTGCATTTATTTAGTTTTTTGAAGAGTCTTAATGCATTTAGTACAAGCCTTAACTCTCTTCCCGCTAGCGAGAGTGACCCATTGGAGATTGATTTTTTGGAATCGTTTTGGGCTAGGATTGTATTTTCCTCTTAATTTAACCCATCGGCCAGCTTTCTTTTTCTGTTTTTTACACAGTTCGCATATTTGAGACATAGTAATGTATTTTATAATATTCTTGATAATAATACAAAACTTGCAAGAAAGCAAATAGAAATCAAAAAGACAAACTCTTAGAAACGAAAGTTTTTTCTCTATGTTAAAATTGGAAAATGTTTTACGCGATCAATTTGGGCATAAACAATTCCGCCCAGGACAGGAAGAAATCATAAAAGCGCTATTAAAAAAGAAAAGCGTTTTTGTTATTCTCCCTACCGGAGGAGGAAAATCTCTTCTTTATCAATTACCATCTTTAATAATGGAGGGGACAACGATTGTTATTTCTCCTTTAATTTCTTTGATGGAAGATCAGGTGGCTAATCTTCAGAAAAAATGGATTAAGGCGGAATATCTTAGTTCTAGTCGTCCAAAATGGAAGAAGATGGAAATCGGTCGGAGAATAATTAAAGGAGACTTAGACTTGCTTTATTTGTCTCCTGAAAAATTATTCTTTCAAAAAGGATCCTTCTTAAAAATTCTTCAAAAAGCGAATATTTCTTTGGTGGCTATAGATGAAGCTCATTGTATTTCAAAATGGGGGTATGATTTTCGACCGGATTATTTAAAGTTGTCAAAGATCAAAGAATTTTTTCCGGATATTCCAATTATTGCTTTAACAGCAACGGCCGATAAACGAACCCAAGAAGATGTTATTGAGCGGATTTTTCCAACTCCTCCCCAAAAGTTTTTTTATAGCTTTAATCGTCCCAATATATTCTATCGCTTCCAACGATTTCCAAGCCTAGAAGAGGAAGGAGTTGCGAAATTGATTAGCTATCTTCAGGATCACCTTCGCGAATCAGGAATTATTTATATCAGAACTCGTCATCAAGCGGAAAGAATGGCTTTATTGCTTAAGGGAGAGGGTTTTGCTGCCGAGCCATATCATGCCGGATTGAGTAATCACATTCGTTTTCAAAATCAAAAACTCTTTCAACAAGGAGAGGTAAAAATTATAGTAGCAACAACAGCCTTTGGTTTAGGGATTGATAAACCAGATATTCGTTTTGTTATTCATTTTGGAATGCCTCAAGACATCGAAGATTATTATCAGCAAACTGGACGGGCGGGAAGAGACGGAGAGAAAAGCGAAGCCCTTTTATTTTTTAGTTTGAAAAACCGACAAGTTATCTGGAATTTACTGATGAGGGAAGAGGAGCAAGGGCAACGAGATATAAAATTGGAAAAATTTGGAGAAATGACTGCTTTGTGCCAAACAAGAAAATGTCGGCGCCAATTTATTCTTCATTATTTTGGCGAAGAATTTCCCGACCATTGTGAGAACTGCGATCGATGTTGTTAGTCGGATGATGCGTAGGGGCAAGAGAAAAGAAAGAAATTTATGGATGTGCTTCTTCGTTTTTTTATTTCCTCCGAGGAAGTGTTGCAGTTTTAGGGAAAATTAACTATATTATAGAGAAGACTAATTTTTGATTTATGGATTTATTAAGTTTATTAATACTTCTTTTTGTTTTTTTATTTTCGGTATCTGTCCATGAGGTTGCTCATGGAGTAATGGCTAATCACCTAGGTGATCCGACAGCAAAGAATCAAGGGAGACTAACCCTTAATCCTTTAAAGCATTTAGACTTTTTTGGTTCTATTTTAGTCCCCGGGCTTTTATTGCTTTCTCGAGTAGGGATAATTTTTGGCTGGGCTAAACCAGTTCCCATTAATTTAGAGAATATTCAAGATAAAAGATATGGTCAGGCTAAAGTTGCTGTGGCCGGTCCGCTCGCTAATTTAGCAATTGCTTTATTCTTTGGTCTTTTAATCCGATTTGCTTTGATTCCTTTCTCCGGCAATGAATTTGTCGTTAATTTGATAATGGTCATGGGGTTGTTTGTTTGGGTTAATTTAATCTTGGCAATTTTCAATCTTCTCCCCATTCCTCCGCTAGATGGATCTCATATATTATTTACTTTTCTTCCTCCGTCTGCCGATCGATTTAAGCTTATTTTGCAACGTTACGGTTTATTTATCTTGTTATTTGTTATGTTCTTTTGCTTCCAATGGATAATACCTTTGGTTAAAATAATTTTTCAATTAATTACTGGGCAACAGTTCGGCGCTTAGCCTGAATTGACAATTTATCATTATTCTGTTAAGATTTTCTCATTATTATGCCAACGATTAATCAATTAGTTCATCAGGGCCGTCAGGCCAAAAGAGCCGGCAAGAAGAAAAGGGCGCTTGGTCAAGGATTTAATTATCTTCAAAACAAGCCAACGATTTACCCTTCTCCTTTAAAAAGAGGAACTTGTCTGCGTATTTTTACGATGACTCCCAAAAAACCTAATTCGGCGTTGAGGAAGGTAGCGAGAGTTAGGCTTTCTAACGGGAAAGAGGTTTCGGCTTATATCCCTGGAGAAGGACACAATTTGGAAGAGCATGCTATGATTTTAATTCGGGGAGGTAAGGTCAAAGATCTGCCGGGAGTTAGATATCATGTGGTACGAGGGGCGCTTGATACGGGAGGAGTAGAAGGACGGAAAAGAGGGCGCTCTAAATACGGAACCAAGAGAGTAGAGAAATAAATATTATGAGTAAGACTAATCTTAAAGAAATTAAACCAGATTTTGTCCACGGGAGCCTGAAGCTGTCTAAGTTTATTAACTATGTAATGCAGAAAGGACAAAAAGCTACGGCGCAAAAGATAGTTTATACTGCCTTAGAAATAATCAAAAAAAGAACAAAAGAAGACGCTTTAGATGTTTTCGAGAGAGCAATAAGAAATGCCTCTCCTTTACTAGAAGTTAGATCAAGAAGGATAGGTGGAGCGACTTATCAAGTGCCGCAAGAAGTAAAGGGAGAGAGACAATTTAGTTTAGCAAGTCGCTGGATTCTTCAAGCGGTTCGGGCAGCTAAAGGGAAACCAATGGCGGAAAAATTAGCTGATGAACTTATGGCTGCTTCGAAAGAAGAAGGAAAGGCGATTCTAAAAAAAGTTAATACTCATCGCATGGCTCGAGCAAATCAAGCATTTGCTCATTTTGCCCGTCGATTTTAAAAATTTATGGCTAGATCTCATCCGATTGAAAAAATTAGAAATATCGGTTTAGTTGCTCATATTGATGCAGGAAAAACAACCGTTAGTGAACGGATCCTTTTTTATACCGGATTATCTCACAAAATTGGGGAAGTCCATGAGGGAGAAGCGGTTATGGATTGGATGGAGCAAGAAAGAGAAAGAGGAATTACAATTACTTCGGCCGCTACTACTTGTCATTGGGAAGTCAAAGGAACGGATAAAGATTGTTGGATTAATTTAATTGATACTCCCGGGCATATTGATTTTACGGTGGAAGTTCAAAGATCTCTACGTGTTTTGGATGGAGCAGTAATTATTTTCGACGGAGTTGCTGGGGTAGAACCCCAATCAGAAACAGTTTGGCGTCAAGCTGACGAATTTAATATTCCTCGGTTGGCTTTTATTAATAAACTTGATCGAATGGGGGGGGATTTCAAAAAAAGTTTCCAGTCAATTAGCGAAAAATTAAGTAGCAAAGCAGTTATGGCTCAACTTCCTATTGGTC
>CAZYFS010000008.1:3437-6780 GCA_964647465.1 uncultured Candidatus Saccharibacteria bacterium | reverse complement strand
TCAATTAGCGAAAAATTAAGTAGCAAAGCAGTTATGGCTCAACTTCCTATTGGTCAGGAAGGAGATTTTTCAGGGGTTATTGACTTGCTTACGATGAAGGCTTTTTCTTTTGAAGGAGAATTAGGAAAGGAAGTCATTGAAAAAGATATTCCTTCAGAATATCAAGAAGAAGCAGAATCAAAAAGAAAGATATTAGTGGAAAGAATTGCGGGAGAAAACCAAGAATTATTAGAAAAATTTTTAGAAGAAAAAGAAATTAATCTTGAAGAATTGCGGCAAGGATTACGAAAAGCGGTTTTAGGCTATAATCTTGTCCCTGTTTTTTGTGGTTCAGCTCTCCAAAACAAAGGAGTTCAATTACTTCTTGATGCTATTTACTATTATCTTCCTAGTCCTTCAGATTTGCCGCCAGTTCAAGGAATTGATCCAAAAACAGAGGAAGAAGTTACTCGTCAAGCTAACGATCAAGCTCCTTTTGCAGCGCTTGTTTTTAAAATAGCTTCTGATCCTTACGTTGGGAACCTAGCTTACTTTCGAGTTTATTCGGGAAAATTAATAAAAGGATCCTATGCCTTGAATGCACGAACGGAGGAAAAAGAAAGAATCGGAAGGATAATGAGAATGCATTCTAATTCTCGGGAAGAGCTGGAATCAATATATGCAGGAGAGATCGGAGCGGCAGTTGGCTTGAAGAAAACGAAAACGGGTGACACTTTATGCGAAGGAGATAGCCCAATTATTTTAGAAAATATTACTTTTCCTGAGCCAGTTATTTCTATTCGTATTGAACCAAAAGGGAGAGCCGAACAAGACAAATTAATAATGGCTTTGCGAAAATTATCAGACGAGGATCCAACTTTTAAAATTAGTCGTGATCCGGATTCTGGGGCAATTGTTGTCTCGGGGATGGGAGAATTACATTTAGAAGTTGTTGTTGATCGTTTGCGAAGAGAATTTAGCGTTGAAGCCAATGTTGGAAGACCACAAGTCGCTTATCGAGAAACCATCCTTCAAGAAGCAGAAGGGCGAGGACAATATATTCATCAATCGGGTGGACGAGGTCAGTATGGGGATGTTTGGTTAAGATTAGAACCGAGAGAAAGAGGAGAAGGTTTCGAATTTATTGACAAGATTAAGGGGGGAGTTATTCCTCAGGAATATATTCCGGCGGTTAAAAAAGGAGTAGAAGAGGCGATGGGCCAAGGAGTAGTAGCTGGTTATCCAATGATTGACGTCGCGGTGACTTTATACGATGGATCTTATCATGATGTTGATTCTTCGGAAATTGCCTTTAAGATAGCTGCTTCTCGTGGTTTCCAGAAAATAGCTCGTTTAGCTAAACCAATTCTTCTCGAACCAGTAATGAAAGTAGAAGCAACAGTTCCAGAAGAGTTTTTTGGAGATGTCATGGGTGACTTAAGTTCTCGACGAGGAAGAATTATGAAGACTTTTGGAAAAGAAAAAGCCAAGGTAATCGATGCCGACGTTCCTTTAGCAGGAATGTTTGGTTATGCAACAGATTTGCGTTCCTTAACAAAGGGTCGAGCTAATTTTAATATGGAATTTAAACAATATAGACAGGTTCCAAAGAGTGTTGCCGAGGAAATTGCCGGAACGAAAGAGAAATAATCTTATTTGAAAAGATGAATTTTTTAGAAATTAAGAAATTTCTTAAGAAAGAAGGTGGAAAGGTACTTATTTTAGAAGACGGAGAACCGTTTTTAGTAGTTATGGACTATCAAGAATATCAGAAACTTAAGAATATTGATCAAGAGTTCGACGAAGAAGAAACATTTTTAAAACAAAAAGAAGAAAGCCAAAAGTTAACCTTGGATGACTTACCACTTTGAAATTTATTGACAAGGCGTTATAATTTGTTATATTCAAGAAAGATAAAGAAACAAGACATCTTTAAATTCACAATAAAAGTAATTTTAAAATAAAAAAACATGGCAAAAGAAAAATTTGAGAGAGGAAAAACTCATTTAAACGTTGGTACTATTGGTCACGTTGATCATGGCAAAACCACCTTGACGGCAGCTATTTTGAAAGCAAGTGCCCTGAAGGGTTTTAGTGCCTCGAAAAAAGGAGTTTCTGAAATTGATTCAGCTCCAGAAGAGAGAGAGCGAGGGTTAACTATTGCCATTACCCATACTGAGTTTGAAACAGAGAAAAAACATTACGCTTTAATTGATTGCCCAGGACACGCTGATTACATTAAGAATATGATTACCGGAACAGCACAGATGGACGGAGCAATTTTGGTTGTTTCGGCCACAGATGGTCCGATGCCACAGACGCGCGAACATCTTCTTTTGGCAAACCAAGTTGGCCTCCCTTCGATTATTGTCTTTTTGAATAAAGTTGATCAGGTTGAAGACGAAGAGATGTTGGAATTGGTTGAATCAGAGATCAGAGATCTATTGACGAAATATGATTTTCCTGGCGATAAAACCCCAATTATCAGAGGATCGGCTCTACAAGCCCTTGATTGCGAATCTATTGATGACGAAAAGATGAAACCAATTGTTAAATTAATAGATACAATAGATGAATATATTCCTACCCCAGTACGAGATTTGGATAAACCCTTCCTTATGCCTATTGAAGATGTTTTTTCTATCGAAGGCCGAGGAACAGTGGCAACAGGCAAAGTAACAAGAGGGAAAGTTGTATCCAGCGATAAAGTAGAATTGGTTGGGATAAAACCAACTCAAGAAACGGTTGTTGTAAGCGTTGAGATGTTTAACAAGATTCTTGACGAGGGACAAGCGGGAGATAACGTAGGAATCTTATTAAGAGGATTCAAGAAAGAAGAAGTTCTCCGCGGACAAGTTCTTGCTAAACCTGGTTCTATTACTCCTCATACTGAATTCGAAGCGGAAATTTACATTCTTACCAAAGAAGAAGGTGGAAGACATACTCCATTTTTCTCTGGGTATAAACCACAGTTTTATATTCGAACAACTGATGTAACGGGAGACACTGCCTTGCCGGAAGGAACGGAAATGGTAATGCCCGGAGACACAGTTAGCTTGAAAATAAAATTGGTGGTTCCTATTGCCCTAGAAGAAAAGCAGAAATTTGCTATTCGTGAAGGAGGAAAAACAGTAGGAGCAGGAGTAATAACAAAGATAACTCAATAAAATCTATTTTATTGTTTGATTATTTTGATCTTTTAAATTGTTATGGCTAAGAAAAAAGTTGAACCAGAAAAAAAACAAAGACTTCGAATCAAGTTATGTGGATACGACCACAAGATAGTTGATAGTAGCGTTCAACAGATTATTAAGGTTGTTCAGCGTTACGGAGCGAAGATCTGTGGTCCCATTCCTTTGCCAAC
>CAZYFS010000008.1:1520-3337 GCA_964647465.1 uncultured Candidatus Saccharibacteria bacterium | reverse complement strand
TTAAGGTTGTTCAGCGTTACGGAGCGAAGATCTGTGGTCCCATTCCTTTGCCAACCCAAATCCACAAATATTCGATGAAAAGATCAGTTTTTGTAGATGAAGATGCTCACGAACAGTTCGAAACAAGAATTCACAAAAGATTAATTGATATCTTAGAGCCGAAAGCAGAAACCATAAATGCTTTACGAGATTTGAATCTTCCGGCAGGGGTTGATATTAAGGTAAAAACAGGTTAATCAAGATAATTTTTGCCTTAGACAAGGATGGTTTCTGTCTAAAGCCGGGCTTAGCCCGGTTTTCAGTTGACGAAAGTTAAAAATCTATGAAATTTATTATTGGAAAAAAAATAGGGATGTCGCAGATATTTCAGGATGACAAAGTGATTCCAGTCACTTTGATTGAAGCAATTTCGGGAACGATAATTGGGAAAAAGACAATTGACAAAGATGGATATGAAGCCATCAGGATTGGTTTTGATAAAAAAGGAGAAAATCGTTATCGTTACCAGAGAGAATTTCGAGGGAGCGAGTTTAATAATCAAAAAGTTGGCGATTTAGTAACCATTAAAGATTTCGCAGTAGGAGATCGTTTAAAAATAACGGGAAATTCAAAAGGAAAAGGATTTCAGGGAGTGGTCAAGAGATGGAATTTTGCTGGTCGTAATGCTTCTCATGGAGGAAAAGGCCAAATTAGGAGAGGTGGTTCTGTCGGAAGTATGTTTCCTCAGAGAGTAATAAAAGGGAGAAAGATGCCAGGGAGAATGGGAAATGACCAGATTTCTATAAAAAATATTCCTTTAGTTAAAATAGAAGAAGATAACAGTCTATTGGTGGTAAAAGGCGGAATCCCGGGACGAAAAGGAACTTTATTGCAAATAAGAGGTTGATTTTATGAAATACCCAGTTTACAATCAGCGCGGAGAAAAACTAAAAGACATCATCTTGCCAAAAGAAATTTTTGAGCAGGAATTGTTGTCCGAATTACTACATCAAGTCGTCGTTGCTCAGCAAGCGAACAGAAGACCAGTAATCGCTCACACAAAAATAAGGAGCGAGGTAAGCGGCGGGGGGCGAAAACCATGGCGCCAAAAAGGAACTGGCCGTGCTAGGCATGGTTCTATTCGATCTCCTATTTGGAGGGGAGGAGGAATTACTTTCGGTCCACGGAAAGACAAAAATTACAAGCAAAAGATTAATCGAAAAATGGCCCAGAAAGCTTTATTGATAGCTCTTTCCACAAAGGCCAAAGACAAGGAAATGAAAATTATCGATAAGATATCTTTGCCGGAACCGAAGACAAAATTAATGCAAAATATTTTAGATAAATTATCCTTACCTGGTTCAATGATGATTGTTGTTAATAAGGACAATCGCTTACTCAAGAGAGCGGGACGAAATATAGAAAAGACAAGAATAGTTTTCGTAGAACAAATTAATGCTTTAGATCTTTTGAGTTATCGGAATTTATTAATTACTCTTCCCGCAATCGAAAGCTTGAAAGAAAGATTTTTACCTCAACCAGAAAAATAATCATGAGTATTCTAAACCGTTTTAAAAAACCAATAGAAGAAGAGAAGAAAGAACAGCCTAAGAAAGAGAAGGTTGTTTTTCCAAAACCAGAAACAGAAATAAAAGTTGAAGAGAAGAAAAATCTTCCAGAAATGATAAGCGCAACGACGGTTTTAAATGCTCCTCACATTTCGGAAAAAGCTACTTTTTTACAGAAAGAAAACAAATACGTTTTTCGGGTTTCAAAAAGAACCAACAAAATAGAGGTTAAAAAGGCAATAGAAAATTTATATAAAGTGAAAGTTGAAA
>CAZYFS010000008.1:0-1420 GCA_964647465.1 uncultured Candidatus Saccharibacteria bacterium | reverse complement strand
AACAAAATAGAGGTTAAAAAGGCAATAGAAAATTTATATAAAGTGAAAGTTGAAAACGTTAATATCGTTAATATTCCGGCTAAGAAAAAGATGTGGAGAGGAAGACCGGGGTATGAGTCTGGTCACAAAAAGGCGATTGTGACGATAGAAAAGGGACAGAAAATAGAAATAGCCTTGTAATTTTACAGATTTTATGAAACAGTTAAAACCAACTACTCCTGGGCAGCGCGGAATGTCGGTAGTGAAGACAAAACATCTTTCTGCTCCTTCAGTGAAGAAGTTACTTGCCCCTATAAAGAGAACAGGAGGACGATCTAGCTCTGGAAGACTTAGTGTTCGTGGGCGCGGGGGCGGAGCGAAAAGACAATATCGCTTAGTTGATTTTAAAAGAAAGCAGTTTGGCATGGAAGCGAAGGTTCTAGCATTTGAGTATGATCCTAATCGTAGTGCTTGGATTGCCTTAATTGAGTACGTTGGTGGAGAAAAGAGTTACATCCTTGCTCCTCAACAATTAGAAGTTGGAGAATCGATAATAGCAGAAGAAAAAGCTCCTCTCAAGCCTGGAAATCGGCTAAAACTTAAAAACATTCCCGTTGGAACGATGATTTATAACATTGAACTTCGTCCAGGGAAAGGAGGAGAGCTTGTCCGATCAGCTGGAGTTTCAGCTCAGGTTCTTGCTCAAGAAGGAAAATACACCCACCTAAAAATGCCTTCAAGCGAGATTAGGAAAGTTAATCATGAATGTTTTGCTACTTTTGGGCAGATTTCTAATCCGAAGCACCGTTTTGTAAATTTGGGGAAAGCTGGTCGTTCAAGGCATTTAGGTCGCCGACCAAAAGTGCGTGGCTCAGCTATGGCAGCGGTTGATCATCCTCATGGTGGAGGAGAAGGTCGAACAGGAATTGGGCTAAAGCATCCAAAAACGAAATGGGGAAAGCCGGCTTACGGAGTTAAGACGAGAAGGAAGAAAAAGCTTTCTAATAAATTCATTCTTCAACGAAGAAAAACAATAAGATAAAAATTTATGGCCAGAAGTTTGAAAAAAGGACCGTTTGTTAGTCCCAAGTTGTTAATAAAGTTATCGCGGGTGAAGAACAAAGAGAAAGAAACGATAAAAACTTGGTGTCGAGCCTGTACTATTACCCCAGAAATGATAGGATTTCATTTTGCTGTTCATAATGGGAAAAAATTCCTTGAAGTGCAGGTGACAGAAGACATGGTTGGGCATAAGTTAGGAGAATTTTCTCCAACAACCAAATTTGTTCGACACGGAGGAAAAATCCAAAGAGGATTAGAGAAAAGCACAATAACCAAAAAGGACTAAAGATACAAAGATGAGTGAAGAAAAAAAAGAAAATAAATTAATAATTGCTAAATTGAATAGATTGAGAATTGCTCCTCGTAAGGTTCGTTTAGT
>CAZYFS010000007.1:0-20309 GCA_964647465.1 uncultured Candidatus Saccharibacteria bacterium | reverse complement strand
AGAACATTCATTCGTGCAGCTACTCGCCCAAGCAGACCATTCTGAACAAGAGTCACTGTCGTAATTACCACAAGTCCGACTGTAACTACCAGATGTTTCTGTTTTTCCTAAAGGAGAACATTCATTCGTGCAGCTACTCGCCCAAGCAGACCATTCTGAACAAGAGTCACTGTCGTAATTACCACAAGTCCGACTGTAACTACCAGATGTTTCTGTTTTTCCTAAAGGAGAACATTCATTCGTACAGCCACTCGCCCAAGCAGACCATTCTGAACAAGAGTCAGTATCATAATTGCCACAAGTCCGACTGTAACTACCAGATGTTTCTGTTTTTCCTAAAGGAGAACATTCATTCGTACAGCCACTCGCCCAAGCAGACCATTCTGAACAAGAGTCAGTATCATAATTGCCACAAGTCCGACTGTAACTACCAGATGTTTCTGTTTTTCCTAAAGGAGAACATTCATTCGTACACATTGTTGCACTTACTGGACTCCAAAAAATAACTGTAAAGACCAGAGAAATTGTTACAACAAGTAAGGAAATTAAAATATTGTTTTTATTTAAGAAATTTATTTTGTTCATGTTTTTTATTAGAAAGAATAACTTGTTCTTAGTATAATACTTTAAGCTAATTTGTCAAGGGCAAAACCTCTTTATCGTGTTCAAAGACAAGACGGGCCATTACGACGTATCGTTTTTCGTTTTTCCCCGGAGGATAACAAGTAGAAAGGATTAACATAAATTCCTCCGTGGGCAAAGACAGGTACGCTTCGTTCTCATCCAGAGAAAAAATGTGTTTAGCAAAAACATTGTAGGGATAAATATAATTATCGAAGTAAACATAAATTAACTCCCCTTCTTTTAGTTGATCAATGTGACTAAAAACCCTATCATAATTTATGTCTGGCCACCCTGACGGAGCACTATGACCAAGAATTACTACGTTTCCTCTTTCCCCGGGCAGACTAGAAGATGGATAATGAACTACTCCTTCGTCAAGAGATTCATGAATGATATCTTTATCTTCTGTTTCAAGATAAATTAATGGAGCTTCTAAATTTAAAGAAGGGATGCTTATTTTGTTTTTCTCTTCGGTTAATAAAAACCGGGGTTCGATAATTGACGATGAAGGAAATTGGCTCTGAACCACCTCTTTGATAGCTCTATAATTTAAAAACCAACCTATTTCATTCCAGTTAACAACAATCAAACTCAAGAAAAAGATAAAAAGAAAAGGACCAATAAAATATTTAAAATTCTCTTTAAATAACATTTAAGCAATGAACAAATTATGAGGAATCAACTTTAGCAAAACTAACTTATCAAGGAAGAAAAGAAGGCCCATAAACATAATCAAGATTAAGGTTTTTCCAATCAACCTTGGAAATTGAACTTTTATATTCACAACAATTGATAAAATTAGAATCAAACTAAAAAATATTATTGAGGAAAATATTGTTAACTTAATAATGGATTCATAATTTTCTGAGAAAAGTCTTGCCAACTTAGCTAATTCGCTAGAATTTAATTGTTCGATCTCGGAAGAAGATTGATCAACGAATCCGCTTTGGACCAATTCTTCGACTAATTCCGGTTCTTCTTGCTTGGTAATTCCCAAGATAGAACTTGATTCAGCGTCTTGCTCTGGTTTAATTTGTTCGTTCGTAAGCTGGTCTTGTTCAACACTATAATCTTCTTCAATAACTTGCTTCTTAGGACCTTCTACCGTCTCTACCGTCTCTACCGTCTCTACTGTCTCTACTGTCTCTACTGTCTCTACTGTCTCTACCGTCTCTCTGGTCAATACTTCGGGAGAACCGAACATTTGAACAACCAAAGAAGTATTCTTCCCTTGAAAATCACCACTAACTATAGCTAATCCAATTTCTTTATAATTCTCGTTTAATAAATTTGCTCGATGAGAAGGAGATTTTAGCCAGGCTTGATTTACTTCCTCAGAATCTAAAAAGCCGATGGCTAAATTTTCTCCTGCATATTTATAATCATAACCAGCTTTTTCAAACCAATGCCAAGGAGTAAGACCATCCGGGCTTTGATGAGCGAAATAATCTTTCGATAATATGTCTTGTGCTTTTTGTTGAGCAGCCAATTCTAACTTTGGACTCAATTTAAGGACAGGAAGTCCATTATCTGCTCTTTCTTCGTTCGTTAATCTCAATAGACTAGCCTTCGTCAAGTCAGCGAAAAAGCTACTTTGAGGAAGATAATATAGAAAAGGAAAAAACACTCCTCGGAGAACTAAAAGAACGAGAAAGGAATAAATAAAGAATCTCCCTTTTATTGACCGAGGTTGATAATCATTCCCCGCCAAAGGAAATAAAAACAACCATAGTTTATTAAAAATATTTTTACCTTTTGTCCAAAACATATCTAAATTATACAATCAACCTAAAGATATGTCAATAGCTAATTATTCTACTTTCTTGATGGCGAAACTATCAGTATCAATCTCAATAATCTCCCCTCGTTTGATTTTCCCCGCTAAAAAAGCTTGCGCTATGGCACTTTCTACCTTGTCTTGAACTATTCTTTTCATTTCTCTGGCTCCAAAAACCGGATCGTAGCTTAATTCAACAATCTTCTTTTTTAAAGCTTCGCTAATAATTAATTCAATCCCCTTCTTCTGATTCAAATTTTCTTTTAATTTCTCCAATAGCAATTGAGCTATATTTAAAAGATTTTCTTGGGTTAGTGTTTTGAAAACTACTATAGCATCGAAACGATTTAGAAATTCTGGACGAAAAATATTATTTTCAAAAAGATGATTAAGCAACTTCTCTTTTATCAAATCTAATTCTTCGTTTTGCGTAATATTCTTTCGGATAATTTCCGCTCCAGCATTAGAAGTCGCAATTATAATCGTATCAAGGAAACTAACTTTTCGACCCCATCGATCAGATAAATATCCCTCATCAAGGACTGTGAGAAAAAGATTTAGGATTTTAGGGTGAGCTTTTTCTATCTCGTCAAGGAGAATCAACGAAAATGGATCCTCTCTTACCTTGGTTGTTAATATTCCCGGAAAATCATTTGATCCTATCAGATGGGCAACGTCGCTAGGATTTTGGAACTCAGACATATCCAGCCTAATTAATTTTTTTCTTGATCCAAAATAAATATCAGCAAGGGTTTTCGCCGTCTCTGTTTTTCCTACCCCCGTTGGCCCTAAAAAGAGAAAAGTTCCCATCGGCTTTTCTCTAGCCGATGCTATTTCTGCTCTTGTTCTACGTAAGGCCAAGGCAATCTTTTTAACCGCTTGATCTTGATTGATTATTTTTTGATGAATAAGTCCCTCTAAATTCAAGAGCGTATCTTTTTCGATATTACTTAATTGACTGACCGGAATTTCTGTTTTCCTTTCTACCACTTGATCAACGTATTGAGGAGAAACTATCTTTCCCTTCCCGTAACGAGATGAATAAACTAAAACGCTATTTAATAAATCAATCGCCTTCTGAGGAAAAGGTTTCTCTTGAAAATAACGAGCACTATGCTCAACAACTTTTTTGAGTGTTGGGTAAAGAATAAATTTGCGATATTGAGCTTCTAATCGAGGAACATGTAATTCTAGAATTCTCAAAGTTTGATGAGCTGAAGGAGGGGTAATTTCAATTTTTTGAAATAAATTAATGAAGGCCGTTTTCTTTTCCATTTTCTGACGAAGCCCTCGGGGAGAAGTGATAGCTACTACTTGAAATTTCGGTGATTCTAGATATTTGCTTAATATTCCAGAAATATCAACAGTTCCGATAGTCGTTTCTCCTACAAAGCGCTCTAAATCATTAATGACCAAAATGACATTTCCCGCAGTAATAACTTCTTGAAAGCATTGATCTAAAGCCAACTCTACCTCTTCTCCCGAAGAAGTTTGGGCAATTAAATGATTTAGATTTAACTCCAAAATCCTCTTCCCTCTCAATGCTTCCAATGTCGTTCCCCAAAAACTTCTTCCTGCTAAAGCTAGAAGGATATTCTTTCGACCACTACCCGGTTGACCTACCAACAAAACATTATTTTTCTGTGAATTTACTAAAATATTTTCCACCCCTTCCAACTCTGATTGATGCCCAAGAATTTCTCGATAAAATCCTTTTCTTCTTGCCAAACGAGTCCAATTAGTTGAATATCTATCCAGCATTAAGGTATATCCAGCCGCCCAACTAGTAGCAATACTTCCTATCTTTTTTAGATTATCACGCTTCCAAAACCCTTCAGATGCTTCTATTTCTTGACTAATAAATTCAAACCATTCAATTATGCTATCCATGTCCTTTGCCCTTAATCCCCTTTCAAGTAAGATTTTGTTCAAGAAAGGATCGTAACAAATCCAAGAAGACAATAAATCTTCCAGAAATATCTTTTGATGATTTTTCTTGGACGCACGCTGAAAAGCAGCGATTAAAATACTTTCTAGGCTTAAATCTGAGTCTTTTTCTTCTTTTTCTTCTTTTTGCCTTTCTTCCTTAAGAAGATTCTTGACTTCCTTCCAATCTAATCCAGCTCGCGAAAAAACGAAACTGATTAGGGAATTATTGCTCAATAAAGAATAACCAAAGGAAAGAGAAGAAATTAAGCTGACGTGTTTTTGTTTTTCTTTATTGAAAAGCTTAACGATTAACTGTCCTGCTCGATAATCAACAACTTTAGCTAAATTTATTCTTTGAACAGAAGCTCCAGATAAATAGGAAACTGATGGTCCAAGACGTTTTAATTTAGTTTCAAGGAAAAAGTGTCCACTTTTAGATATCAAGAAAATAGCAAAAAATAACAAAGCGAAACCCACTCCAGAAGAATAGTCGAGAGACCAAGAAAAATTATAACGAGGAAAGAGGTTTAAAGATAACCAAAGAAGAGATAATAAAAATAATCCCAAAAAGATTTTTGCGAAAATATTCCCCAGATTTAAAACAGTGCAATTTTTTGATTTAATTGCCCAAAAAGTAGAAGATGATTGGGGGTCAAAATAAAATTTATTGGTCATGTTAAAAAATTAATACCCCGGCTAGAATAAGAAAGAAGATAATAATAACCGGAGAAAAAATCCACGCTAAAAATAAAATCAATCCTCCTCCACTTACAAGGAAGATGGCTATTAAAGAAAGAAATATAAGACCTATACGAACAAGCATCCCTAGAAATCTAGAAATGCAGTTGAAAGAAAAAGCCGATAGATAATTTTTCAGACTAAAGCCACGACCATATCCCCAGTAATATTTTCTCCAAGGCGAAAAAAGCGTTTTCAACAATAAAGAAATTGAGAAAAAGCTCCACACAAAGCGAAGCAAGTTATTAATAATTTTAATAATATCTCGAGGAATTTCAATGAAATGCCAAGCAAGCCAGTACCGAAATATATTTTGTTTCGAATTCATATTGTGTTATCTAAACAAAAATAAGTTCTATCCCAAATTCTTACTATTATTTTATCAAATCCTGCGAGCAAAACCAAGAAAATGATTGAAAGATGATTTGCTGTTTTTTATTTCTTCATTTGCCTTAAAGAATCTCTGCAAAAAACTTTCTCGAGGAACGCCTTCAATTCATTGAGATGTAAGTGGGCATATGTGGATTTGAACCACAGACCTCACGGATGTGAACCGTGCGCTCTAGCCACTGAGCTATACGCCCGTTGGGATAAATCCTTTATTAAATCTTAACACGCTCATTCTTAATTTGAAAGCAAAAAAGAGAGCACCTAAGCTCTCTTTTTTATCAATCCAAACAATGAAATTTCTTATTTTAGCTCAACAGATGCTCCAGCTCCTTCTAATTTTTTCTTAATTTCCTCTGCATCTTCTTTCCCCGCTCCTTCTTTGATGACTTGTGGGTCGTGAACTGTTTTGTCCGCAATATCTTTTGAATCTTTTAGTCCTTTTCCAGTAATGTCACGAAGCGCCTTGATGACTTCTATCTTCTTTTCGCCAACTCCTGTCATTATTACATCAAAAGAACTTTTTGCGTCTTCTTCGCCTTCTCCAGCAACGGCTCCTGGAGCCGCAGCAACTATTGTTGAGGCACTAGCAGAAACCCCAAATTTTTCTTCTAAAATCTTGACTAATTCAGAAAGGTCAATAACGCTCATCTGTTCAATCTCTTCTACTAATTTCTTGAATTTCTTTGGAACTTCTACCTCTTTCTTCTCTTCCGCCACTTTTTCTTTCTTTTCTTCCTTTTTTGCTTTTTCGGCAGGAACAGGTTTTCCCTCTTCCTTGTTGGTTGTTTTAACTTCTTCCTTCTTTTCCGGCTTATTTTCTTCTTCTTGTTTAGGTTCTTTTATTTCCTCTTTTTTGCTTTCTTCACTCATAATAATTTTAAGTTTATTTTAATTGCTTGATTTGATCTAAGGCAACGACTAAACCTTTAATATTTCCATTCAAAACAACGACTAATCCTCTTGGAGGAGCACTAATTACATTGACAAATTTCCCCAAAAGCTCCTGATAAGAAGGTAATTTTGCCAAAGCTATGACCTTTTCTTGTTCTTGGACATTATCATCCCAGAATCCTCCTAATAATTCTAAATTTTCGTGTTTTTGGGCAAATTGATAAGCTATTTTTGCTGGCTGAATTTGATCTTGAAAACCAAAAATCAAAGCAACCGATCCACCAAAATTATTGATCATTTCTACGACCGACTTTTTGTCTTTTAAAGCTATCTTGAGTAGAGTCTTTTTTGCTACTTGCAAAAGACAATCATTTTCTCTTAAGCTGCTTCTTAACTGAGATAATTCTTCGTTTTTTAATTTGTAAAAATCGACAAAAATTAATCCTTTTTGTTTAGAAATATTTTCTTCTAGATTACAAATTGTTTCCTTCTTTTGCTGGAGAGTTAGTGCCATATTTGCTTTAAAAATAAAAAACCTGTGATTAAGTTCACAGATTAAATCGTAAATTCTAAAATAAAATCTATTTGATTCTCAGTAGGGCTTAAATGCCTACCATCTATGAACTTCTGTTAGTATAGGAAATCTCTATCTTTTTGTCAAGGATGAGATTATAACTTGAGCAAATTCGATTGCCGCAGAGGGCCCATTTCCGGTAATGATATTCCCATCTTGAACTACTGGCTGATCTAAATAAATCCCTTCTTCTTCTTTGATTCCTCTCACTGCTGCTCTGTTCAAGGGAGAAGCCCACACAGTAACCTTTTTCCCTTTGAGTATTCCTGCCCTTGCTAAAAGTAGAGGGGCGATACAAATAGCTCCGATTATTTTCTGAGACAAAAGAGCTTTATTTATAATTCGATAAGAATCTTCGTTATCTAGATGCCTCAAGGTTCCTGTTCCTCCAATAAAAATTAATCCATCGTAACTCTCTAAAACAATATCGGCTAATTTCTTGTCTACTGTTGTCGCTCCCCCGTTCATTCCTATGGCTTGACCTACCTTTAGGCCTGCTGTTATTATTTCTATTTTCTTTTTCTCTAACTCTTCTTTAATAACGAAATATTCTTCGTCTTGAAAATTTTTCGGAGGAATTATTAAAAGAACTCTTTTCCCGTTCATTACTTATTGTATTTAATTTTTGCTTGATTATGCTCACGAAGATTGTGACTAAAAATCATTTCTCCGGTTGGAGTAGAAAAATAATAAAGATAAGAACCCGGGCTACCATCAATCGCTGCCACAATACTATTCACTCCTGGATTGCAAATAGGCCCAGGAGGCAAACCAAGATATTGATAGGTGTTGTAAGGAGAATCAATTTTTGTTTCTTCTATTGATAAATGGGGATTACTCTCCCCTGTAATATAATTAATAGTTGAGCAAAGTCGCAAGAGCATTCCCATTTCTAATCTCTTTTTTAATACCCCCGCAACTAATTTCTTGTTTTCTATTGTGTCCGCCTCCTTCTCGATTAAGCTTGCCAAAACTATCGTTTGCCATAGGTTTTCTTCTTTTAACAGAGAGATATTTTCAAGTTTCTTGGATAAATTCTCCATGCTTTTCCGTATAATATCTTCCCTTGAAGCCCCCTTTGCTAAATAATAGGTATCTGGGAAAATATACCCTTCTAGGCTTTTTTCGGATGGAACACTCTGAAGGATAACAAAGTCTTCTTGAAAATCTTTAATCTTAAAATCAATTAGTTTAATTTCCGAAACCCCAATAGATTGATCTAGAAATTTCTCCATTTGCAGAAGAGTTTGTCCGGCTTTAATTCTTAGGACAACTTCCGGAGCAGTTTCTCCTGAAATGATTAGGCTTGCTATCTCCACTATGCTCATTGCTGAAGAAAAATGATATGTTCCATATTTTAAATCTTGATCATTTTGAGCTAATAAAATATAAAAAATAAAAGCTTCGCGACTCTCAATGATCTTTGCCTCTTCTAATCTATCCGCGAGATCTATAACTTTCTCCCCTGACTGAATTTCAAATTTTACTATTTCTCCTTGACTATCAAAAGGATCCCAAAAAATAGTTCTTACAGCCGAATAAACCCCCCATCCTAGAAAGGCAAAAGTCAAAGAAATAATGATTAAAATAATAACTAAACTTCTCATACAGAATTATGTAAAAATATTTATTTTACAAGGCTAATTCAGTCGAAATTTCCTGCATTGCCGATAATGCTAAAATCGCCAATTCTTTTCGATCTAAATCAAGATATTCTTTGGTTTTGTCAATATTCTCTCGATTAACTCCCCGCGCAAAAGATTTTTGTTGAAAATGCTTTAAAACAGAATCAACCGTTAGGTCGCTAATTTTTCGAGAAGGAAGCACCAAAACACTTGCCACAATCAGTCCCGTGAGTGAATCAATGCAAAAAAGAGCCTTGCTCATTAAACTTTCTGGTTCAATCCCATGAATCTCGTTATGAACTTTGACTGCCTGGACTATTTCGGCATCTAATCCCATTTCTTGAATCATCTCCGCCCCCACTAAAGAATGTTGACTCGGATTGTCTTTAGTCTTTTCGTAATCGATATCATGAAGCAGTCCAGTTATTCCCCATTGTTCACAATCTTGATCAAAATAATCTGCTAATTTACGCATCACAGCTTCGACCGCAAGACTATGCTTAATTAGATTTGGGGAAGAAAGATTCTTTTGTAGTATATTGAAAGCTTCTTGCCGAGTCATAAGTAATCAAGTAAATAATAAAAAAAATCCCTTGTAGAGTATAAACGAAGCAATACAAAAGGAAATCAACACTAAAAACAGATCAATTAATTTCCTCATCATCTTTTAGAGCCAATAATAAAATGCAGGTATTTTTGCTGATTGATTTTAAGTTTAAAATAAATAGCAATCCCTAAAGCATCCCTTCTTTCATTTTTGCGGCAACTTTCTTCTGCACCTCTTGAAAAGCACGATTGATTAAATCCTTTAATAAAATCGCTTGCTCTTCTGCTTTTAATTGATCATTTAACTTAATCTCTTTTATCTTCATCTCCCCACTAACTAAAACTTCCACGCCATTTTCTTCCAATCTTTCCTCTTCTTCTCCTAGTGCGCTTTTTAATTTCCTTAATTGATTTAAATCTTTAAATTTATCAAACATAATTTTAAAATAGTTTTTGTTGACGAAATTTTTGTTGAATTCCCCTAACTTGCTTTTCTCCCTTCGGGGTTAGTCTAAAAAAAGTTTGGGGATCTCCCTTAATCATTCCTTTCTTTCTTAAATATCTCAATGCCCTATCTATTTTCCTGGCATCAGGCCATTGAGGATATTTAGAAAAGCAAAATCTAGTTGGAAACCTCTCAAAGCATTCAAAGATCAAATCTTCGAGATAAACCTTCTTTCTTTGTGGCTTCAAGCAAAGAAGAATTAAATCTCCATAACTCATTTTATTTATTTTATGAAATTTTTAAGCAGGTCCGCCAGGACTCGAACCTGGAACCCTTGGTTTTGGAGACCAATATTCTACCAGTTGAACTACGGACCCTTAATTCGCTTGAGCCCGAAGACAGATTTGCACTGTCGACCTCATCCTTACCATGGATGTGCTCTGCTAGCTGAGCTATTCGGGCTTTCAAAAAGTGGGCAGGGAGGGATTCGAACCCCCGTAGGCCGAAACCAACACTTTTACAGAGTGTCGCCTTTAACCACTTGGCTACCTACCCTCATTTTTTTATAACACATCCCGGCTTAAGATTCAATAATTTGAGTACGACTTTCTCTCCATTGTTTAATTTTTTGATGATCGCCAGAAAGTAACTCCGGAGGAACTTTCCATTCCTTCCCCTTAATCGAAGTAAAAACTTCTGGTCGTGTATATTGAGGATATTCTTTGAAACCTCCTCTCGAATTTACCCTTTCTTTTATTTCTTCCTCTGATCCAATTACCCCCTCTATTAAACGACCAACGCTTTCTATAACAATTATTGCTGGTAAATCTCCGCTCATCAAGGTGTAATTCCCAACGGACAAAACATCATCTGCAATATATTGGAACACTCTTTCGTCAATTCCTTCATAACGACCACTAATTAAAATTAATTGATCAATCTTTGTATAATTATTAGCAAGAGATTGATTAAAAACCTTTCCGCGAGGAGAAAATAAAATTACTTTGGTCTGTTTCTTTTTTTGTTTAAGGCTTTCAACTGCTCTAAAAATTGGTCCAATTTTCAGAATCATTCCCCTCCCCCCTCCGTAAGGCTTATCATCGACAACATTATGCTTGTCAGTTGTCCATTTCCGCAGATTATGAATTTTAATATCTATTAATTTCTCTTTTTGGGCTCGAGCAATAATTCCTTCCTGGAAAAAAGGAATAATAGTCGAGGGAAATAAAGTAATAATATCAAATCGCATAATTAAAGATATTTAAAAACAGTGCTATTCCTTCTTAAGAATAGCACTGTTTAAGATTTAGATAAGACCTAATCTAATTATAGATCTAAATCGCCTAAATCTTTGTCTTCTTTCTTCTCTTCTACTTCTTCTATTTCTTCTTCTTTTTCCTCTTCTTTCTCTTCTTTTGGTGCTTCTTCTTTTTCCTCTTCTTTCTTTTCGACCGTTTTTCTTGTCTCTTCGCTATGAGAAGCATCATGACTCGCTGGTCTTGAACGACCACCTTCTGGTTCTTCGATCTTTAAGTTAACACGAGAGTGACTTTTGAGACCAATAATACGAATCAAGGTTCTAATCGCTCTTGCTGTTGCTCCACTACGTCCAATTACTTGTCCCATATCATCGGGATGAACATGGAGAGATAAAAGAACTCCCATTTCGTCTACCGTTCGCTCTATCTTCACATCAGAGGGATGGTCAACAATAGATGTAACAACGAATTCTAAAAATTTTTTGTCCTCTATTTCTTCTGGCATAAAATCAATTCAATTAATCAATATCATTCGACCTTTATCAGTATCTACCCACGATAAGAAATACGGGAAGATCTGAAACACTAATATTCATAATAATCATTTCCTTATCAATGTCAACTACTCTTTACTGAATTTCAATTCCCATTGAATCAGCTGTCCCTCGAATAATTTTCATCGCTTTTTCAATGTCGGTAGTATTAAGATCAGGCATTTTCTTTTCGGCCACCTCCTTTAATTGATCAATAGTAATTTTAGCAACCTTCTTCTTATTAGGTTCTCCTGACCCCAACTTGACACCAGCTATTTGCTTTAAAAGTTCTGAAGTGAGGGGTTGTTTTAAGTCAATTCCATAACTCTTATCTTCGTACACCGTTACTACAACCGGGAGAGTAAATTCCCCATTATCTTTCGTCATATCGTTAAACTTCTTGCAAAACTCAGGAATGTTTATTCCCTGCTCAGCCAAAGTTGGCCCTAAAGGAGGAGCTGGATTAGCTTTCCCTGCTTTAATATGTATCTTTAATATTTTTTTAACTTTCTTCATAATTAACTGTTAAGTTTTTTTTACCTGCAAAGTGTCTAATTCAACTGGCGTTTCCCTACCAAACACATCTACGGCAACACTAATTTTCCCTTTCTCGGCATCAAGAGCTGTTACTTTGCCGGAAAAGTTTTTGAATGAGCCATCAGTAATTTCGACCAGGGTTCCTATGTCAAAATCTGTTTTAACTTTTGGTTTTTGTTTCTTGATTTTCTTTTGCAATAACCCCATTTCTTCCAAAGAAACAGGAACTGGTGTTATCCCTGTTCCTAAAAAACCAGTAACTCCTGCTGTATTGCGAACAACATACCACGTTTTATCATCGACGATCATTTCAACTAGAACATAACCCGGATAAATTTTTTCTTCAATAACTTTTCTTTCTCCGTCTTTTATTTTTATATTTTTTTCTCGAGGAACTAAAATATCAAAAACCTTGTCTTCCATCTTGAAGCTTTTTGTTCTTTGCTTCAGATTTTCTGCCACCCTATCCTCTTGCCCAGAATAGGTATGCAAAACATACCAATGTCTTCCGATATTTTCTTTTTGATAAGCCATAGATATAAATTCCGATTAAATTGCAAAATAACGAACTAAAAAGGAAAAAACAATATCCAGTCCGGTCAAAAACAAAGCAATAAAACCAGAAACAGCAATAACAGCCAAGATATACCTAAAAAGTTGCTTTCGTTTCAGCCAAGTTACCTTTTTCATCTCTGCCCTTACTTCCTTAAGAAATTTGCTAATTTTTGTAATAAAGTTTGTCATAGCTTAATTCTTTACACTATATAGATATTTAGCTTGTAAGTCAAATCTTTAAATGTCCAAATTTTTCACTAATTGGGCTTGAGTGTGAATAAACTTTTTTCTAGGGCCTACATCCTTTCCCATTAAATCATCAAAAGTTTGATCGGCAAGAACAGCATCTTCGATTATTACCCTTTTTAAAAGACGCGTCTCCGGATCCATAGTTGTTTCCCATAATTGATCGGCGTTCATTTCTCCCAACCCTTTATATCGCTGAATAGAAAAAGGCTTCTCCATCGAAGACAATGTTTTCTTTTGCTGTTTTTCGGTATAAGTATAAATTATCTTCTTTCCTTTTTTTATTTGGTAAAGAGGAGGTTGAGCAATATATAAACATCCCTTGTCGATAATCGGTTTAAAGTGACGATAAAATAATGTCAAAAGCAAAGTACATATGTGAGCACCATCTACATCAGCATCCGCCATAATAATGATGTGATGATAGCGTAATTTACTTAAATCAAAATCTTCTGCGATTGCTGTCCCCAAGGCAATAATTAAAGCTTTAATTTCAGTTGAAGATAGAATACGAGTTAAGTTAGCTTTTTCTACATTTAAAATTTTTCCTCGCAAAGGTAGGATGGCTTGAAACTTTCGATCACGAGCTTGCTTGGCGCTTCCTCCCGCTGATTCTCCTTCAACAATATATAATTCTGAGTTTTCTGGTTTTCGAGAGCTACAATCAGCCAATTTTCCAGGAAGCGAAGCACCGTGCAATTTTTTCCCCATAATTGTTTCTCTGGCCATTCTTGCTGCCTTGTGAGCTTGAGCAATAATCAAGCATCCCTCTATGATCGCTTTGCTTTGGCGCGGATTTCTTTCGAGAAAATCTTTTAGATAGAAAGAGGTGATTTTTTCTACCGCAGTTTTAGCTTCCGTGTTTCCAAGCTTCGCTTTTGTTTGTCCTTCAAATTGAGGCTCCCTTAATTTGACCGAAACTACCGCCACAATCCCTTCGCTTACAGCAACTCCACTTAAATTATCATCACCTTCTTTCAGGAAACCATTTTCGCGAGCGTAAGCGTTGATTGTCCTTGTTAGGGCCGTCCGGAATCCCGTTAAATGCATACCCCCTTCTGGCGTATGAATGTTATTCGCGAAACTTTCTTGAAGAATTTCAGTGTCTTCTGTGTATTGCAAAGCAATTTCAACACTCACCTTTTCTTCTATTGAGGCCGCATAAAAAACATCCGGATGCCTTGTCTCCGTTTTTCTGACTAAATATTTAACATAAGAACTTAATCCTCCTTCAAAATAGAAAGTATAATTCTTTTCTTTACCTGGAAAACGTTCATCGGTAAGAATAATTTTTGCTCCCTTTGTTAAATAGGCTTGTTGTCTTAAATGATGAAGAATCGTTTTCCAAGAAAATTCAATTTCTTTAAAAATTTCCGGGTCCGGAGCAAAAGTTACAATAGTTCCTGTTCCTTGGCAACTCCCTTCTTGCTTTAATTTTGTCATTACTTTTCCTTGAGAGTATTCCTGCTCATAATGCTTTCCATCCCGACAAACTTCTGCTTTAAGGGATTTAGACAAAGCGCAGACTACCGAAACTCCTACCCCATGCAACCCCCCAGCAACTTGATAGGCTTTTCCCCCAAATTTAGCCCCAGCATGAAGGGTGGTCATAACTGTTTCTAGGGCTGATTTTCCTGTTTTTTGATGTTTGTCAACGGGAATTCCTCTCCCGTTATCAGTTACCCGTACTAAGTTATCAGGAAGAAGATCAATTCTTATCTCAGAAGCATACCCTGCCATGACTTCGTCTAGGCTATTATCAAAACATTCCCAAATTAAATGATGCAACCCAGCCTTCCCAGTCGAACCAATATACATTCCCGGTCTTTTTCGGACCGGTTCAAGACCTTTTAAGACGTAAATATCTTTTGCGCTATATCCACTAGATGGTTTCTTCAAAGATTGCAACGAGCTTTCTTTTTTGGATTTCTTCATATTATAAACAAATTTGGTTAAATTCTAATATGCCAACCGGATTCTTTCTCTAAATCCTTGATAATTTTTGTCTGTAGTGTTTCTATTTCCTTTGTCTGTAAAGTCCTGTCAGTAGCCTGATAAACAAGGTGAAACGATAAACTTTTCACTCCCGTTGGAACATTTTCTCCAACATATATATCGAAAACGTCAACGTCTCGAATTAATTCTCCTCCTGAAAAATTAATTTTCTTTATGATTTTCTCGGTGCTAGTTCCTAAGGGAACCAAGATTGACAAATCACGCCGAGCAGCTGGGTGAATAGAAATCGGGCAATATTCCTGCTCAACTAAAGCAGTCTTAATAAAAGAATTGATATTAAGCATAAAAACAAAGACTGATCCTTTAATCCCGAGACTATCCAATATTTTCGGATGAACCCCACTTAACAAACCAATTTTACCGTTGCCAATTTTAACATCCGCACATTGATTTGGATGCCCCCAAGAAGGAATATCTTTTTTGGTCGGAGCAAATTTCAAATCAGTAATTACAAAAGATTCAGCTAAAGAATTTAAAATCCCTTTAATCTCATAAAACCCTTCTTTCTTCTCTTTTTCCTTAATCACTACTGCTCCAGCTAATTCTTCTTTTCCAAGCTCATTCGCCGAAAAAACTTTTCCTATTTCAAAAATTCTAAAAGAAGGAAAAAACTTTTCATTGTCTTGTATGTTTTTCAATAATCCTGGGATTAAGCTAGGTCGAAGAAATTTTTGCCGATTGCTCATTGGATTAACAACACCAATAAGTTCTTTCTCTTTATAGGAAAAGATTTCCCTCTCTTTTTCGCTAATAAAAGAATAGTTCCGGACTTCATCTAATCCACAAGTATTAACTAAATATTTTTTAATCTCTCTTCTTCCTGCCTGTTTTTCATTCTCCTGAAAAGAAATTAATTTTCCTTCTGGAGCCAAAGCAGGAAGTTTTTGATATCCATGAATTCGAGCAACCTCTTCAATTAAATCCTCTGGGCCTGATACATCTAAACGCCAATAAGGAATATCAATTCTTAAAGTATTCTTTTTCGGCTCCGTAATTTTAAATCCCAAATTGTTTAATATTTCTTTTACTTCCTTAGGGGATATTCCTGTTCCCAATAAACGATTTAAATAATCTAAATCTAAATAAACCGTTCTTTTCTTCTCTAAAGGAATATTGATTTGAATTAAATCGTTAGCTGGTGTTCCTTGTTTGAATTTCTCGATCAAATAACTAAATCTTTTTTGAGCCAATTCGATTAAAGATAAGCTCAATTTATTCTCAAAACGCCAAGAGGCTTCTGTTCTTAATCCAAATTGATGCCATGTTTTTCTCACAACTGCTGGAGAAAAATTTGCTGCTTCGACAAGAATTGTCTTTGTCTCAGGAGAAACTTCTACTCTTTTTCCTCCCTTAACTCCAGCTATAACTAACGGACCATCTTTATCAGCTGTAACTAGAATATTCTTTTTTAATTTATAATTCTGACCATCTATGGTGGTGATCGCCTCTCCTGACTTAGCTTCGCGAACAGTTATTTTTCCGCCAACAATTTTCTCCAGGTCAAAAACATGAATTGGTTGTCCTGTCTCTAACATGACATAGTTCGCCAAATCAACTACGTTATTAATTGGCTTCAATCCAGATTCTTTTAACTTTTTCTGAATTTCAGGAGATGAAGCTTGAATATTTATTCCTGTTATCAATTTCAATGAATACCCCAAACAAGTTGTTTGATCTTCCACTGTCACTGATATTTTATTAGCTGTCTTGATTAAATTTTTGTTCGTTCCTTGTTTTGTTTCTGGGAAATTAACTTTTTTGTTAAGCAAAGCCCCAATTTCTCTTGCTAATCCTTGATAGGAAAGACAATCCCCTGCTCTATTTGGCAAAACATCGACATCAAGGACTTTGTCGTTCTTAACTATTGTTTCGAAACTATGATTAGTTAAAACCTCAGCTAATTTTTGGGGCGAAGGTAATTTCTGCTGAAAAAAACCTTGGAGCCATGAATAAGAAAATAACATTTCGAAAAATTAAAATTGATGAATAAATCTCAGATCTCCATTGTAGAATAGGCGTACATCTTCGATATTGTATTTGATCATTGCTAGGCGATCGATTCCTATGCCAAAAGCAAAGCCTTGCCATTTCTGAGGAAGATAGCCAACCTCCTTAAAGACATTTTGATGAACCATCCCCGCTCCCATTATTTCTAACCATTCCGAAGAATGATTGCGTTTAATGTCGATCTCAAAACTTGGTTCGGTAAAAGGAAAGTAAGAAGGACGTATTCTGGTTTTAACTTTCTCTCCCAGAAGAGTAGAAAAAAGTTCTTCAATTACTGCTTTAAAATTAGAAATAGAAACTTTCTCCCCCACCATTAATCCTTCTAATTGATGAAACTGAATATCATGAGAAGAATCTGTTGCCTCATGCCGGAAACAACGGCCCGGAACAATAATTCGGAAAGGTGGATTATGTTTTTCCATATAATGAACTTGAGCTGGAGAAGTATGCGTGCGCAGTAACTTTTTATTACTCAACCAAAAAGTATCCCACACATCCCTTGCCGGATGATCGAGAGGAATATTTAAGGCATCGAAATTATAATGCTCTGTTTCTATTTCCGGCCCCTCAATAATTGAAAATCCCATTCCCTTAAAAACCTCTTCTATCTCATTTAAAACCTTCGTTAAGGGATGAAGATGTCCTTTTTTTATTTTTACTCCCAAATGGGCAACGTCTAGCGATTGATCTTTTAATTGTCGAGCCAACATCTCTTCCTTTAATTCCTCCTCTTGTTGAGCAATTTTCTTTTTGAGAAAATTCTTGCAAAGATTTATCTCTTGGCCTACTATTTTTCTCTGAGCAAGAGATTGTTCTTTAAATGACTTTAAAATCGAATTAATTTCTCCGGTTTTGCCTAAATATTTTTGAAAAATTCCGTTTAATTGTTTAAGATTTTGACTATCGCCAATCTCTTTTAGTGCTTTTTTCTTTATCTCCTGAATAGTCATATTATCTTTATTTTACCCTAAAAAATAGGGAAATTCAAGGATATTAACTAGGTAAAATCTTTCAATAAATCAAAAACCGAGCAACAAAACTCGGTTTTTAATAAAGAATAAAACTACTATCTTTCCGCTTTAAGCGGGGACGACGGGACTCGAACCCACAACCCCGTGCTCGACAAGCACGTGCTCTAACCAATTGAGCTACGCCCCCCCCTCTCTTCTTTCTCTTTGCATAAAAAACAATACCGGAGGCAGGAATCGAACCTACGTTGATCGCTTATGAGACGACCTTAGAGAGCCACTCTACTCCCCGGCTTTTCTTTCGAAAAGCATTGTTTGTTGCGGGGGCCTGAATTGCACAGGCGCCTTCAGCTTATGGGACTGATGAGGTACTACTCCTCCACCCCGCGATATCTGATTTCGTATTATAACTTGGTCTTATAAAAAAGTAAAGTCAAAGGAAAATTTAAAAATAATTTAATTTTCCGAGAATTTTAGAAAAAACCTCGACTCCTTCTTTGGCTTGTTGATGATTAAATTTTTCTTTTGGGTTTTTAATAATCCGCTGACGAATTTCATTAATTCGTTGAATCTCAGAAAAATCTAAATCTTCTTGGGGAAAAGCTTTTTTTAAACTTTCCTCTAAAGTTTCCCCCTGAAATCCAAGTTCTTTTAGGATTTTTTCAGTCAAAGACCCCACTTCGATAATTGCTAATTTATCTTCTGATTCGCTTTCGCTTTCTAAGAGTTTAGTGATTTTTGCCCATTCCTTAGAATGACGACGAGAATGTTTGCTTTTAAAATCATGGTAATCCTTCGTTATTAATCTTTTTCTAAATCTAGTTTGTAAATAACTGCCCTTTCGAACAAAATAGACAATACTTGCAAAAAGGAAAAAAGACACAAGATAAAAAAGGATCTTGATTATTAAAATTCGATGTTGCAACTCAGGAGAAATTAAATAAACAAAAATATTTTCCATTATTAAAAATAACGTTATTGGAAAAAATGAGGTTCGATCTGTTCGGCGAAAGAAAAGATTCTTTCTTCTGAAAATGATGGTCCGATAATTTGCAAACCAATCGGCAAATTATCAACACTACCAACCGGCAAAGATAAGGCAGGAATTCCCGCTAAATTGGCCGGAGCATTCAAAAGATCAGAAAGATACATTTGAACGGGATCTTGATTCCTCTCGCCAATTTTAAAGGCTGGGCTAGGAGTTGTTGGCGTTAAAAGAAAATCTACCTTTTGGAAAGCTTGAGTAAAATCTCGTTTAATTAGTTCTCGAACCTTTTGTGCTCGTTTGTAATAAGCATCATAGTATCCAGCCGACAATGAATAGGTTCCTAACATAATCCTTCGCTTAACTTCTGATCCAAAACCTTCTCCTCGGCTTTTAAAATATAAGTCAGATAGCGTTTCTGCTTTTGCTGGACATCCATACCTTATTCCGTCGTAACGAGCAAGATTGGCGCTTGCCTCCGATGGAGCAATAATATAGTAAGCCGGTAAAGCATATTTAGTATGAGGAAGACTAACCTCAATCATTTTAACTTTCTCTTTTTCTAATTGGCTAATCACTTTCTTAACCAAACTAGCAACCCTCTTATCAACTTCTCCTGTAAAATATTCTCGCGGAATACCAACTCGTATCTCTTTTAAGGATAATGTTTTTTTGTTATTTTCTGGGAAAACCTTGGTGGTAGAATCGTTTGAATCGATTCCCCGTATCGCGCGAAAGATTCTCTTTGCCCCAGAAACAGTTTTGGTCAATGGTCCAATTTGATCGATCGACGAAGCAAAGGCAATTAAACCAAAACGGGAAACTGAACCATAAGTTGGTTTTAACCCGACTATCCCGCAGAAAGAAGCTGGCTGACGAATTGATCCTCCTGTTTCTGACCCAAGTGCACAAATCACCTCTCCTCCAGCTACCGCCGCAGCTGATCCTCCTGATGAACCTCCTGGAACTCTTTCTAAGTCTATTGGATTTTTGGTAGTTTGAAAGGCTGAATTTTCAGTCGAAGATCCCATCGCAAATTCATCTAAATTAGTCTTTCCGATAATAATGGCTCCTGCCTGACTCAATTTTTTTATAACCGTAGCATTGTAAGGAGCAATATAATTCTTCAAAATTTTCGATCCAGCCGTACAAGGCATTCCCTCAACTAGAATATTATCTTTGATCGCAATAGGAACTCCAATTAATTCTGGTAGATTATCTTTTGTTAACTGTTCTATTTGTTGATCAGCTATTTCTGCCTGCTGAAGAGCCAACTTCTCGTCAACGCTCAAAAAAGCCGCCAAAACACTTTCTTTTTCTTTGATATTTTTTAGGCAACTTTTTACTAGTTCAACCGCAGAAAATTTTTTCTGGCTAAGCTTATCAATTACCGCTTCAATCGTAAGGTTTTTTATCTCATCTCTCATTCTTTTTTGAAAACTGATTTAACTTTAAGATGGCGATTTTTTTTATCGGGGAATAATTCTATTAATTTGTCGATTCCGGAATAAGATAATGATTTATCCTCTCTGGTTCGATTAAAAATTTCTTTTTCCTGTAATTCTATTTTTTCAATATTAACTTCTTTCAATTGATCAATGTAACTTAAAATAGAAGTAAGTTCTTCCTGCATTTTTTCAACTTCCTTTTCTTTTAACCCCAAG
>CAZYFS010000006.1:18335-23951 GCA_964647465.1 uncultured Candidatus Saccharibacteria bacterium | reverse complement strand
GCCCCAACAAATTATTACTTTCTCAGACAAAAGTAAACTATTTTTTTATATTAAAGGAAAAGAAGATAGAAAAGTTTCTGGCTCAAAGTTTAATCAATAAAGCAGTTTTTGAAATTAAAAACGGATAGATAAGATTCAGAGTCTAATTTTTAATAAAAAAATCAGAAAATAAAACTTTCTATCCTTTTTGCTTCTTTGAAGAAGCAGCTAAAATAGGCCAACCTTTTTCTTGAGCTTTTTTTCTCAAGAGAGAAGTGGGGTTAACAACAACAGGGTAAGTTACTTGTTCAAGGCAGGGTAGGTCAGCACAAGAATTGGAATAAAAGAAATTTCCTTCAGAAGAGAAGTTTTCTTCGTTTTCAGCAATTGTAAATTTACTTTGACCGTAAACAATTCTTTTTAATTTTCCTGTATAAATCCCGTTTTTATTTTCTAGCTCGGTGGCAATAAGGCGATCTGCTTTTAGATAACGAGCAAGAGGTTGGAGAAGAGGATAAATACTTCCCGAAAGAAGAATTACTTGATCGCCTCTTTCTTGATGTTCTCGAAGAGCCTGAACGGTTGAGGGAATTAACCTGGGTTTAATTCTTTCTTGGAATATTTTGTCGAGTTGGACCTGAACAGTTGACACTCTTTTTCGGGCGAAAAAAGCAAAGCTATGCTCTGCTAAAACAGGAAAAAAGTTATTTCTACGGAAGGGAAGAGTGAAGCTGATCCGATATAACCAGAACAACCAGCGAACGACGAGTAAAAAACCAATTTGTTTTTCCCGACAAAGAGCGAAAAACATTATCAAAGATGTTTTTCCGTTGACTAAGGTGTCGTCAACATCAAAAAAAGCTTTTGCCATAATTTTATTCTAAATGAATTTTAGAGTGAAAATTTTTAACTCTTTCCCGTAGCTTCGGGAAAGGTTCCAGGCTGGGATATCGCTTTAATAGTTCTTGAGCGGCCTCACGGGTTTTTTCAACTAAAGCAAGATTCTTTAGGTTGGCCATGGCCAAATCAGGAATTCCCCATTGAGTATGTCCATAAATACTTCCCGGTCCTCTTATTTGAAGATCTTTCTCCGCTAGTTCAAAACCATCCTGGGAATGAACAAGAGCAGCGAGTCGCTGGCGAGTGTTTTGAGAAGAGGATTCGGCAAAAAGAAAGCAATAAGATTGGTATTGAGAACGACCAACTCGACCACGTAGTTGATGGAGTTGGGCTAAGCCGAATCTTTCGGCTCCTTCAATCATCATAACGCTGGCATTAGGGATGTCGATACCAACCTCAACAACGGAGGTAGAGATTAAGATATCTATTTTTCCTTCTCGGAAAGCCTTAATTACTTTTTCTTTCTCTTCGGCCTTCATTTGTCCGTGAAGCATTTTAACCTTCAAATCAGGAAATATTTCTTTAGTTAATTTAGCAAACTCCTTTTTAACAGTTTTAATTTCCTCTGCTCCGTTCTCTGATTCAATGCGCGGACAAACAACAAAGGCTTGTCGTCCTTCGGCAATTTGTTTTTCAATAAACTTATAGGCATTTATTCGATGACGTGGGTTAACTATTTTCGTTTCTATTTCACGAAGATTCTTTGGTTTTTCTTTCAATAATGATAAATCTAGGTCGCCGTAAAGAGTTAGGGCAAGAGTCCGAGGGATAGGGGTGGCGGTCATGGAAAGGAAATGGGGGATAATCTTCGCCTGTTGCTGACGAAGTTTTGTTCTTTGATTGACGCCAAAACGGTGTTGTTCGTCAATGACAACTAGAGCTAATTTTTTAAAATTTACTCGATCTTGAATTAAAGAGTGGGTCCCGATTAATAAATCAATTTTCCCTTCTTTCAATTGTTTTAGAATTTGAGTTGCCGAACTTTTTCTTCCTTTTATTTTCTGGGTTTCACCGGTTAAAAGGGCAAGAGAAATCTTGAATTCCTTCAAGAGACGAGAAATGGTTTGAAAATGTTGTTGGGCTAATACGGAAGTAGGAGCCATTAAAGCAACCTGAAAACCGGCTCGAATAGCATTAAGAGCAGCAATAGTAGCAACGATTGTTTTTCCGGAACTAACATCTCCTTCTAGTAAACGAGACATCGGTTGGGAGGTTTCCATGTCGCGGAGAATTCGCCAAGTTACTTTTCGCTGGGAGTTTGTTAATTGAAAGGGGAGAGTCTTGATAAATCCTTTGACTAAATCGAGATCAATCGGGATTGCAAAAGAAGGATTCTTTTGATTCTTTTGTTTGTTTTGCAAAGCCAATAGTTGAATCAAAAATAATTCTTCAAAAGCAAAACGATCTTTGGCAAGAGTAGCTTTTGTTAAGGAGGAGGGAAAATGAATTTCCCGGACAACCTCTTTTAGAGAGGGAAGGTGATATTTTTCTCTAATCTCCGCAGGAAGAGGATCAATTATTTCTCCTTCAATCTTTTGAAGCAAAGGATAGATAATAGAGCGCAACCAACGGGAATTTAACCCCTTGGTTTCTGGGTAGACGGGGACTATTCGGCCTCCATGAATCCAGTCAGTTTTCTTTTTTCCTTTAACAAGTTCATGGGAGGGGCTGTTTAAGCAGAGAGATCCGTCTTTTCTAGTAATTTTCCCCATCAAGCAAACTTCTGCCTGATTAAGTTGTTCGGAAAGAAAGGGTTGATTAAACCAAATAACACGGATAGCGCCGCTTTTATCTTGCAATAAGGCCTCGGTTATTGTTAGGCGGCGGTAAAATGTGCGATTACTTTTGATGTCAATAATCTTTCCTTTTAGGCAAACAATTTGACCGGCTACTACTTTAGCAACGGGAGTAATGTGAGAAAAATCTTGATAACGATTAGGGAAATAAAAAAGAAGATCGCTGACTGTTTTTAGGCCAAGGCGATAGAGTGTTTGTTGATGGCTAGGTCCAATATGGGGGATTTCTCCTAAAAGAGTTTGCAGATTCATAATATTCTGATAAATAATTTTACCAGTTTTTCGCTTAACCGCCAAACTCTTTCGAAGAAATTTGATTTGTGGGTTTTTAAAAATGACACAAAAGAGGGAACTTATTTAATAAAACGCTTAGGACTCTTAATTTTCTGCTCTAGAAATGAAAAAGGAGAGTCAAGGGGTGGTTCCAGGGGGGTGCGCGTAAGGCGGGGGCGCATCTGGAAAAACCGGTCTCGACTCTCCATTAGAAGTGAATCTTGTTTGAAGCTCCGTGTTTGAAAAGGGAGGAGAGGTTCTTGTTCTGCTTCTGTCAGAAGAGAGAAGCAATTACCCTTTCAAAGGAATGTCCCAACCTTGCCTTTTCTTGACGGGAGCCTAGGAACGAGGCAGATCTTTTTCGATGATTTCCTGCACGCAAGAAACCATAACCTCTTGCAGTTCTTCTTTTGTTGTCGAAATAGCAGTCATCATCGCTTCTTCTGAGAGAAGAGTGCCAACGTCTCTATTGATATTTCGGAGATCTCGAAGAGAAGTCTTCTTCCGAATTATCGACAAGAGTAATTGGTGCTCAACCTGAGATCGTCTCTCGTCGCTCAACATTTTTCACCTCCTTGTAAAGAGCTTTTGTAATTCTTCCGGATTACCGGACTTGGTTTAAGGAAGTATTTTTCTAAACCAAGAAAAGAATTACAGGAAAGAGAACAATTTCTCTTTCCACCCTTACAATAACATATTATAAGTATTTGTCAAAGAATCTTGTTTATAATAAACAGGAAAATTAATCGAGAATTTTATCTATTCAATAAAGCTAGAAAGAAATGAAAAAGGAGGAGAGGAATTGGCTTTTAGTCGGAAGGAGGAATCGGATGATTCCATCTTCTAACTTTGCCATTTCCTACTCCTCCACCGGGCGTTGTTCTCATAGAAATCGAGAATTTTATCCCATAGAAAGATCTTTGCTATTTAGTTGAACTAGACTCTGTTTTCTCGAACGAACAAACCACCATCGTTGGAATGAGGGACATGAGCCCCGCGATCCAAAGAGTGTGCGCGAATCATTTTCTTGAAGAGCGTCTTGACGGCTCCCTTGTTATTATCCCATCGGCTTCTAATCCAGGGATGTCCTCTTTCGTCAAAAACAACAGTGACGCCGTTATTTTTGTCGTAAGTGTACGGAAGTCCTGGTTTAACAGGGACTAATTTTTCTTCCTTGAGACCCTCTAATGTTCCGAGTGCCGGGAAGAATCCGAGGTTCTGCAGTTCATGAGAAAGCTCGCTACCCATCATGTGCCTCCTTTTAAGGCATCTTGCGGGTTATATGCTCAAGGTCATTCCTTTAAGCTTATATGTAAACAATAATATATTATAAATATTTGTCAAGTACTTAAACCAACGTGTAATCTCTATCTTTAAAATTTATCTCAGAATAAAAAAAGCTTTCTTGATAAAAGTGATGAGATCAAGAATGAGCCCTCGTAATTTTTACTACTTTATCTAATTTCTAGTTTAATATTTTGGTAGTTCGCTTTGTAAGTTTTTTGCTTTAATTTTTATCGAATAGCAAAGAACTAAATGTTTCTCGCAAACAAGAAAAGAAATGAAAAAGGAGGAGAGGAATTGGCTTTTAGTCGGAAGGAGGAATCGGATGATTCCATCTTCTAACTTTGCCATTTCCTACTCCTCCATCGGGCGTTGTTCTCATAGAGATTGAGAATTTTATCCCATAGAAAGATCTTTGTTAATAGCTAGCATCAATTTCGGCATTACTTCTCGAACAAAATGACCACTGTCATTGGAGTGAGGGACATAGGCTCCGTGCTGCAGTTCGTGAGTGGCGATAAGTTCTTGAAGGTTTGCTCTTTGGATGTCACTAAGACTAGAGACAATCCAAGGAAGTCCTTGCTCATCGTAAACAACGTAGGTCCCATTGTTATAGTCGAAGGTTTTTGGGGTTCCACTCTTGACGGGGTGTTCTTGTCCCTTCGCTTCCATTCCACTATGCTCAGTTGTTCCGATCGCCGAGAAGAATCCGAGGTCCTTCAAATTGTGAGAGATCATGCTATCCATCGTGCGCCTCCTTTTAAGGCATCTTGCGGATTATATGCTCAAGGCCATTCCTTGTGCTTATAGTTAAACAATAACATACTATGAATATTTGTCAAGCATTTAAATCAACATGCATCTCTTTCGTCAAATATTTATCTCAGAATTTAAAAAGAGCTCTCTTGATGGAAGTGACGAGATCAAGAATGGGCTCTCGTGATTTTATCTATTTATTGCTCTTAATTTTTCCTTAAAATAAGTTGCTCTATTTTTGCATTGCTTTTTTCCGTAAATTATCTGGATATTTTTCAATAGCATATCTTAATGCTGTTCGTGGCATTTTATCTTTATTCTTCATTACAAAACTAAAAACTTCTTTGGGATAAATATTGCTTGCTTCTTTCAACATCCAACCGTAACCCTTTTGAACCATATCGTCTTTATCTATTAGGAGAATATTAGCGATTTCAAAAATATGTTGGAGATATTTTTTGCGTCGAACAGGATAAATAAAAACTACTGCCGACGCTCTTTTTACCCATCGGTTTTTAGATTTTGCCCATTTTTTTACTTCGGGAATAAATTCAGGAAATTCAGCAATGAAATATCCGAGATTGTGAGTACAAAAATCATCACAATTTGCCCAGTTAGAAATATATTT
>CAZYFS010000006.1:4190-18235 GCA_964647465.1 uncultured Candidatus Saccharibacteria bacterium | reverse complement strand
CGGATTTCTAATATAATTTTACTTGTTGGCATGTTTTCAGAATATCACTCAAAGCAAAACGTATCAAACAATGGGAAAGGTGGGCCACAAGGAGTGATCTACCTATTCTTGGGTTATTAAAAAAGGGCGAATGCTTCTGTTGTTTTTCCCTGTAATTACTTCGCATTCCTTTTGCGAGAGTAACATTGAGTCAGCTCAATAAGAAAACAAGCAAGGAAGATCTGACTAGGCTACCCAAATTTGATAGAATTAGGACAGTTAAATACCCCAATTTAAAGTAACTATGAGAAATGCTTATATTCCCCAAAAACAATTAGAGTACCTTGAGTGCTTAATAAGGTCCTTCGATGAATAATTCCTTCTGTTCCTTCGCAAACAACTCGGCTTTTTATCCTTCTCACCTGTCTGGTTGACAACCCCCGTTGTTTAGTGGCTTCTGTCCCGTTAACTCGCTGGTCGATTAGATTTCTAATAATTCCCGCTCTTGATAATTCTTTTGAACTCATTGCGATTAACTTTGTCACCTCTTTTCTTTGGTTATTTAATTGTTATTCTGACAAAAAAGATGACATATTTCTCTCAACTATGACATTTCTATATTGCCCAAGTAGGACATTGTCATATTGCTAAGACATTGTTGTATTATCACAATATCAAAAATATGGCATAATATAAAGTAAGACGAATAGGTACGCTTGGATCGATAATTTGTCCACTCTTTATCTTAAATTTTTTAATATACTTACAATGGTTATGAATAAAAAAATTACGACCACAAAAATCGCCATTTTTCAAAAAAAAGAAATTCGTAAAGCTATTTATAAAAATGAATGGTGGTTTGTTATTACTGATGTAATTTTAGCTTTGACAGATTCTGTTCAGCCCGATGGATATATTAAGGATATGCGCCGTAGAGATTCTGAATTGGCAGAAGGGTGGGGGCAAATTGCCACCCCCCTTTCTATAGAAACTACTGGAGGCAAACAAAAATTAAATTGTGCTAATACCGAAGGAATTTTTAGGATTATTCAGTCAATTCCGTCTCCTAAAGCTGAACCATTTAAGCGATGGCTGGCAAAAGTCGGATATGAACGAATAAAAGAAATAGAAGATCCAGAACTGGCAACCAAAAGAACAAGAATGCTGTATAAATTAAAAGGATATCCTTCCGGCTGGATAGAAAAAAGAATGCGCGGGATCGCCATTCGTGAAGAATTAACAGATGAATGGAAAGAAAGAGGAGTTAAAAAACAAAGAGAATATGAAATCTTGACAGCGGAAATTTCCAAGGCGTGTTTTGGAATTACGCCAAGCCAGTATAAAAAAATGAAAAAGTTGGATAGGGAAAATTTGCGTGATCATATGGATGATTTTGAATTGATTTTTAGTATGCTGGGAGAGCGAGCTACTGCCGAAATTCATCGTACTGAAAATTCGCAAGGAGTGCCAAAATTAAAAAGCGACGCAAGGGCCGGTGGTAATATTGCCGGCGGCGCAAGAAGGAAGCTTGAAAAACGACTTGGTAGATCTATTGTGAACAAGAATAATTTCTTGTCTCCAAAAAAGCGAGTCAAAAAATTAAAATAGTTATAGTGTGGATAAATTTATTATAACAATAAACAATATGGACAAGCAACGATTCTGCAAAAAATCAGTAAGAGAAAATTGGGATGAATCAAGCTATCGAAAAAACAAAAAGAAACCAGGAATTAGGGGGGGGGGTATAGAACATTTTCTCTAAAGTAGTGCCCTCGGCGGGGATCGAACCCACATCACTGGCTCCGCAAGCCAATACTCTATCCATTAAGCTACGAGGGCGGTTTTCAATCTAGCGAATAAACAAATTCTGTAATAATATTATCATTTTCTTTGCAAGAAAGACAATCAGAATAATGCCTTGCTAAGGAAATAACTAAATTAACATGCTCAAGCAATTTGGTAGAGCCAAGACGAAAGGACCTAATTAATAGAAATTAATTGTTGTTTCTTTATCTTTGAGAGAAGAATGAAACCGAATCGTTGAGTCGCGACAACTAATTTTAAAAGTTTTATTTTTCGTGAAGAATGCGATAGAATAACGTAGTAATATAATTAAACAAAAGAATATTATGAAAATGCCTCGTAAGATAGAAAAAAAGCACGTCAAAAGAATACTTTTAGTTTTGGGTCTAGTTCTTGTTTGTGTTTCTTTGGGGATTAATATTCATTTCGGATGGCTGAGAGTCAAGGCTATCGCTTATCAACAAGGATTTAGCGATGGTCAAAGTGTTCTTAATCAAACAGTTCTTACTCAGCTAAAAGAAGGGGGAAAATTAATAGTTAATATTCCTCAAGAGGATGGAACAACAAAGTCAATAGTTTTAATTCCTCAAGTAGAAAATTCTCCATTAGAGGAAGAGATAAAATAGGGAGATCAAGGTAGCGATTTCTCCATCAAAAAATATAGAAAAACTAGGGGGGATAAAAGAACCAGAGAACAAAAGACGAAATTTTGTTTTTAAGTATTTTTGGATAAGAACAATAAAAGAGGTGGCTTTGCTTTGACGCAGATTGTTTTAGAATATTTTTAAAGTCACCAAAGGGTTCTTTTGCTTCGTCCACAATTTTGTAGTTGACAATGCTTCTAACATGACTTAAACTGAATATGAGGTTAAAGCTAATACTTAGTTCATGAACATAAAAAAAGGGGATTATATTTCAACAATTTTACGTTCAAAAAAGACGGTTTTTTCTTTTAAAGATATAGTTTTGTTGTGGGGGGATTCTGGCAATGCGGCTAGAGTAAGGATTAATTACTATCTGAAGAACAACGATCTTTACCGTATTCGCCAGGGAATTTACGCAAAAGATAGAGATTACGATAGATTTGAGTTGGCTACTAGAATATTTACGCCTGCTTATGTAAGCCTGGAAACTGTTTTAGGTCAAGCTGGCGTTACATTTCAGTATTATGGTCAGATTTTTGCTGTTTCTTACCTAACAAGAGGGATAGAGGTTGATGGTCAAAAATATTCATATAGAAAAATAAAAGATATTATTTTGACCAATAGCACTGGGGTAGAAACTACGGAGAACTATTCTGTTGCCACTCCAGAAAGAGCATTTTTGGATGTTCTTTATTTGAATAAGGATTATCATTTTGATAATCCTTCTGCGCTAAATTGGAACAAAATTTTTGAAATTTTATCCATTTATCAAAATAATAAACGCATGGAAAGAAAGGTCAAAGAACATTATGAGAATTTTAAAGCTGATCAGTAATTTCGTATGAGTCTAGATATAGCAACGCACAACAATTTGTTAGTTCAAATTCTTAAAGATATTTATTCTGATACAGACATATCTCC
Source organism: uncultured Candidatus Saccharibacteria bacterium (assembly GCA_964647465.1). GTDB lineage: Bacteria > Patescibacteriota > Minisyncoccia > Minisyncoccales > UBA1441 > CAZYFS01. The sequence goes on along the minus strand of CAZYFS010000006.1, from coordinate 14,888 downwards.
GTTTTTAGGGTTTAAGGGTGGCACAGCTGCTTATCTATTCTATGATTTGCCCCGTTTCTCTGTCGATTTAGATTTTGATTTACTTGACGAGACAAGAGAAAATAATGTTTTTTTAAGAGTGGAACGCATTGTTAGCAAATATGGCAAGATTAAAGAAGCAAGGAAAAAAAGATTTAATCTTTTTTTCTTACTTTCGTACGAAGAAAAAGCTCAAAACATCAAAGTGGAAATTAATCGCCGATCATTCGGTTCTCGATATGCATTGAAAACACATCTTGGAATTTCGATGTTGGTGATGAAAAAGGAAGATATGTTTGCTCATAAATTGATGGCTATGTACGAAAGAATGGGTAAGGCTAATCGCGACATTTATGATGTTTGGTTTTTCCTTAAGGATAATTGGGCAGTAAACAAGGAGATAATTGAAGAAAGATCGGGAGGAACTTTTAATTCTTTTTTGCGAAAATGCATTTCTTCTCTGAGAAAAGTGGAAAACCGTGATATTTTAAGTGGGATGGGAGAAGTTTTGAATGAAAAGCAGAAAATCTGGATCAAGGAAAGTTTAATAAAAGATCTTTTATTTTTACTAAAATTAAGGATCGAGAAGTGAGTTGGATAAATGCGATCAAAAAAAGAAACGGAGCGATAAGAGCAAAGCTAGTCAAAGATTTTTTAGATATAGCCAAATAATTAAAGTTAAAAAGGAAATAAATATTATCACTTTTAATTTTATATTAATTGAGGCGTTTCAAATTCTGTGATTATACATAAACCAATTTTGTTCTTTAGCACAAAAAAGATAAATTGCGCTAAAATAAAATAAGATTAAGATTTTACTATGAATGCGTCTGCACAAAACACAAAAAGGCAAATTGTCCTTGTTTTGAGAGGTTATAGCATAAAGAAGATAGGAGTTTTTGGTTTCTTTGTGAGGGGAAAAGCTAAGAAGGACAGCGATGTAGATAGTTTAGTAGAATTTGCGGGCAATAAAAAAGCCTGCTTGATTTAATTGACCCGAAGTTTGCAGTTGACAGTCAGCGACTTTTTGGCTTGGAAGACATTCTAGTAAAAAAGAGGCCTAAATTATTAAAATAGAGCATCTATGGTAAATAAAAAATTTATGACAAGAAAGATAGAACTTATTCAAAAAGAGTTGATTGACTTAGAAAAACAGGAATCAGAAAATAGAAAAACATTCATCGGTTAAATTGGCTAAAACTTAGTGAAAAAATGTGTTATATGTGTTATAAAGATAGAAGAAGATATTGTTTTTGTGGTAAAAATATTAAATTGCCAGAACGATCTGTTTGTTAATAAATAGTTTAAATTAATTTTAAAAAACATAAAACTTATTATATAAATTTATGAAAACAACAACTTCTTATCAAAAGTTCTTTAGTTGGGTTCAAAAGCACGCTGGAGCAATTATTGCCTGTGTTCTAATGGCTAGTCTTGGCTTTGGTTATCTAGTTTTTTCAGCTGTTCCAACTTCTACTTCTATTGGCAATAGCATTATTATTAAAAGTCAATTAGGAATAGGGACAGATAGTCCTTCTACTTTAATTGATGCCGAAGGAGGAATAAGTGATTATGCTTTTCTTCCGGCAGGAAGCAGTGCTCCCGCTGATGTTGATTTGGCAAATAGTCAATATAGTTTTTGGCTAGATGAGGCAACCGATCAATTTAATCTTAAAGCAAAGAAATCAGGGGGAGTAGTCATTTCGCAAACAATTGGTAGTGGCAGTGGGTATTGGACTCAAACAGGTACCGATTTGTATTATAATGACGGCAACGTCGGCATCGGCGTAACTGACCCAGACACAAAATTAGATGTCAATGGGGCTATAACACAAAGACCATTATCATCGGACCCGGCCGATCCAGACTCAGGAAATTCAGTTCAATGGGTTTCTGATGGAACTGGTGGGGGAGATGCGGGAGACGTAATGATGAAAATAAACGTTGGGGGAATAACGCGTATCAAAACTTTAGCAGATTATTCCTCTTTGCCTACTTTACCCACCGTAACCACTCAGGCGGTCACAGCGATACAGGAAACAACCGCCACGGGTAATGGAAATATAACTGACGATGGTGGAGCAACCGCTACCAGAGGAATGTGCTGGGCTACTCACGCCACGCCAACAATTTCCGATAGCCACGCTACTAATGGAACGGGCGTGGGGGCTTATACTGTTCCAATGACAGGTTTGGTAGCAGAAACTCATTACTATGTTAGGGCTTACGCAACCAACGCAACAGGAACGAGTTATGGAAGTCAGGTGGAGTTTGATACTGACCCTGATGTAGGGTTGCCAACGGTAACCACTCAGGCGGTCACAGCGATACAGGAAACAACCGCCACGGGTAATGGAAATATAACTGACGATGGTGGAGCAACCGCTACCAGAGGAATGTGCTGGGCTACTCACGCCACGCCAACAATTTCCGATAGCCACGCTACTAATGGAACGGGCGTGGGGGCTTATACTGTTCCAATGACAGGTTTGGTAGCAGAAACTCATTACTATGTTAGGGCTTACGCAACCAACGCAACAGGAACGAGTTATGGAAGTCAGGTGGAGTTTGATGCAGGCACAACAGCTTGGGCTTGTGGAGACGCTTTGGTTGATTCCAGAGACAGCAAATCCTACGCCACGGTTCTTATTGGAACCCAATGCTGGATGGCAGAGCATTTGAATTATGGAACTTTGACCCTCGGTATAAACAACCAAGGAATCGATTGCCCTTCAGCCGCGGCAACAGAAAAATACTGCTACTCTGACACCGAAGGAAACTGCACCACAGACGGCGCCCTATACCAGTGGAGCCAGATGATGTGCGGGGCCGCGTCCTGCAACGGCACAGGCGAGTCCCAGCCCGCCTGCACAATCCCGGTTCAGGGAATTTGCCCAAGCGGTTGGCACATACCATCGCATTACGAGTATACCGCGCTGGAACGGGAAGTTTGCGATTCCGCCACTTGCGCCACAGATTTTCCGTATGACGAATCCACTAGTGGATGGAGAGGCACAGACGAAGGCGGCCAAATAAAAGGAACAACTATTTGCGGGACATATCCCTGCTGGAATTCTCCTAATACAGGCGCCACAAACTCCAGCGGTTTTACTGCTTGGGCCGCTGGCTACCGCTATACCGACGGTAGTTTCGGCAATCGTGGTAGCTACGCGCGCTTGTGGTCGTCGCTCGAGAGTGGTACGAGTGCTTGGTTTCGGTACTTGAGTTATGGTCATACGGGTGTCGGCCGCCATACTTACGGTCAGGCTTACGGTTTTGCGGTGCGGTGCCTCAGGGATTAGAATTTGGTAATTTGATTTGGAATTTAAGAATTACTTTGAATAATCAATTAACGTAACATACTCCGCCGGATTCTTGAGGTATCTATTTGTGGAATCAAATAGGCCTTCAGGAGGGAGCGGTTAAAATTAAATCCGCTTTTGTCAGTTTCTTCGCTTAGAAACTATTGGTGGTCAGAGAGCCTCTCAAAAAGAGCAGTTAGACTCTTGGAGAAAAGAAAAAGTGCAAAAGTATTAACAGCAGGGCCCCGCCTCCGCCCGTTCCAGTTGTTCTGGCTACCGCAATACCGACGGTAGTTTCAACAATCGTGGTAACAACACGAACTTGTGGTCGTCGCTCGAGAGTGGTACGAGTGCTTGGAAACGGAACTTGAATTATGATCATACGGATGTCAACCGCAATACTAACGATCAGGCTTACGGTTTTGCGGTGCGGTGCCTCAGGGATTTGCTTTTAACCTAAGAGGGTTGTAACTTAGTATCGCAACTTTCTGCGGAGTATCTAAAAAAATGAATAAAAAACCTAAATTATATTTTAAGTTTTATCAACTCCTAAAATTTTTTTATAGAGCAATAAGGAATTTTGAAAAACAATATAAATATAATTTAGGAAAAGAAATTTTAAATCTAACTTGGAAATGTTTGGATTTGATAATTGAAATTAATGCTTTACCTAACGAAAAGAAACTTTCAAAAATTAAAGAATTAGGTGTCCGCTTTGACGAGTTAAAAATTAGATTAAGAATGGCTCAAGAATTGAAACAAATTTCAGAAAATCAATTCTCGCATATCCAAAGCGAGTATATAAAAGAGATAGGAAAGATGATTGGTGGTTGGATAAACTGGGCTTCTTAAGCAATAAATATCATGAGTGAAACCATATTTACTTTTAGAAAACTACATCAGGCCTATTTGGATTGTCGGGAAAACAAAAGAAACACTGCTAACGCTCTAGAGTTCGAATGGGATTTAGAAAGAAATCTATTTAAATTAGAAGAAGAGCTACAATCTAAAAATTACGAGCCTGGTCGCTCGATTTGTTTTGTGGTTATGAAACCCTCGCCAAGGGAAATATTTGCTGCTGATTTTCGAGATAGAATAATTCATCATGTCTTAGTTAATGAATTAGAATCAATAGGAGAAAAAGTTTTTATTCACGATTCTTATTCTTGTCGAAAAGGAAAAGGGACTCATAAGGCCGTAGAGAGGTTGCAATCTTTTACTCGCAAGGTTACTAGTAATTACAACAAAGAAGCTTATTATCTGCAATTAGATATTTCTGGGTTTTTTATGAATATTAATCATAATATCCTTTACGCCATTCTAAAGAAATTAGTCTTAAAGCAACAAAAATCTCATCAGTGGAAAGAAGACGTTTTGTGGCTGAGTAAAAAACTTATTTTTCATAAACCTACTGATAATTATATTATCAAGGGTAATCCTGATTTATTTAAATTTATTCCTCCACGAAAGTCGCTTTTTGCCTCAGGGTCTGCCAAGGGACTTCCTATTGGTAATTATTCTTCTCAATTTTTTGCTAATTTATATCTAAATCAATTAGATCAATTTGTAAAAAGGGAATTAAAAGAAAATTATTATCTTCGTTATGTTGATGATTTTTTAATTCTAGGAAGAGAAAAAAGGAAATTAGCAGGCTTAGCAGATAAGATAAATGCATTTATCAAAAAGAATCTTAACCTGAAGTTAAATTCTTTAAAAACTAAACTAAAAAATATTAAACAAGGGATTGACTTTTTGGGCTATATTATAAAGCCCCATTATGTTTTAGTAAGAAAAAGAGTTGTTAATGCGCTTAGAAATAAATTACATGGAGCAAATTCTATGGGTAAATTACGTGAGTCAGGCGTTTTTGAGGATGTTTTAGCAATGATTAATTCCTATTATGGTCATTTCAAACATGCAGATAGTTTTCATTTAAGAAAGGATATTTACGAGAACCACTTAGGAAAAATAAAGAGTATTTTTGAGTCAAAACTTGATTACTCGGCTCTTGAACTAAAATGGTAAGAGGTGGCAAACAATTCAAGGATATATTTCAAAAGAGATTATTTAATTAGTCGATAAAGTTTATGTGGCTTAATTGACCTAAAGAACATTGGCGCCTAAAACAAATAATCAATGATTGCAAGCAAGGAAGTAAAAACAAATATCCTCTTTGTTAAATTTTAAAAGATGAATAAACAAGAACTAAAATCTATCTTACAACAGGGTGAAGGATTAAAAGCAGAATTTAAAGAAAGTCTTAGCGGCATTGATAAAGAAATTGTTTCTTTTGCTAATGCGGAAGGAGGGAGAGTGTTTTTGGGCGTGAATGATAGTGGCAAAGTAAAAGGGGTCAAAACAACAAATAAACTAAAATCGCAAATTCAGGATATTGTCAATAATTGCGACCCGCCAATAAAGATTAATATAGAAGAATTTGGCGGAATAATTATTATTAATGTCGATGAAGGCGATGACAAGCCTTATAAATGTTCGGCGGGATTCTTTTCAAGAGTTGGCCCTAATTCGCAAAAATTGAAAAGAGACGAAATTATTAAGTTAATTACAGAAACAGGAAAAATAAAATTTGACGAACAAATAAACAAAAAATTTAGATTCCCGCAAGATTTTAATGAAAAATGGTTTTTGGAGTTTTTAAAAAGAAGTGGCATTTCTAAAATTACGCAAACAAGAAAAATTTTAACCAATCTTTCTTTGGGGAATGTTATAGGGAGGAAATTCGTATTAAATAATGCTGGCGTTTTATTGTTTGCTAAAGAACCTAAAAAATTTTTAAGACAAAATTTCGTTACTTGCGTTTTATATAAAGGCAAAGAAAAAGTAGATATTATTGATCGAAAAGATTTTAGCAATAATCTGTTTAATAATTACGAAGATACTTTTGCGTTTCTAAAACAGCACTTGCGTCTAGAATATGAAATCAAAGGGTACGGGCCCCGTAAGGAAATTCCGGAAATACCTTACGAGTCCTTAAAAGAAGCGATAATCAATGCGCTAGTTCATAGGGATTATTTTGATAATAGATTTGGGGTGTTTGTTGAGATATTTGATGATAGAGTGGAAATTACCAACAAAGGCAAACTCCTTTTTGATAAACGACAATTAGGGAAAGTAAGCATGCCAAGAAATCCAATTATTTTTGATATGTTTTACAGAATAAATTTGATTGAAAAAGCAGGTTCAGGGATTAACAGGATTAGAAAGCAAATTAAAGAAAGGGGACTAAAAATTAGATTTGAAACAGATGAATTTTTCAGGATTGTATTCTTTAGACCACAAATAGAATGGTCAGGAAAGATCACCGAAAAGGTCACCGAAAAGGTCACCGAAAATCAGAAAAAGATATTAAATAGCATTTTAAAAGATTCATTAATAACAGCTAAAATGTTATCAAAAATTGTTGGAATTTCAGAGAGAAAAATAAAGGAAAATATTGCTAAATTGAAACAAAAACATCTATTAAGAAGAGTCGGTCCAGCAAGAGGCGGATACTGGAAAATAATAAAGAAATAAAATTAGCCGATCTAGGGTTTTATCTTATCAAGCGAAAGATAATTTAACATTATCAAAAGTAAATTATGAATAAAGAAATTATTACTACAAGAATTGCTATTTTCCAAAAAAAGGAAATCAGAAAAGTTATTCATAATAATGAATGGTGGTTTTCCGTTGAAGATGTTGTTTTGGCATTAATTAACTCTACTGATCCTAAACAATATATACAGAGAATGAAACAGCGAGATAATGAGTTGAATAAAGGGTGGGTACAAATTGTACTTACCCTTGAAATGAAAACAACTGGAGGTAAACAAAGAATGAATTGCGCCAATACGGAAGGAATTTTTCGCATTATTCAGTCAATCCCTTCTCCTAAGGCCGAACCATTTAAAAGGTGGCTGGCAAGAGTAGGCTATGAAAGAGTAAGAGAAATAGAAGATCCCGAATTGGCAACTAAAAGAACAAGGATGTTATATAAAATCAAAGGATATAGTGATAGTTGGATTGGAAAAAGAATGCGTGGTATTGCGGTTAGAGATACATTAACCGATGAATGGCAGAAGAGAGGAGTTAAAGAACAAAAAGAATATGCCATCTTGACGGCGGAAATTTCTAGAGCCACCTTTGGCATGACTCCAAACGAATATAAAAAGTTCAAAAAGTTAAAAAGAGAAAATTTCCGCGACCACATGAATGATTTAGAGTTAATCTTTACTATGTTGGGCGAGGCGTCAACAACAGAAATTGCACGTAATAAAGACGCTCAAGGTTTTAATAAGAATAAAATCGTAGCTAAAAAGGGCGGAAGAGTGGCCGGTAAAGCTCGAAAAGATTTAGAGAAAAAAAGTGGTAAAAAAGTTTCAAATAAAAATAATTATTTACAAGGGGTAGAAAATAAAAAAAGATTAAAATAATAAATTGGACATTTTTATGACAAGAAAAAAGATTGTACTTAAAATTGTTATGATCACTATTACGGGGTTAAGTTTATTTCTAGCTAATATTGCTTCGGCTATCCCAGTTTCTTATCAACGATGTGCTCCAAACAAGAAATGCGTCATTGGAGAGTATATTTTTGAAGATGACGACTATATACCGGTAACGACTGATGAATTTTTCAGGATTGTATTTTTTAGACCACAAATAGAATAGTCGGGAAAGATAGATGAAAAGTGGGGTGAAAATCAAAGGAAAATAATTGGTTTGATTGATTCTAATAAGATTATTTCAATAGTGGAGATTGCAAAACAATTAAAATTGGGAACTACTACTATTGAAAATAACATTCCAAAATTAAAACAAAAACATCTATTAAAAAGAGTCGGTCCGGCAAAGGGTGGATACTGGAAAATAATAAAGAAATAAAATTAACCTGTTGTATTTATTTTATTTATGCTTCAAGAATTAGTTAGCGAAAAACTGAAGATGGTCAAAGAGCGGATAAAAAAAACAATTATTAGTTGTTTTAAGCGTCGGCGAATTAGCAAATTTGACTGGCGGGTTTTAGGATCTAAACAAAAACTTTTAACAGTTGTTAGTTTGCTAATTATAGTAATTTTGGGGAGCTTTAATTTTTTTAGCATTAGCAAGGCAAGCTCAGCAGCGGTTCAGTTTACTGATGATGTCATTGTAAATCTAGATGCAATAGGGATTACTCTTTATCTTGCTTCGGGGTCAATATGTAATTCCTTGACAGTGACTAATACCGATCTTAATGTAGACAGCGTTTTAGCGAACAATGTTTTTCTTTTAAAAACTGATAGTTATAATGTTTTGCAGCTAACTCCCTTGGATGATGTGGTTAGTTTTTCTATTTCTAACGGTAATTTTAGCAGTGGTTATCTTTCTCAATGGACTCAAAATAGTTCTGTTTCCGTTGATAGTGTGATTGCGGTAATTAACCCAGATCAATATTATGGTGTCCAAGCGGACGGAAATGATATCGAAGGAAGTCCTTTTTATTCCGGAGTAGGTTCGGAAGTAACCTTTTTTCGAGTTGGTGGAGGAATTTCCGAAATCTTTCTTATCGCTGAACAGGGGACAGTGGTGCGATTTGTTGATGATGTCAAAATTGACTTAGAAGGAGTATCATCTCTCTATATTTCTTCGGGGGCTTGGTGTCAGTCTATTGATGTGTCGGGGACCAATTTTGAAGTACAGGGTATTATGAGCAATTATCCTTTTTTCTTAAAAAGCAGCGTTCATAAAGTTCTTCAATTAACACCAGTTGGTGGAGTAGTTGGCTTGCAATTAGCAAGTGCTAATTTCGCAAATGGTTTTTTGAGTCAGTGGCAAGAAACTAGTTCAATTTCAGTTGATCATTTGATCGGGGTTGAACAAGTCAATAAAAATTATACAATTGAAGTTGACAATAATAATATTCCTGATAATCCTTTTGATGCCGGAGTTCTCGGCGAGATTTCTTTTGTGCGAACTGGACTAGGGGCTTGGGAAACTTTTTTGGCGGCCTTTACTGAATATCCAATTGCCGGACAAAATCTTAAATTAGATGTTTTTGATGCAGGCGAGGGAGTAGCTTTCAATTCAATAATGTGGCAGGGAACACAACCGGAGCTTATTGGGGAAGCTAATTGTACAGGTCCTAATTATAAATGTGTTCTTCTGCAATTGGCGACTTCTAGTAATCCAGATGGTCCTTGGAATTACCTGGGGCCAGATTGTACTGTGGGAAGTTATTACACTCCCAATCCAGATGCACCTCAGGAGATTGGTTGTTGTGGTAATCACTACAATCATCGTTATTATAAAATAAAGTTTTTGATGTATCCGGATAACGTCGATCGAAATATTTCGCCGACTATTGAAAAAATAATCGTCAATTATGCGCCATAATAATTATTCTTGCTTATGTCTAATCAAAAAGGGACAACCTTGGTTGAAATTCTTCTCTATATAGTAATTACGGCTATCGTCCTTTTTATTATTAGCGAAAGCATTAGCTTAATTGTTGCTAGTCAACAAAGAATAAAAGGAGAAAAAGAAATTGCTCAAAGTTTGACGTTAGCGACTGTCAAAATAGAAAAATCAATTAAAGAGGCTTCTGCCGTTACGGGAACTTATCCGGCCGATGTCCTTAATTTAACTATTGGCGAAGTAACAACCACTTACTCTATCTCCGAGGGTGTTTTACAGAAGAAGATTGGAGAAGCTTCTTCGGTTGATATAACCAACAGTAATGTGACTATTTCTCCTTGGGACGGAGAAAAGGTTTTTAGTCTAATTTCAACTGATACTGTTCAAGTTAAATTTAAAATTGTTTTTTGTGCTAATACTGATATCCAAACTCAAATTCAAACTACGGTGAGCTTGCGGAAAAGTTGGTAAGTATTAATTTTTCTTTTTGCTAGGAAAAGGTTATGTTATACTGAAGCAATAAGTTATCTTTTGGGAGAATGATGAAATTAAATGTCTCTTTTTTGGAGACAGACAGAGAAAAAGGAGCAATTGCCTTGGCGACAATGATGGTCCTGAGTCTGGTTATTACCATAATTTCTTTGTCTATCGGGGGAATGGCTATTTTGCGAACGACTACTAGCCAAACTGGTTCGGAAAGCACTGAGTCTTTTTATTTATCGGAGTCCGGCAATCAAGATGCTTTATTAAAAATAGCTCGTGATAAGACAACAACGAAAGGGCTGGGAGAAGTAGGCATTAATAGCTATCTAGAGGTAGGTATCGAAAATACGGGGGGCGGGAATCAAGAAAAAACAATTAGTTCTAATTCTTCTTTGAAAAATCAGTACAACAGTCTTCGTTTAATTATTGGTCTCGACGATAATGGGAAAATCACTTCTTATAATTGGGGTAAAACAACTGAATAAGATATGAATCTTCGAAA
>CAZYFS010000006.1:0-4090 GCA_964647465.1 uncultured Candidatus Saccharibacteria bacterium | reverse complement strand
CCGATCATTGTTTCGATTCCTTCTAGTAAAATTTATAGTCAGTTGTTCCAGTTTCCAAAATATTTGAACCAAGATCAACTGGAAGAGAGCATGAATCTTTCTATTAATTTTTCTCTTCCTCAGCCTAAAGATGGCGTTTATTTTGATTGGCAAAGAGCCGGTTCTTCTAGAGAGAAAGGACAAGCAACATTTCTATCTTCGGTTAAGAGATTTACTACAGATGCTTATCTGCGGGCAATTGTGGGAACGGGATTTATTCCCCTGGCCCTTGAATCTCATGCCTTGAGCTTATGTCGAGCAGTCGGCAAGATTGATGGAGATTTGTCAATCTTGGCTTTAATCAACGAAGAAGGGGCCGATCTAATTGTTTCTGAGCAGGGTAGCCCTCGTTTTATCCATGCGGTTGTTTGGCCGATCGATCAAAAAGCAAAAAAAGAGTTTTTGCGACAAGAGATATGGAAAGTCGCGAATTTTTATCAAACAGATTCTCGAAAGAATAATCTAAAAATTAGCAAGGTTTATCTAATTAGCAGCCAATCAAAACTTGATTCCATTAAAAGTTATTTGGCAGAAAAATTATCTTGGCCAGTTGTTATCTTAGAAATAACTCCAGAGAAAAAAGTTTCCAATTCAATGCAAGACAAAATAGATGTTTTTCTCAAGGATAATCATTTAAAGCCAAAGCAACTTTTAAAATTGAAATCTTTAGTTCTCTTGGGGGCAGGATTACGTGGACTGATTCCTCGAAAAGGAGATACTGATATAAGCTTATTGCCAGTAGGAACAGAGAAAGAATACGATAATCAACTTACTGTCTCTTTTTTGGATTTTGTTAGTCTTTGGGTGCTGGGAATGGGCATCATCATTTTATTGCTTCTGGGAGGAACTTATAAATTTATTGCCGATGTTGATCAGAGCTTAGGAATTAAATTAGATCAATCTCATTACATCTCTCTTAGTCCGGAAGTGGAAAAAATGCAACAAGAAATGATTCAGTTTAACGAAAATGTCGACTTAATGCATTCCTCGATCGAGCAACAATCGATATCCTTAATTTCAGAGCTTTTAAGAGAACTAGAAAGCAAAAAGATTCCCGGGATTGTCTTTAATCGTCTTCGGGCGCTTCCGGAGAGAAGTATTCTTTTGGAAGGGAAGGCTGATACTAGAACCCAGTTACTGAAGTTTAAAGAGGGGTTAGTCAGTTCCAATCTTTTTTCCGAAGTTGAGTTGCCACTAAAATTTCTTGTTCGAGAGGAGCATTTAGCTTTCACTATAAATTTTAAATTGAAATGAAAACAATGTTGTTTTCTTCGCGAAAATTCAATTACCGAAAAAGATTTTTAATCCAAATTAGTCTTTCTGGATTGTTTTTAATATTTTTAATTTGTCTATCTTTCTTCTTTATTCATCAAATTAAATTAACTAGTCAGAGAGTGGAAGCGAAGAAGTTTTCCCTAGAAGGTATCCAGAACGAAAACGAAAGAATTGCTCAATTACGACTAGAGTATAAGGAAGCGCAACCTTATTTTTCTCAAGTTAATTCTTTTTCGCTAACGACAAAAGAAGTTATTGATGTTTTGTCAAGCATAGAAACAGTTGCCAAACAAACCAATAATGTTGTTAGAATCGACATGATTGAAGAAAAGCAGATTAACGAACAAATACAATCTTTAAAATATCAAATTTCCTTGCGAGGCAATATGAAAAGCTTTTTAGATTATAGCAAGAGATTTGAAGAACTTCCGGCATTTCTTAAAATAGAAGAGGTAGATATTTCCATTCCTTCTGGGGATAACGAAGAAGGGACGATGCTTCATCGTTTTTTTCTGTTTTCGAAAAAAGATAAAGAGGAAATCTATCAAAAACCATGATTAAAACAACAAGGATTTTTTCTGAATTAAAAGAAAAAACAAAATCTATTGGTTGGCGAATAATTTTGCTTTCTGGAGGAAGAATTTTAATCGTTCTTTTCTCGATAGGAATATTGAGCTTGCTCTTTTCTTTTTCTATTCGAGCTTTAAACCAATCGCTTTTTAGGGAGATTAACTCTTCTTCTGGACAAACAGAATTGTTTCATCTGTCGGAGCTAGAAACGATTGCTTCTTATTGGGGGATTGAAACAGAATCTTTATTAATTAAAACAGGCGATGAAACTAAAAATTAAATTTTCCCGTCTTTTTTGGATAGTAGTTTTTATAGAAGTTTCTCTTTCTGCCCTTTTTTTCTTTTTTCTTTATAGCTTTCCCGAGTTAATCCAGAAAAGCTATGTCGGAACAATTTACATGGTTTTCGGAGGGATCTTATTAGTTACTTTTTTTATATCGCTTTTTGCTATCTTAGAAAGTATCAAAATTATTCGCCTTATTGAAAAAATAAGTCAATTTAGCCATCGCATTGCTTATGGTGATTTTCAAACAGAAATTAAATCAAAGCGTAAAGATGAGCTAGGAACGCTCATTGAGGATCTAGAGCAAATGAAAATTACGCTCGGAGATAGTTTTAGAAAACTAAAAAAAGAAAAAGAAAAAACAGAAACAATTATTAAAAATATGCAGAACGGAGTTATTGTTCTCGATCAACGGGGAAAGATTGTTTTAATGAACATTGCTGCCAAGAGAATGACCGGCCAATCAACGAAACCATATCGGGGAAAAAACTATCAGGAAATCTTATCAATAAAGGGAAAAGAAGAAGATTCTTTTGATTTAAAGAGCTGGATAAACAAAACAATCCAAGCCAGGAAAAATATTAATCTTCCGGAAAATTGTTTCCTCCAACTTCCCTCGAAAGAAGAAATAGCGATTGAGGGAACGATTTTCCCTCTTTTGGGAAGAAAAGAAGGTGTTGATAATTTAGTTTTTGTCTTTAGTGATGTTACGGCAAGAAGAGAGGTTGAGCGGATGCGGGCAGAGTTTGTTTTCATTCTCTCTCATCAATTACAAGAACCAATTACTTCGATTAAATGGAACACAGAATTACTTTTGGAGAATAAAAGCAAGGACCTAACAGAAATTCAGAAAACTTCTCTGGGGGATATCTATCAAAGTACCGCGAAGATGATTGATTTATTCAATAATCTTTTAAATGTATCTGATATTGCTAACGGGAAACTTTCTCTTAAATTAACGCCCACTCAAATCAAGAAAATGGTTCAGGAAATTATTGATGGGTTGCAACCTTTAGCAAAAAGTCGCAACATCAAGCTGATTACTCAATTTGAAGAAAATCTTCCTCTTGTTAATATCGATCGGCTGAAGATCAATCAAGCTATTCAGAATATTATTGAAAATGCAATTTGTTATGGTAAAGTAAAGGGGCGAGTTGTTGTTTCCCTAAAAAAAGAAAAAGAGGAAATAGTCTTTTCTTGTCAAGACGACGGGATTGGGATTACAGCAAAAGCACAATCAAAAATATTTTATAAATTCTTTCGAGCTGATAACGCTAAACAAAAACTGTTCAAAGGATCTGGCTTGGGTTTATATATTGCCAAGATTTTTGTTGAGAAAATGCCCGGAGGAAAGATTTGGTTCCATTCAGGTGGACTTAATTTAGGGAGCGTTTTCTACATTAGCTTCCCTATTTACTTTTCTAAAAAATAATGGCGTTGTGATGTCGGAAAAATCAAAAAAGAAAATTCTAGTCATTGAAGATAATCTCCAGATAAACAGAATCTATGTCAGCAAATTCCAATTTGAGGGAATGGAAGTATCGACAGCTTCAAATGGCGACGAGGGATTAGAAAAAATACAAGCAGAAGAACCAGATTTGATTTTGCTCGATATTATGCTCCCCGGGAAAAGTGGCTTTGAGGTTTTGAAAATAATAAAGGAAAATCCGCAGACGAAAAACATTCCGGTTCTAATTTTGACTAATCTTTCTCAAACGGAAGAGCAAAAGAAGGGAGAAAAATTGGGGGCAGAAGATTATTTTGTGAAAACCAATACTTCAATTTTTCAAGTGGTAAAGAAAGCGAAAGAGATTTTACAAAGGTCGAATACAAGCAAATAACTTAAATGAATTATGAATAATAAAGGTTTTACTTTATTGGAACTATTAATAGTTATCGCTATTTTGGCTGTTTTAGCAGCAG
>CAZYFS010000005.1:20391-24315 GCA_964647465.1 uncultured Candidatus Saccharibacteria bacterium | reverse complement strand
CAAGTCAAAGCAGTCGCCGGGACATCGGGTTGGAAATATGGTGGAACAGGGACCTTTACGACGAATTAATTCCTGGCCTAATATTGTCTCTTAATTAACAACCAATTGCCCACCTCAAGGAAGCAACAACTGTTAACTTCCCTAAGAAATTCTATTAACCTATGAAGAAAATAATAAAACACATTACCCTTCGGATGATAGTTTCTGTGGGAGGACTTTATTTATCTGGATTAATCATTCCTCGAGTTTGTTTCGATCTAAAAGACCCCAACATAATAATGGCTGGTCTTGCGCTTGGAGTATTAAACTTAACCCTTCGTCCGATTCTTAGAGTATTAACCTTCCCTCTTCGCATAATAACGCTTGGGCTTTTTGGTTTAATTATCAACGGAGTGATGATATGGATTATTACCGCCATCTTCCCAATGATAGACATCCCATTGATTCTTCCTTTGGTTTATACTACACTAATCATGCTTGGTCTTAATTTAATTCTCACTTCATTATTTTCCACTAAATAGTTATGTATTATCTAATTATTCTTCAAATTATTACTTCTGTTATTTTAATTGTTCTCGTCCTTCTTCAACAAAGAGGATCAGCCATGGGTTCTATTATGGGTGGTAGCGGTGGCGGGGAATCATATCTCTCTCGACGAGGAATAGAAAAGAAATTATTCTATGCAACAGTCTTTATTGCTATTGCTTTTCTTGGTTTAAGCATATTGAATCTTTTCTATTAAATTTCTCTTGTCTTTTACTCTCTACTGAATGACAAAACACAAAAAAGGATCTATCCCTTTTCCTTCTTGGTTCCAATGGAAGCAATTTTCTAAAGTTTCTAGCAAGCGGGAAAAAATAACGCTAGGATTATTAATTCTTGTTGCTGTAGTTAGTAGCACTTTTTTGATTTTCCAATATCAACAAAACAACACCATCGTGCAGCCTGCAGCCGGGGGAACATTACGCGAGGGAATTGTTGGACAAGCACATTTCCTTAATCCTATTTATTCTTCTCTTAATGACCCCGATCGTGACATTGTTGAACTTATTTTTTCCGGGTTAATGAAGTATGGCGCTGACGGAGAAATAATTCCTGACTTAACTCAAAGCTACGAGATAAAAGAAGAGGGAAGAATATACGAATTCACCCTTAAAGATAATCTTTATTGGCACGACCACGTTGCCTTAACTAGCGACGATATTATCTTTACGATAGAAACTATCCAAAACCCTGATTATAAAAGCCCCTTGCAAGCTAGCTGGTTTAACGTTAAAGTAGAGAAAATTTCTAGTCAAAAAGTTCGTTTTATCCTCACTATCCCTTATCCCAATTTTCTCGAGACCATGACAACGAAGATTATCCCGCTTCATGTTTGGAAAGATATTTCTGCTAAAAGCTTTCCTTTGGCTATATCTTCGACTCAACTATTAATAGGATCCGGTCCCTTTCAATTTAAAGACATTCAATTATCAAGCAATAGACAAAATATCAATTCGCTTAATTTAGAAGCAAATCCACGGTATTTACCAAGTAAACCTCTAATTTCTCAAATATCCTTTCGTTTTTTTGATAATAAAAGCGATTTGATTGAAGCTGCACAAAGAGGAGAGATTGATAGTTTTCTTGTCAGCGATTTCCAAAACATTGATAAAATTCCTCAAGCTCTTTCCTCAAAAACCATGGAAATGCCTCGATATTTTGCTGTTTTTCTAAATCCCAATAAATCTAATCTACTAATCCAGACCGGGGTAAGGGAAGCATTAAATTATGCCACAAACCGAGAAGAAATTGTGGAAAATGTTTTAAAAGGATACGGGCAAGCTGTTTATTCTCCTATTCTCCCTAATTTTTATAATTTTGCAGAACCAGAAAAAGATTATTCTTATCAGCCAGAAAAAGCAGAAGAAATATTTAACCAATTAGGATTTGAATTATCTGATCAAAGCCAATTTCGAGAAAAAGTGATAATTTCTACTTCAGATCAAGTGTTTAAAAGCAATCTTCAGCAAGGAAGCCAAGGACAAGAAGTAAGAGAATTACAAAAATGTTTAGCACAATTCCCTCTTTTGTATCCAGGAGCAAAAGAAACTGGTCACTTCGGAGCCGAAACAAAAGAAGGTGTAATTAATTTCCAAGAAAAGTATAGCTCTGACATTCTCGAACCCTGGGGATTCAGTCGCGGAACCGGCATGGTTGGAAAAACTACTCGGGAAAAACTTAATGAGATTTGCTTCCCTCAATCAGAAAAAACACAATTGTTAAAAATAACTCTTACCACTATCGATCAACCAGAGCTTATTGAAGTCGCTAGATTATTAAAAAAACAATGGGAAGAAGTTGGAATAAAAACAGAGATTGACACCGAGCCTACTTCTGTTTTAGAAACAGAAATTATTAATCCCCGCAATTACGAAGCTTTGCTTTTCGGAGAAATGCTAGGAATGATGCCTGATCTTGTCCCTTTTTGGCACTCAAGCAAACAACGTCAGCCTGGCTTAAACCTTGCTCTTTATCAAAACGAAAAAGCTGATAAGCTTTTGGAAAAAGCTCATCAAACACTAGAATCTGAACAAAGACAAAAAGAATATGAAGCATTTCAAGAAATTCTTCTTGAAGATGCCCCTGCCGTTTTCCTTTATCGACCTTCTTCATTGTATTTTTTCCCTTCTAATCTTAAGGGAAACAAAGTAACTAAAATCACTGATCCCTCTAAGCGTTTTGCGACCATTGATCAATGGTATCTCCGCACAAAAATTGTCTGGCGATAATTCCAGCCGAGGTGATGAAACTGGTAAACATGCGCGGTTCAGAACCACGTGTTCGCAAGGACTTGCGGGTTCAAATCCCGCCCTCGGCACCATCTTTTACTAATTTAAAAAAACTATAATAATAATGCAAAAAACAACCAAGCTACAAATTATTCCCCTGGGAGGACTAGGAGAAGTCGGTCGTAATATGACCGTCTTGGAATGGGATAAAAAAATATTGATCATCGATATCGGGATAGGGTTCCCAGAAGAAGGAACCCCTGGAATTGATTACCTGATTCCCAATACTAATTATCTTCAGAAAAGAAAAAAAGATATCTTAGGGGTCGTCTTTACGCACGGTCACTATGACCACATCGGAGCTGTGCCTTATGTTCTTGATCGATTGGGTAATCCTCCAATGTTTGCCTCAGGTTTATCTCGAGAAATCATTCTTAGGCGAGAAAAAGAATTTCCTCATCTTTCTAAACCAAAGATAACTAAAGTTGAAAATGAAACAGAGGTTACCTTGGGTCCCTTTAAGGTTACTTTTTTCCATCAAACTCACAATATTCCTGGAAACCTAGGGCTTTTTATTGAAACTCCTATTGGTAACATACTTCATACCTCTGACTTTAAATTTGATGAAACTCCTGTTAATGAAGAACCTAGTGATTTCAAGAAATTAAGAGATTTCGGCAAAAAAGGCATTCTTCTCTTAATGTCTGATTCGACCAATTCTGAAGTTAAGGGGCATTCTCTCTCCGAAGAATTAATTAATAAAAATTTAGATAAATTAATCCGTTCGGCCAAAAAAAGAATAGTTATTTCTACCTTTTCCTCTCTTTTAAACCGTATTCAGCAAGTCATAACTTGCTCGGAAGAACATGATCGCAAGGTCATTGTTCGAGGAAGATCTATGCAGGAAAACATAGAAATCGCCCAGCGTTTAAAATACCTAAAAGTCAAAAAAGACACCTTCGTAAAACCAAAGGATTTTTCGAAATACCCTCCTGATGAAATAACTGTTATCTGTACGGGAAGTCAAGCTGAAGAACGAGCAGCCCTAATGAGAATAGCTAATAATGAAGATAAATTCATAAGGTTAACTCCAGGAGATACTGTTATTCTTTCGTCTTCTATTATCCCTGGGAAAGAAGTGTCCGTCCAACAC
>CAZYFS010000005.1:2050-20291 GCA_964647465.1 uncultured Candidatus Saccharibacteria bacterium | reverse complement strand
TTAGGAATTGGCGACATAGGAGAAGTGGTTTTAAGGGATAGAAAAAACCTAGCTCAAGACGGAATGTTTGTTCTTATTGTTGCTATTGATCGCAAAACAGGAAAAGTACAAAACTCTCCCGATATAATCTCAAGAGGGTTTATATACCTCAAGCAATCACAAAAGTTATTAAATGACGTTCGCAAAGAAGTGATTAAAATTGTTGATAAAAGCTGTCAAAACAAAGTGCTTCTTGACTCTACTTACATCAAGGATAATATTCGGAATGAAATTGGGCTTTTCCTCTTTCAAAAAACTAGAAGACGACCGATGGTCCTTCCGGTAATTATCGAAATATAATCATGAGAATCTTTTCAGGCATTCGCCCTAGCGGACAAATACATATTGGAAATTATCTCGGTGCCATTCAAAATTGGCTCGAACTTCAAAAAACACACACCTGCTTTTTTTGCGTTGTTGATCTGCACGCCATTACCACCTCTTACTCCCCCGATGAACTTAAAAAAAATGTTTGGGAATTAGCTTTGTCTTACTTAAGCCTGGGACTTGATCCAGACAAATCAATACTCTTTATTCAATCTCAAATCCCAAATCACGCTGAATTAAACTGGTTGTTGGGAACTATTACTCCAGTCGGTGCATTAACAAGAATGACTCAATACAAAACGAAGATAAACGACACAACGAGCTCCATGGTCGGATTACTTCAATATCCCGTTCTAATGGCCGCAGATATTCTGCTTTATAAAGCAGAAGGGGTTCCCGTAGGAGAGGATCAGAAACAACACGTTGAATTTGCTCAGATGTTGGCAAAAAAATTCAACTATCAATTTGGAAAAATATTTCCTATTCCAAAAACAATTATTCCTGAGCAAGGATTTCGCATTAAGTCTTTGCAGTTTCCTGAACAGAAAATGTCGAAAACCGATAATTCAAAAAGTTATATTTCTCTCCTTGATAACCCTGAAGAAATTAAATCTAAAATTGCTAGCGCCACCACTGATTCTGGGCAAGAGATAAAATATGATCCTGCTCATAAACCAGGAATATCTAATCTAATGACGATATATTCCCTCTTCCGCAAAACATCTATTAAGGTCATTGAACAACAATTTCGCCAAGAAAGTTATCGGAAATTTAAAGATAATCTATCCCAAATTATTATTGAATCTTTAGCTCCTTTTCAAAAGAAATATAAGGAGTTGGAACAGCAACCAGATAAAGTTCAAGAAATATTGCGGCAAGGACGATTAAAAGCTCAAGAAGTTGCCGATCAAACGCTAGAAGAGGTTAAAAAAGAAATGGGATTATTTTATAAGAATTGACGAAAAGGAAAAATTGCTTTATTATAAGGACATTAATTAAAATCTAAGATGAAACTATACCGATTGGTATTTCTTGTTTCTTCAAAGCTTGAATTAAAAAAAGCTAAAGAAGTAACTTTAGAAATACAAAACTTAATAGAGAAAGAGCAAGGAGAAATAAAAGAAACGAAAGAAATTTTGAAAACAGTTTTAGCCTACGAAATCAAAAAAGAGAATAGTGCTTATTTAGGAAATATTCAATTTAATTATCTTTCCGAAAAAATTCTTGACCTAGAGAAAATCCTAAAAGAGAATTCTTCTCTGTTGAGATTTCTAATTATTGCCGTCCCCAAGAAGAAAAAAATTAAGACAAAAAAAACAAGGCCTTTGATTAAAAAAACTCCAGCGGTAAACATCGGCACTAAGGAAGAAAAGATTAAACTCGATGAAATAAATCAAAAAATAGATCAAATTCTTAAAAATTAAAATGGCTATTTATAATTTCGAAGATAATAATAAAGATAAAAGTTTTTCCTTAATTCCTGATGGAATTTATGACGCCCGCGTTGAAGCAGTTGAAGAACGCGTCGCTCGCTCAAACAATCATTACAAACAAATTACTTTTCGATTGTTCGGACCGCATGCCGAAGAAGTAAAAATAAACAATCGATTAATCTGGGATAATTTAGTATTATTACAGCAAGTAGAGTGGAAAATACAAAACTTGCTTTATGCCTGTGGTCTTCCCTACGAAGGAACAGTTACTCTTTCTGATGGATGGGAAGAACTCATTGGCAAAGAATTAAAACTAGGAATTGGGAGTGAGGAATATCAAGGCCAGAAACGAAACGATGTTAAGAATTATTACGCGAAGACAACCGAATTTCAATCTTCTCCTAAAGAAACTTCTTCTGGCGAAAAAACCATTCCTGTGGTAGAGGATAAGGAACAAAAAGAAAGGTCTCCCGAAAAGAAAAAAACTTCTTCTAAAATAAAAACAAAAAAAGAGGAAGAGATTAATGTTGACGATATACCCTTTTAATCAATAATAATTATGTCTATTTGCCCACTTTGCCAAAAAGAAATACAAAGAATTGATTTTACTGATGTTGAATTGTTGAAACAATTTACTTATAATCAGGAAAAATTAAAACCTAGACGAAAAACTGGACTTTGTGCTCAACATCAAAAAAAAATAACGCAAGCGATTAAGCGAGCGAGATTTTTAGCATTGATGCCCTACGTTAATTAAAGAAAAATTACTTCTCTTCTTCTTCAACGTTGTTGATAATTTCTTCTCTAATTGCTTTAGCTGTCTTCGGGTGCTCCCGAAGATATTTTTCTGTTCCATTGAGTCCTTGTCCAATTTTTTCTCCTTTATATTCAAACCAACTACCTGATTGCTTAACCAACCCTCGACTAACACCCAAAGCTACTAAATCAGCATTTCTAGCAATCCCTTGACTATAATAAATATCAAATTCTGCCGTCTTAAATGGAGCGGCAACTTTATTTTTAACCACTTTTGCCATTATCCTTGACCCAATAATTTCCTCTTTATGTCTTAGGGCCGCTCGATGACGCAAATTAATTCTTATAGAACTATAAAATTTAAGCGCTAATCCTCCTGGTGTAGTTTCTGGGTTTCCGAATCTCACTCCTATTTTCATTCTAATTTGATTAAGAAAAATAATAATTGTGTCAGATTGTGACACAATTCCCGATAGTTTTCGACAAGCATGACTCATTAATCTTGCCTGAAGACCTATCTGTTGTTCCCCCATTTCTCCTTCTATTTCCCTTCGTGGAGTCAAAGCGGCAACTGAATCAATGACAATAATATCTACTTCTCCTGAACGAACTAAACTTTCCGTGATTTGCAAAGCTTCTTCTCCAGAACTAGGCTGCGAGATAATTAATTTCTTTAAATCTACTCCTATTTTATGGGAATATTTTGGATCGAGGGCGTGTTCGGCATCAATAAAAGCACCTATCCCACCTAATTTCTGGGCCTCAGCGAGAACATGAAGAGCGAGCGTAGTTTTCCCTGTTGATTCGACTCCAAAAATTTCAACTACTCGTCCTTTCGGAAGACCTCCTACGCCCAAGGCTATATCTAAAGAAGTTATTCCTGTAGAGATAACCCCAATATCTTTCTTCCATCCTTCTCCAAGATTCATTATTGATTCTTCTCCAAAACGTTTTTTAATTTCGCTTAATACGTCTTGGATTTTTGAATCCTCCTGATGGTCAATTTTTTTATTGTTCTTTTTCTTCTTCATTATCTTTTTCTTCGAAAGAATAATTAATCTTCCTTGGTTTTGATCCTTCCCCGGGACCAATAATTCCCTTCGATTCTAACATATCAAGAAGCCTCGCTGCTCTTGCATATCCTACCCTTAATCTTCTTTGTAAAAATGAAGCAGAGGCTCTTTCTGATTGCAAAACTAAGTCTCGAGCTTCTTCGTAAAGAGAATCCTCTCCAAAAGACATTACTCCTTCTTGTTGTTTTCTTTTGAGGCTTTCTTTTAGCTCTTTTTCCAATGACGACTCTCCCTCTACGCTTTTATTATTCTTTTCAAAAAAGTGTACCACTTTCAAAACCTCTTTTTCTGATAGAAAAACTCCTTGAACTCTTTGTGTCTTTGTTCTTTCTGGAGATAAAAAGAGCATGTCTCCATTCCCCAGTAATTTTTCCGCCCCAGCTACGTCAATGATTGTTCTTGAATCAATCTGAGAAGCAACTTGGAAAGCCATTCGACAAGTAATATTAGCTTTTATTAGACCTGTAATAACCTCGACAGAAGGACGTTGTGTCGCTATAACCAAATGGATACCCACCGCTCTAGATTTTTGAGCTAGACGAACAATGGCACTTTCGATTTCTCTCCCTTTGGTGGCCATTAAATCGGCTAGTTCGTCAACAACCACAACGATATAAGGAAGGGGTTGAACCGATTTGCTACGAGCTATCTTGTTGTAAGCTTTTATATCTCTAACTTGTAACTTTAAAATCTGCGTAAATCGTCTCTCCATTTCCTCGATTAACCATTCTAATGCCCCCACTACTTCATCTGGATTTGAAATAACCGGAGTTAATAAATGAGGTAGACCATTGTATAAAGAAAATTCTACTTTTTTGGGATCAATTAACAGTAATTTAGTTTGGGCAGGAGTATTCTTGTATAGAAGACTGGTGATTAAGCTGTTTAAGGCAACTGTTTTCCCTGCTCCTGTTGCCCCAGCAACCAATAAATGAGGCATCTTCCCTAAATCCGCGTAAACAGGGGTTCCTGCTACATCTCTTCCTATGCACAGTTCTAAGGGAGGACCATTAATAAATTTAGGATCTTCAACAAGGTTACGCAAACGAACCAATACTCTAGTTTTGTTCGGAACTTCAATCCCCACTAAAGAACGACCTGGGATAGGAGCTTCCATTCTAATTGGATGAGCCGCTAATGCCAAGGCAAGATTTCTAGACAATGAAGTAATTTTAGAAAGCCGAACTCCCTCTGGTGGTCGAAGAGCATATTGAGTTACCGTTGGACCAACATTAACTTCAGTCATTCTGACTTCTAAACCAAAATCACTGAAAGTACTTTTTATAATAGCCGAATTACTTTTAATGCTTCCCGTTTCTGGGCTCCCTTGTTCAGCAGCCAAAAATTCAACTGACGGTAATTGATAATTTCCTTGACCCGAATTTGCTGTTTTAGCCGCCAATTGTTTCTTAATAATTTGACTCGGCGAAAGCATTTCTCCTTTTTTTTGTTTTTTGATAAACTGTTTGGCTTGGTTCCAATTTACTCGTGGCTCTTTAAAGTCTTTGTTATTAATTTTTATTGCCTCTTTTTTCTTCTTTGGCTTAATTTTATTCTCTTGTTGATCTCCCTTAATATCTTTTCCTTTACGACGACGAAGCCAAAATGGATAAACAAAAATTATCCCGCCCATCACAAAAAAAGTTATGAACACGAGAGAACAAACCCATTCTCCAAAAAAATTAAAAATTGGCCAAGCGAATGCCCAACCAATCCAACCTCCGTATTGTTGATGAAAAAGATTACTTTCCACGTGAATTAGATCTTGAGTTGCTAAAATCCCTGAAGCTCCGATTAAAAGTAAAGATATTTGCAACAAAACCACACGCCAAGAAACTTCTGCTTTCTTCTTTAATAAAATCGTTATTCCCAATCCAAGTAAAAAAATTGGCAGAACTAATGCCGTTCTCCCAATTAAAAACCTTGAGATCTTATTAATCCACACCCCTCCCGTTCCTGCTAAATTCAAAAAAGATAGGGTCATCACTACCGCTCCAAGAAAAGCTAAAGTAGCTGTAACCCAATCTTTTAATTCCGAAGGAAGTTTGTTTTTTTTAAATCTATCTTTTTTTTTAGGCATTATTTTTGCTTACGTCCTGTTCCGGCCGGAATTAACTTCCCTATTATAACATTCTCCTTTAACCCTCGCAATTTATCCTCTTGATTTCTTAAGGCGGCTCGAATCAATATTTGCGATGTTTCTTGAAATGAAGCAGCTGATAGAAAACTCTCTGAGCTTAGAGCTACCTTAGAAACTCCGAGCAAAACTGGAATTGCCACTACTTTTGCTTTTTTCTGTTCTGATAATTCTTTATTTTTCTGATCAAATTGATAGCGGGTTATTATTTCGTCGGTATTCCAGAAACTATCTCCTCCGTCCACAACCTTTACTCGAGAAAACATTTGGCGAGCAATAACCTCTAGATGTTTATCATGAATTTTCACTCCCTCTCCGGCATATACTTTTTGTACTTCCTGAACAATATAGCTCTGAGCGGCTCTTTCTCCAAAATACTTAAAAACGTGATCTGGCCTTATCACCCCTTCGCTTAAACGTTGCCCTTTCTTCACTTTGTCGCCCGCTTTTACTAAGATTGATAATAATTCTGGCGCATGATATTCACGAATTGTTCTTTTTGTATTTTTTCCACTTGCCTCAATTTTGACAGACCTTTCTTTCAAATCCACCTCTTTAACGATTCCATCTCTTGAAGCAGTTAAAGCCTGAATCTTAGGTATTCTATTTTCAAAAAGCTCTTCTACGCGAGGAAGTCCTTGGGTAATATCTCCCACTCCCGCTACTCCTCCTAAATGAAAAGTTCTCATTGTTAATTGTGTTCCCGGCTCACCAATAGATTGGGCAGCAATTATTCCTACCGCTTGTCCAAGTTCTGTTAATTTATTAATTCCTGTGTCCCAACCATAACATTTTTGGCAAATTCCTCCTGTAGTTTTGCAAGTTAAGGGACTTCTTATTTTTATTTTCTTAATCTTTAAATTTTCTATTTGTCTGGCTTGATCCCAATCAATTAATTTCCCTTTTTTCACAATTTTATTTTTTGTCTCGGGATCAATAACATCGCCTAAGACATAACGACCAACGATTTTGAAGGCAAAACTTTGCTCAAGAATTTCTGCGTCTTGATAAAAAACAGTTAAACCTTCTGTGTCTCCACAGTCTTCTTCTCTGATTAAGACATCATGAGCCACATCAACTAGTCGCCTAGTAAGATATCCTGCTGACGAAGTTCTTAAAGCCTTGTCAGCCATTCCTTTTCTTGCTCCATGAGTTGAGATAAAATACCCTAAAACATCTAATCCTTCTTTAAAAGAATCGATTACTGGCAATTCTATAATCCTTCCAGCTGGATTAGCTACCAATCCTTTCATTCCACACATTTGAAAAGGCTGATCCCACGAACCGCGCGCCCCAGAATTAACTATAACAGAAAGAGCCCCGTCTTTCGGTAATTCTTGTGGAATTGCTTTTTTTAAAGTCAAAATTACTTCCTGCCAAACGCTAACAATTTGACTCCTCTCTTCTCTTTCTGAGAAAAGCCCTCTATCTCTCATTTTACCAATCGCCAATACCTTCTTCTTCGCGATATCAACTAATTTTCCTTTTTCTCGAGGGATAACAAAATCATCAATCCCCAAACTTACTCCGGAAAGCGAAGAATATTGAAAACCTATTTTCTTCATTTGATCAAGAAAAACTTGAGCCTCTGCTAGGGAATTCTTCTCAATAATATCTGTTGCTATTCTTGCTAAAGTTTTTTGATCTACTAACTTATTGAAAAAAGGATAATTTTTTGGAAGAATTTGATTGAAGAGAATTCTTCCAATAGTTGTTCTCAGAAGCTCTGGCTTTGAGGCAAGATTAGGTTTAATGTTAATCCGAGCAATGGTTCGTACTCCAATTCCTCCATTTTGATAACACAATAAAGCTTCATCTATATCAGAGAAATATTTTACTTTTTCGTCAGCTAAAGAATTAGCAACTGTTGTTAAGAAATAAATACCCAGAACAATATCTTGAGAAGGTGTTGCCACTGGCAATCCAGTTGCTGGTTTTCTCAAATTTACACCCGAAAGCATTATATTTTTTGACTCTTCTTGGGCTTGACGAGAAAGAGGGAGATGAACAGCCATTTGATCTCCGTCAAAATCAGCATTAAAAGCCGCACAAATCAAAGGATGCACTCTAATTGCATTCCCTTCTATCAATAAAGGACGAAAAGCTTGTATCCCTAAACGATGAAGAGTTGGGGCTCGATTTAAAAGAACGAATTTTCCTTGAACAACTTTTTCTAGTATTGCCCAAATTTCAGGCGTTCCTTGTTCAATAAGACGGGAAGCTCCTTTTATGTTATAAGCTAGTTCTTGATCTAAGATATGCTTAATAACAAAAGGCTTAAATAATTCCAGAGCCATCTTTTTAGGAAGACCACACTCTGACATTTTTAAATCAACTCCGATAGCAATAACTGATCGAGCAGAATAATCAACTCTTTTTCCTAATAAATTTCTTCTAAAACGCCCAGTTTTCCCTTGAATACTATCAGCTAAAGAACGAAGAGGTCTTCGTCCCCTTCCTCGGGCAGCGTTACTGCTTCTCATTTGGTTATCAATAAGAGCATCAACCGATTCTTGTAGCATTCTTTTCTCGTTGCGAATGATGATTTCTGGAGCCTTAATGACCGCAAGGCGTTTCAGTCTGTTGTTACGGTTAATAACTCGACGATATAAATCATTGATATCAGAAGATGCATATCTTCCTCCATCTAATTGAACCATTGGGCGCAATTCCGGAGGAAGAACCGGTAATACAGTTAATAACATCCAGTCAGGAGAAATGCGTGCTTTAAGCATCCCTTCCAAGAGTCTAATTCTTTTGGCTGCTTTTTCTTGTTGAAGAACAGAATTAGTGTTTTTTAATTTTTCTTTAAGTGTTTTGATTTTCTTTTCGACGTCAAAATCAGACAAGATTTCTTGAAGAGCTTTCCCCCCTGTTTTTGCTTCAAAAGCAGAACCATACCTTAGGGCTAAATCCCGATATTCTCTTTCAGAAATTACTCTTAATTTTTTAATCGACGTCAACTCTTGATGAACTTTCTTGCGAGCATTCTTTAATTCTTCTAAGTCTACTTCTTTTTGTGTTTTCTTCTTTTTATATTCGGCTTCAATTTGTTCAATTATCTCTGCTTTGATTTTATTATTGACCTTCGTGATAATATAGGCCGTAAAATAAATAACTTGCTCTAATCGTTTTCCTGATACTCCCAACACTAATCCTATTCGAGAAGGGGATTTTCGAAGAAACCAAATATGAGCAACTGGCGCTGCTAATTTAATGTGCCCCATTCTTTCTCGACGAACCGAAGATTTTGTTACTTCTACTCCACATCGATCACAAACTACTCCTTTATAGCGAATTCCTTTGTATTTTCCGCAATAACATTGATAATCTTTGGTTGGCCCAAAGATCTTCTCGCAAAATAACCCGCCTTTTTCTGGGCGACCAACCCGATAATTTATTGTTTCTGGTTTAGTAACCTCTCCATGACTCCATGACAAAATCTCTTCAGGCGAAGCCAATTTTATATGAACAGATTTCGGAGTTAAATTTGGATCAGAATCTTTTATAACGTCTTTAGTCATAAATTTATCAAAAAATTATTTCTCTATCTCAATTTTCATATCAAGAGAGAGAGCCTTCAGTTCATTAATTAATAAGCTTAATGACGCTGGTTGATACCAATGCTCTATTGGTTTTCCTCGCAAAATAGCTTCATATGCTTCTGCCCTTCCTCTAACGTCATCAGATTTGATAGTTAACATTTCTTGAAGGGTGTAAGCTGCTCCATATCCTTCAAGCGCCCAAACTTCCATTTCTCCTAGGCGTTGTCCACCAAATTGAGCTTTTCCTCCTAGAGGTTGTTGAGTGATCAAAGAATAAGGGCCAGTTGAACGCATATGAATCTTATCTTGAACCATGTGATGCAGTTTCAAGACATACATTTTCCCAACAGTGATTGGGGAAGGAAACTTCTTTCCTGTTTCTCCATCATACAATTCTATTTGTCCGCTTTCTGGCAAGTTAGCCTCCCTAAGCTCATCTTTGATTTCTTCTTCACTTAAGCCAATTAAAGCTGGTATAACAGCAAAATAGCCAAGTTTATCAGCAGCCCAACCAAGATGCGTTTCTAAAATCTGCCCAACATTCATTCGAGAAATTACCCCAAGAGGATTAAGAACTATATCTACTGGTGTTCCATCGGCAAGAAAAGGCATTTCTTCTTCGGGAAGAATATAAGAAATAATCCCTTTATTCCCGTGTCTACCAGATAGTTTATCGCCAACCTCTATTTTCCTTAATTGAGCTATTTCAACTTTAATTTTTTCTAATACCCGTGGATTAAGTTGACTTCCTTCTTTTCTAGAAAAAATATGAACCTTAGTTACCACTCCTTTCTTTCCGTAAGGAACGCGCAGAGAAACGTCTTTAACTTTTTTTGCTTTTTCTCCAAAGATAGCCTTAACCAATCTTTCTTCCGCCGAAAGTTCAACCTGCCCCTTGGGAGCAATTTTCCCCACTAAAATGTCATTAGGGCCAACCTTCGCTCCAATCCGGATAATCCCCTCATTGTCCAAATCTTTTAATTTTTCCTCTCCGATATTAGGGATATCAGAAGTTGTTTTCTCTGGACCTAATTTAGTATTTCTTACTTCGCAAACAAAACTTTCAATATGAACTGAGCTTAAAACATTTTCTTTTGTTAGTCTTTCGGAAATTACTATTGCATCTTCATAATTCATCCCTTTAAAAGGCATGAAAGCGACTAGAAGGTTCCTTCCAAGCGATAATCTCCCTTGAGTGATAGCCGCTCCGTCAGTCAAGATATCGCCTTTTTTGACTTTCTGGCCTAATTCAACAATCGGTTGTTGATGTAGGCAAGTATATTGATTACTCCGAACAAAATTTTGAAGAGTATAGGTTTTTCGCCCAACTTTGATATGAGCTCCATCGACTTCTGTAACTTTCCCATCTTCTTCTGCTATTAAAATTTGCCCAGATTCTCGAGCAACCTTTTCTTCTGTCCCCGTTCCCACTAAAGGGATTTCTGGATTGATTAAAGGAACAGCCTGCCTCTGCATATTACACCCCATCATTGCCCGAACAGCATCATCATTACAAAGAAAAGGGATTAAGCTAGCCGCAACACTAATAATTTGATTAACCGAAACATCCATCAAGTCAATCTTGTCTCGACTAATTTCTGCTGGCACCCCGTAAGCTCGTGCATCAACTTGTTCGGGAATAATTTTTCTTTTTGAATCAACGAGAATTCCCGCGTGAGCAATAACATGGGCCTCTTCTTCGTAAGCGTCCAAATAAACAACTTCTTTCGAAACTTTTCCCTTCTTCACTTTAAAATAGGGCGTTTGCAAAAAACCATACTTATTAACTTGGGCAACTGAAGCTAAATGACTAACTAAGCCAATGTTTTGGCCTTCTGGAGTCTCAATTGGGCAGATCCTCCCGTAATGAGAGGGCTGAACATCCCTAGCTTCAAATCCCGCTCTTTGACGGGTCAATCCTCCTGGTCCTGTCGCCGTAAGCCTTCTTTTGTTTTCTAGGGCTGCCAAAGGATTGTCGTTATCCATAAATTGAGAAAAACCAGAGGTATTAAAAAAACTCTTTATCAAGATAGTTAAAGGACGAGGATTTATTAAATAAGAAGGAAGAAATTCTTCCCCAGAAAAGGTAGCCATTCTATCCTGAGCTATACGACTAACACGAGTTAGACCAAGACGAACTTGTTCTTGAAGCAATTCGCTTAATCCTCTAATCCTCCTATTCCCCAAATGATCAATTTGATCTGGTTGAGATCCAGGCGTATTGTTTAGACGAATAATCTCTCTCACTGTCGAGACAACATCTTCTACCTTTAAAACTCTTTCTTTGAATAAGATATCCTCGTTTGTTGTTTTCTTAAAGAGTCTTTGATTAATCTTCCAACGCCCAACTTCACTTAAATCATATCTTTTTAAATCAAAAAACATGCTTTCGACAAACCCTCGAGCCGTATCCGAAGAAACCATTTCTCCGGGGCGAAGACGATGATAAATATCAATAAAAGCTTCGTCTTGATTGTGAGTTAAGTCTTTGTCTAGGGTTGCCTGAATATGTTTAGTCTTTCCCTTGTCGACTTTTGCAAACAAGTTATAGATTTCTTTGTCCGTTGATATGCCAAAAGCCCTTAATAAAGTAGTAACTGGAATTTTACTACGTCGATTAATCTTAACTTGAATTGCTCCTGCTTTATTTGATTGAAATTCTAGCCAACTACCACGACTGGGAATAATAATAGCCCCAAAACATGTAGTCCCCTTAGATTCTTCTGTTCGAAAAAAAACTCCAGGAGAACGAATAAGTTGAGAAACCAAAACCTTTTCCACCCCTTTAATTACAAAAGTTGCCCTTTCGCTCATCATTGGAAAATCTGTAACAAAAATTTCTTCCCTGCGAATTTTTTTTGTTTTTAGATCAGTGAGTCGAAGCTTAATAGAAAAAGGAACGCTAAAAGAATCATCTTTTTCTTTTGCTTTCAGATAATTTTCGTAATTAGGATTCCCCAAATTATAATCAAGAAGATCTAACCGAAATTTTTTTGCACCAGAGTTGACTAACGGGAAAAATTCCGCGAATACTTTCCCGATGTCATTTTTCCAAAAACTATTCCAGTTATTTTTTTGAATATGTAAAAAATGAGGCGAAGAGAAGTTTAAATTGTTTTTTGAAAAATCTTTAATCTTCGTTGTTCGCATATAATCTTAAAAATATTAAAAAAATGAACCATGGAGTATTCTTGTAAATAATAAAAAAATACAAAAACAACCCGCCGGATTATCCCCGGGATAATAGTAAAAGAATTTTAATTACTTTCTTTGTCCAATCATTAACTTTGTTTATTGTAAACCAATAAGAAATAAGTGTCAAGGACTAATCGTGCTTTTTTATACTCATAATAAATCCCATTCCGATATAAAAAGCAATTAGTCCCGATCCCCCATAACTAACAAAAGGAAGAGGAATCCCTATGATCGGCAATAACCCTAAGTTCATTCCAATGTTAACAAAAATCTGAGCTGTTAGTAAAACTCCGAGCCCTACTCCGAATAAACGGGCAAAATTATTCATTGAAGAAAAAACAATTTTCCCGACGCGCCAAACAACGAATAAGAACAAAGACAACAAAACAAAAATTCCTATTAAGCCAAATTCCTCCGCAATAGCTGAAAAGATAAAATCGGTTTTAGCTTCTGGAAGAAATCCATATCGAGCCTGTGATCCCTGGAGAAATCCCTTTCCCAAAACACCTCCCGACCCTATGGCAATTTCTGCTTGACGAAGATGCCAGGAAGAAGCATTATCGCCGAAGGATGATGACAAAAAATCAGTGATTCTCTCTTTTTGATATCCTTTGATCCCAAACATCCAAATCCCCCCCAAGATAAGAAAGGCTATTAGAAATAAGATTAATAGATGAGAAAACTTAATCCCTGACACCAAAATCATTCCTAGCCAAATTAAGATTAAAATCAATGCTGATCCCAAGTCAGGTTGCAAAAAAACAAAAAAAGCGGGAATGAGTGCGTATAAGCCGGAAAACACAATATAGTGAAATTGCCGAAGGTGAATATAGCGAGAAGATAGATATTTTGCTAAAACGACGATTAATCCCAAGCTCAGAAAGGGAACTGGATCAAAAGAAACCGGTCCGAGCTTATACCATCCGTGAATTCCTCTTATTTTTGGAACAAAAAACAATCCCAATAAACTAAGTATCAAAAATAGATAAGTAAATAAAATAAAATAACCATGCGAACGCAAAACTCGATAATCCCAAAGAGAAAAAAGAATTAAAGCGACAAAGGCCAAGCCAAGAAAAATAAGCTGTTTATAAAATTGCAAAAAACTATTCTGATGAAAAGAAATGCTGTAAATAGAAAGCAGCCCTATCGCGCTTAACGAAAAACAAGCTGATGTTAACCACCAATCTATATTTTTAAAAATAGAAAGAATTTTCATTAGTTCGAAAGAGATAATAATTCTAAGAATCGTTTTTCGTCAATAACTTTTACCGAGTATTCCCTGGCTTTGTCTAATTTTGCCTTTCCAGGATTCTTCCCCTTTACCAGATAATCTATTTTTGAAGAAATCGATTTTGCAACCTTCCCCCCAGCTAATTTTATTTTTTTTCCAGCTTCTTCTCGACTGCAAAAAGACAAAGTCCCCGTTAAGACAAAATGAACTCCCGATAATTTAGAATTTGAAAGCTTAAAGGGAGACATCAAGATTTTTATTTTTTGTTTCAACAAATTATCAATCAATTTTTGATGAGGGGAATCTTCAAACCATTCAACTATATTCTTTGCCCCTATTTCCCCAATATTCGGAATATTTTTTAAATCTTCTAAAGAAACTTTTTCTAGGTTTTTAATATTCTTGAAATGCTGAGCGAGATCACTAGCTGTTTCTGTCCCTACTTGGGGAATTCCTAGAGCAAAAAGAAAGTTAGCTAAGCTTATTTCTTTGCTTTTTTCAATTGATCTCAATAAATTACGGGCTGATTTTTCGCCGAATCTTTCCAGTGATAATAAATCTTTTTGGGTTAATTTAAAAATATCATCAGGCGTAACGATTAAATAATGACTCAAAAGTTGTTTAATGGTCTGTGGTCCCAATTCTTCGATATCAAAGCCTTGCCTAGAAGCAAAATGACGAAAAAAGTTTTCCTGGCGCCCCGGACAATGAGTATTAGGACAGCGCCAAACTACTTCTGTTTTTTTTCTGATTAATTTCGTTTTACAAACTGGGCATTTCTGAAGAATCTCAAAAGGGGCTTGTTTCCCATTCCTTAAATCTTTCAATACTTTAACTACTTGAGGGATGACATCTCCAGCCCTTTTCACTATCACTGTATCTCCCACTCTAATGCCTAGGCGCTTGATTTCATCCATATTATGAAGAGTGGATCGAGAAATGATTGCTCCCTTAATTTTAACTGGCTCTAAAAAAGCAACTGGCGTCACTGCTCCTGTCCTTCCAATCTGAAATTGAATATCTTTAACCTTTGTAGTCGCTTGCTCTGGAGGAAACTTTAAAGCTCTCGATCCTCTGTGGCCTTTCCCTGCTACTCCTAATTTGTCAAAAATTTTATTAGAATTGATGTTTATTACTATTCCATCAATATGATGAGGAATTTTCTCTCTTTTTTCCTCAATCATCCGCCAGTAATCTATTATTTCATCTAAGTTACAGCAAATTTTTCCCTGATCAGCTTTAAACCCAAGACTTCTCATGATTTGGTGCTCTTGGCTATGCTTTTCTTGACCTAGGTTAGTAATAATTTTATAGGCTAAAAAGCTTAGATTTCTTTTTCGAGTAATTTGCGAATCAAGTTGACGAATGCTACCAGCCGCTAAATTACGCGGGCTAGAATATAGGAGCTTTCCCTCTTCTGTCCGTTTTTTGTTTATTAAGGCAAATTCTTTTTTATTGAGATAAGCTTCTCCTCTAATTTCAATATGCCCTTTTTTAATAAGGTTCTCTACTTGGGTGGTGATTGTTTTTGAGGGAAAATTCCCTTGAACGTTTAAGCGAAGAGGAATTGATTCGATTGTTTTGATGTTTTGGGTAACATCTTCTCCAACAAATCCGTCTCCTCTAGTGGCCCCGCGTTCAAGTGCTCCATTTTTATAAATCAAACTAACCGCTAAACCGTCTATCTTAGATTCGCAAAAAAAATCTAAAGGGGCTTCTTTCTCTCTTCCTAGTAACAACCTTTGAATATAAGATTGCCAATCTTTAACTTCTTGATAAGTAAAAACATCTTCGATAGAAAGCATTGGAGCAAAATGTTTTGCTTTATTGAATTGTTTTAATGGTTGCCCAGCGACTCTCTGGGTCGGAGAAGAAGAAGTAACTAATTCTGGATTTTTTTGTTCCAGGATCCACAATTCATGCTTCAAAGAATCAAGAGCGTCTTCTGATATCTCTTGCTTATTCAAAACATGATATAAATAACGATGATGGCGAATCACCTTCTTTAGCTTTTCTATTCTCTTTCTCGCCTCTGATTTATTAGACATTAACTAAGTGTTTAGAAGAGAAATTTCTTCAATAGGAAATTTCTACTCCCCTTTGCGTATCAACATAAGAGCCAACCGAGCGTAATTGCGTTGACGTATCTATAGATTGAACATAAACTTGATAACTTGATCCATTATTAAGGCTTGGATCACCCACTATTGGATAAGCGAGACAGGGAGTAGGAGTGCAGGTACTGGGATCGTAAGATTCTTTTCGAGTTGCATAAATAGTTCTTTCAATCCCACTATCAGCCGCATGAAAACTTAAAACTGAATGACCTATTCTTTGAGTAATTTTCATTTCTTTAAACAAAAGTGAACTCATTCCCGCAACAATTCCTAAAGAAACAGCCGTAATTACCACGACCATAAAGAGCGCTATTCCTTTTTCGTTTCCTTTAAACATAGAAAATTATAAATCTAAATTTCTTTGAGAGGATGTTGATTGAATATTAATCTGAACACCAGGAAAATATTTACTACTAGCTTCAAATTCAATAGTTACTCGAGGTTGAATTGAATCAGTTCCGCTTTCTCCGCTCAGTTCAAAAACCAAAGAAGTGACATTAATTTTGTCCGAAGTAAAGGCCACGGCGGCGGTTCCTAGGTTTCCTGATGTATTATCTGTCGAGATTGTTTCTTGAATTTGTCCATCGTCTAAACTAAATCTATGACAAAGATTTTCATAATCCAAAAATTGAATTGTTGAGTCTCCGTTTGAATGTGCATAATTTTCTCCACTAACGATACACCCTCCATCGTCTTTTTGGGCCATTCGAGAAGCTCTTTGGATATACTCTAGAGCATAAGAACTATTTTCCATTAACGCATGCATCTGCATTATTCTTTCTTGTTTATGTATTAAAGAAGCCGTTATTCCAAAAGCAATTGATGCAACTGTGGCAAAAACCGTTATCGCCACTAACAATTCAACAAGAGTAAATCCTTTATTCATGATTCAGTTTAATACCAATTATAAAAAAATTCTTCTGCCGAAACAGGATGTCCATTATCTTTTGGCCAACTCACCTCGGAGACAATTCTTAGAATATCTTCGTCTGTCGAATTAGGTTTCGATATCACTATTGTTCTAGTAAAAGAAGAATTATCTCCCGTCTCATAACTATAAAACCCACTAGCGTCAATATTCAGAGGAATCACCTGATTGCTCAGAAGAGACGAGCTATCGTATTGGACTCGATATGTCCCAGCTTCCAGACCCTCTTTCCAGGTCGCCGCTCCTTCAATCCAATTTGTATCACGAATATTCCGAACAACTTCTATCCCTTCCTGAGCCAAATAAGAGGCAATTAATTGATTTTGATTATTATAACTATAACTGATTACTCGAACAATTGCCGTATATACCATCAGTATTGAGGATGTTAAAATAGCGATGGCAATTGTTGTTTCTAAAAGAGTAAATCCAAAATTAATAAAACGCTTCTTGGACATTATTCTATTTTCCCACTATTGTTAATTTTAACTGTAGTTGTTGAAGAATCATTACTTAATTCAATTATCGCTTCTTTTCCAACTTTTTCACTATTAATATAAACATCTGGATTAGGAGGAATAAACAATAAATTGAGCGTAGTAACCGAAACTCCCCCAACCTTCAGGCTATTAATTTCCACTCCATTTTCTAAATTAAGAACCTCAATCTCTTCTCCGCTATTCCAAACATAATCAGCGCTACAATTTTCATACATCTGATAAGAAACAGGGGTATTCGTCGTTAAATAAATCCCGAAACCGTCATATTCTTCTCCTGGAGAGGAAGAACAATTAAATTCCTTTGTGGAAAGAGAAGACTGTTGAGCTCTTTTTAAATCCGCCGATAAATTAGCTGCTGAGCGACGTAAAGCAAAGCTGTCCTGGGCCGGATGCCAGTTCACCAATAAAGCCGCTGACATAATAACCATGACGCTAATTGAAACTAAAAGCTCAACTAAGGTGACCCCTTTGTTCATAATAAAGACAAATAGTAATTAATAATTTCTTCTCCCCAAAGCAAAGCTACAAGGGTTCCTCCAGCCAAAAAAGGACCGAAAGGAATTTCACTTTTCATTTTCTTTCGACGAAAAATAATCAATCCTATTCCTATTATAGCACCAAAAAGAAAACCGAGGAAAAGCCCCAAAAGAATATTCGGCCAGCCTAAAATTAGCCCCATTAGAATGGCTAACTTTACATCACCAAACCCCATCCCCTTTCCTTTGGTTAAAAAATAAAGAAAGGCCAGAAAGAAAAAACCGATTTCTGCTCCTAGAAGACCAAGGGAAAAGCGTGATTGCATTGAAAAAAAAGATGATTCAAGAAAAAGGCTATAAAATAAATTAAAGAAAAAGGCTATAATAATTCCCGGATAAATAATTTTATCTGGAATAATTTTGTATTGAAAGTCGAGAAGAGAAATAAAAATCAGAATCAGAGCAATAAAACTATAAAAAA
>CAZYFS010000005.1:0-1950 GCA_964647465.1 uncultured Candidatus Saccharibacteria bacterium | reverse complement strand
CCGATAATAGCAACAACTGTTAAAAGCTCTACTAAAGTAAAACCTCGATTGTTCATAATGTTTTATTTAAAATTATATCTTAACCAAATCGACCTTTTGTTTCTTTCTATATTAACACTACATTGCTCCCATTTCAACCGTAAAGATTGGAATATAAACAGCAAAAACAAGGAAACCAACCATTAATCCCAAGAAAACAATTAATACCGGTTCAATAATGCTTGATAGATTTTTTACCTTACGACTAATTTCTTCTTGATAAAAATCAACTACCTTCATTAATGATTGGCCAGTCTGGCCTGTTGTTTCTCCCACTTTAATCATTTGAATCATAAAGATATCGAATAAGAAGAGATTTTCTTCCATCGCTATACTAATCCTTTCTCCTCTCATTACTTTCTTCTGGATATTCTCTATTGATTGCTGGTAAACACTATTCCCCACGATTCTCCCTGATATCTTCAAAGCTTCGGAGATTGGAAGACCGGCTTGAACTAAAACCGCCAGATTTTCTGCAAAACGCGTTAGATAATATTTACGGAAAAAAGCTCCTATGCCCATTGGTAGATGCAAAGAAATTCGATTATAAAATTCTTTTCCGGTTTTTGTCTTCCTCCAGACTATTGCTCCAATAATTAAAATCACCATGAAAAAAGCAAGGATTATTCCTCCCTTCCCTGTAAAGAAATTCGAAATACCAATGATTACTTTTGTCATCCAAGGCAATTCTTCATCAAATTGAGATAAAGCTTCTACTAAATTAGGAATAACCATGGTCAT
This sequence comes from uncultured Candidatus Saccharibacteria bacterium, assembly GCA_964647465.1. Lineage (GTDB taxonomy): Bacteria > Patescibacteriota > Minisyncoccia > Minisyncoccales > UBA1441 > CAZYFS01. The sequence goes on along the minus strand of CAZYFS010000005.1, from coordinate 1,170 downwards.
CATTAAAACAAAAGCAAGCAAGACCACAACCAAAACAAATACGGGGTAAATCATCGCTCCCTTTAAATCAGAGCGAAGCCGAAACTGTCTCTCTAAATGATTAGCAAGATACTCCAAAGATTCTCCCATTCGCCCCGTTGCCTCCCCTGATTCAATTACACTCACAAAAAAAGGATCGAATATTTTTGGGTAATCTCTTAATCCTTGAGAAAGCAAAGACCCTCCTTCAACTTTATCCGCCACCTCTAAAATTATTGTTCGGAATCTATCACTAGTTGCTCGTCGAGCTAAAGCTTGAAGAGTGCTAACAATAGGAATATTTGATTTAATCATAACCGCGAATTGTCTGGCAAAAATCACTATTTCCTTGTACTTAACCCCTGTAGAGAAATGCATCTCTTTTTTCCAAATTGAACGACTAGCTGGGCGAAGAGAAGTAATGTAAAATCCCTTGTCTTGTAATAGACGAGTGGCAACCTCTCGAGAAACAGCCTTTACGATTCCGTTTTTTTTATCTCCTTGCGAAGTACGTACTTGATATTGAAATTCCATGTTATTTAAAATAATGTAATAAAACTAACTTAATTTGAGCATACCTCTTAATTCTTCTGGCTGCAATGAATAAGCCAAGGCCTTGTGAACCGAAACTTCTCCTGCTGCCACCAAATTAGCCAACGATCGATTCATTGGAATCATTCCGACGTTAGATGATGTCTGAATAACTAAAGGAATTTGACTCTCTTTATTCTGACGAATGAGATTAGCTACGGCTACGGTAGAAATTAAAACTTCGCAAGCTGGAACAACACCTCCTTTAATTCGGGGAATAAGACGCTGAGAGACGATTCCCAATAAAGAACCTGCTAATTGTGTCCTGACTTGATTTTGTTGACCAGCCGGAAAAACATCAACTAGGCGATGAATAGTCTGAGCTGCGTCATTCGTATGCAAGGTGGCAAAAACTAAATGCCCAGTTTCCGCTGCCGTAATTGCTGTTGAAATAGTTGCCAAATCCCTCATTTCTCCCACCACAATTACGTCTGGATCTTCCCTTAAGGTAGAACGCAAGCCACGAGGAAAACTTAAAACATCTTGACGCAATTCTCTTTGGGCAATAATAGACTTATCGTCTTCGAACAGGTATTCAATGGGGTCTTCTAGAGTAATAAT
>CAZYFS010000004.1:0-36217 GCA_964647465.1 uncultured Candidatus Saccharibacteria bacterium | reverse complement strand
CTTGGGCACTTCCTGTCTGGATAAACGCTTCTAGATAAAAAGAGTTAATCTCTTGACGAGGATTCCAGGCTATTGTTAAGCCATTGGACAATTGATAGGCCTGAATCTTAGGGAAATAATAATTGCTAAAAGTTTTCATGTAGAATAAATAAATAAGGGGAAAGGCGGCTTCACTTTCCCCATCTTGGCCAAAAAGGAGTTATTTCCCCCCTTTCTTTCCACCGCCATGCCTAGGCCCCTGCGGGTTGCCTTTCCCGGGAGTTCCGTGTCCACCGCCTTTAGCCATTTTTTCACCTCCTTAAAGATCGATTATTCTAAGCATGACTTTTTTCCATAAGTTGTCAATAGTGCTTATAACTAACGTTTATCTTGAAAATTTCTACTTTCTTTTCTTCAAGTAATTTCACTGTTGTAATGGTTGAGTCCATTCCCCTAGAATAAAGAAAACCACCCGCTTGGGCCACTTTGAAACCTAGCCTCTCTGGCTCAAGAGAATCTTTTCAAAAGAATCAATCTTATTTGCCACAAGTCAATAAATTTGATAAATTGGTTTCAGTAGCCACTATTGCCGTAAACTTTATTTCTTTCCTGCTCAAATAATTCTGCTTTCGTCTTGCGACGGCCCTTAAGAAGAAAAATCTTTATTTCTCAGCCATTTTCTCCCCTAGCTTCACCAGTTATTGTCCCCTCTTCTCGAATACTAAATTAAGCTAACCTTGATTATCTTGAAGAAAAAGAACTGAATGAAATTAATGATGTCGATCTAGAAAAGTATTTTCCGGCCGGCATTGGATATATTAATCAAGTAGTTGCCTGTACGATCAAAAAGGACATCAGTCACCATAATAAAATATGAGAACTAATCACCGAGTAGCCATTTTGTTAAGAAAAGACAAAAAGATACTTTTCTTGCATCGGAAAAAGCGTGGAAGAGAATATTATATTCTACCTGGCGGAGGAGTAGAAAGTAACGAAAGCATAAGAGAGGCAGTTTCTCGGGAAGCCAAGGAAGAATTGGGCATAAATATCAAAATCCTTAAAGAATTTGCTCGATTTAACAACAAAGGGAATGTAGAACATTATTTCGAGGGAGAAACAAAAGAAAAGCTCCGGGTAGTAGGAGACCAGAACCTACATAGTTTTATCGAAGATAAGCCAGAATGGATTCCAAATAATCAAATATTAGATCGGAAAATACTCCCCGATAAACTGAGACTAGCTTTAGAAAAATATCTAAACAACAACAAGGCGCATCATTATTCTCTTGCTCAATTTAACTTTGAAGATATTCGTAATAAGTGCCCCTATCTTCCTGAATTGGTTGACAATATAAATATTTACGAAAATAGCATTTGGCATAGCAATGAATCTGTTTTTGATCACACCCTTAAGGTCGTTGAAATTGCCTCTGAGATAATTAAGCATATTAAGCCAGAAATTAAAAAACATTTAGCAGAAAAGGTAGATCGCTATTCTAAAAAAAGACTTTTTCTCCTAAGCACGCTACTGCATGATATTGGGAAAAAGGATACCATCATCCCAACGGAGAACAAAGATACAGATTGTCCTAGTCACGAAAAGATAGGAGCAACAATGGCAATTAATATATTAAAACGTTTTGACCTGAGCTTGAACGAGAGTAAAAGAACAAAAGAGATTATTGAAAATCACGGAGAAATACACTTGCTTTTAGATGGAACAGAGTTAAATAAACAAAAACTTACTAAGTTTAAGAGTAAATATAAAAATATCTATTGGGGGCTAGTTTTATTGGGAGCAGCTGATGTCGCTGCCACCGCTCCAACCACTAGAAAGGAAGGCAAAGACAACCTTTTGTTTAGAATTAATTTTTATGCTGAGGAATTGGGCTTATCTAAAAAACAATTTTTAGAATTATTTCCTAAGCCGAACTTAATCTAGATAATTTCTTAAAATTAAAATACGAGGCTCAGTTTTTGCTGAGTCTTTTTATTATCTTCTTGATTAAGCTAGTCCGACTTATCAAATAACACTCTCATATAATATAAATAATATCCCCTCTCCTCTTTTTTTACCCAAGCAATCAAGGTATAATAAAAAAAGAATATTATGTTTATGGGAAATAATAAATTAAAGAAAGGAATATCGACTATCAAGTTTTTATCTTCCCGATTCAAGCAAGAGAAATATAAGATGCAACGTATTTTTCAATTTCTTGACTACTCAAGAAAGAAGAGTTGAGTCCAGTTTTTTATAACATTGAAGACGTTGGAACAAAACCAGAAACTGCAAATTCCAAGAAAAAGTATTTAATCTTTATGACTAATTCGTTTTTACGATTAATTGATTCTAATAATTTTTCAAAAAATAATTTACTAGCAAAAACTTTCTCATGGAGAAAATAGAAAAGTTACTGGATTACGCAGAAAAACACAATCTTTATCCTGATTTAAGAATAATTCAAGGATCAGCCGTCCCTGAGGTCATCGTAGATGGCAAAAAGGTTTTAATGTTTTCTTCAAACAATTATTTATCTCTTTCTACTCATCCGAAAATGATTCGGGCTGCGATAGAAGCCACGGAGAAATATGGAACTGGATCTTGTGGCTCAAGGTTGCTTTCTGGGAATTTAGATATCCACAAAAAACTAGAAAAAACCCTAGCTGACTTTAAGGGAGGCGAAGATGCTATTGTCTGGCCAAGTGGCTATTCGGCTAACGTTGGCATAATACCTGCCATAACAAGAATAATAAGAATCCCTGGAATCTCATTGTTGCCGAGGAAAGGGGTCGTGTTCAGCGATGAATTAAATCATGCCAGTATCGTTGACGCTTGTCGAATGTCTAAACAAAAAATTGTTGTTTATCGACATCTTGACATGGAAGACTTAGAACATAAACTCAAAAAACATAAACAGAGAAGAAGAATAATTGTTACTGATGGAGTTTTTAGTATGGATGGTGATATCGCTCCCTTAGATAAGATTTCTCGCCTAGCAAAGGAATATAAGGCCATCACTATAGTAGACGAAGCACATTCTACGGGAGTCCTTGGCGAAACGGGCAAGGGAACATTAGAATATTTCAACTTAAAACCCGTTGAAGATATCGACATTGTAATGGGCACCTTAAGCAAGGCTCTTGGGGGAACTGGGGGCTTTGTCGTTGGGTCAAAAACAATAGTGAAATACTTAAGAGTGGCAAGTAGGTCTTATATGTTTTCTACGGCAATGACTCCCGCCTCTTCCGCTTCCGCTATCACAGCTCTAAAAATTATCAGGGAAGAACCTATTTGGAGAGAAAAGCTGTGGAAAAATACTGATTATATGAGGGAGGGTCTTCAAAAAATTGGCTACGACACCTTAAAAAGTCAAACTCAAATTGTTCCTGTGTTGATTGGAGGCGATGAAAAAGCTATGCAATTTAGTCAACTTCTTTTTGAAAAAGGCATATTCGGGCCTTGCGTAAGATGGCCGGCGGTAGAAAGAGGTAAGGCTAGAGCAAGATTTACCGTTATGTCTGCTCATACCGAAGAACAAATCGACACCTTGCTTGCTATCTGCAAACAAGTAGGACGTCTTTTGAAAATTATTTAGATTATGTAGAAATTTATGGTGACCACAAGCTTAATGCCAACAGTAATATTGCTCGCTACTGTTTTAAACCTTTTTTTGGGGCTTTTTGTATATAGAAGCAATCCCTCAAGCTGGCTTCATCGTTGGTATGGTGTTTTTGGTCTTGTCACTGCATTCTGGGTTCTAGTTAACTTTATGACGGGAATTTTCCCTACACTTTTTTGGATTAAAAGCGCTTATGCTTTCGGAGCCTTGGTACCGGCAAGTGCAGTAATGTGGATATTAGTTCTCTGTAAGAAAAAATTAAGCAAATTAAAGATATTCTCTATTTGGATTTTAGCTTCAATATTTTTCGTTGTATCTTATCTTGATGAATTAATTTTAGCTGACGTTACAAAAGTGTATCTCGGAGGGTATGAAGGGCGATATGGCTCTGTCTTTCCTCTCTATGCTATGTATATGCTTGGAATTTTGTTTTTTATAATACATAAACTACTTCTTGGATACTGGAAAGCAAAAGGGATACAAAAACTACAGTTAAAATACGTGCTAATAGGGAGTGCTTTACTGTCGCTTTTTGTTGCCACTGTAAGTTTCGTTTTGCCATTATGTGGCATTCTACAATACACCGCTTTGGACAGTCCAAGCACTTTTGTATTTCTGCTTTTCACTGCTTATGCAATTTCCAAGCATCACTTAATGAATATTAGAGTCATCTCTACCGAACTCTTGGTCGGATTAGTCGGATTTATTTTGTTGATCGACTTAGCCCTGTCAAAATCTCTCTTGATTTTATCATTAAAATCGGGCATTTTCGTCGTCTTCGTTTATTTAGGATGGTCCTTGGTTCAGAGTGTATTCAAAGAAATAAAAAGAGGAAAAAAATTAGAAAAAATGACCAAACAGCTAAAGTTAGCCAACCTTGAATTGCGCCAACTTGATCAGGCGAAGACTGAATTTCTCTCTATTGCTTCTCATCAATTGCGAACACCATTAACTGCCATTCGTGGCTATCTTTCTATGATTGGAGAGGGTGATTATGGTTCTGTCCCCAGAGAAGCAAAAAAAGCTATTGCAAAAATTTATCAAGCAACTACTCGGTTGATTGGATTAACTAATAGTTTTCTTAATGTCACTCGGATTAAAGCAGGGAAAATATCTTTCACTCCTTCTTTGGTTGATTTCCCCGATCTTGTTTCTTCGGTTATCCAAGAATTAAAGCCCGATGCAGAACAAAAAAATCTTTTCTTAGAATACAAGAAAACAAAGGAAAAGATTCCGAAGGTTAAGATAGACCAAGAAAAGATAAGGCAAGTTATTCTTAACGTGCTTGATAACGCCATAAAATATACCACCAAGGGAGGAATAACCATTACCTTGAAAGTAATTGAAACTGAGCAAAAACTCCAGTTGAAGATTAAAGATACTGGCGAGGGAATAAGCGCTTCTGAAATGGATAAACTGTTCCGGAGTTTTTCTCGAGGAGCAGCTGGTTCTCACCTCTACTCAGCAGGAGCTGGCTTGGGTCTTTACGTCGCTCGGCGTTTTGTTGACATCCATCCAGGAGGAAAGATTTGGGCAGAAAGCCCCGGGAGAGGGAAAGGATCAACTTTTTATCTCGAACTACCCATTGAGGAAACGAAGGGGAAACATAATTTCTGATTAGTCAAAGTTAAAGGAATTAAAATTAATAAAATATTATGGAAAACAAAAAAGTATTAATAGGAGTTACTGGTGGAGCAGCTATTTACAAAATATGTGGGCTTGTTCGTCTCTTTAAACGAAACGACTTTCGGGTCAGAATGGTAATGACTCAGTCAGCAACTAAATTAATCTCCCCTTCCCTTTTTCAAGCACTTTCTGGCACTCCCGTAGCGACTAAATTATTTCACCCTGAAGAAGAAGGGTTGAAACACATTTCCTTGAGTCAATGGGCTGATCTATTTATCGTCGCTCCGGCAACTGCCAACACAATTAGTAAAATCGCCTCAGGAATTGCCGATAATTTATTAACCTCTACCGTACTTGCTTTTCCCTCAACTTCTCCTTTATTAATCGCCCCTGCTATGAATAATCACATGTGGGAAAATGAAGCCACCCAAAACAATATTAAGATTATTGAAAGTCGAACTTCTTATCATTTGGTTGGTCCAGAGACTGGCCTATTAACTAACGGACAGAAAGGAAAAGGAAGGATGACTGAAGCCGAAGAAATATTTACTATTGCCAAGAAATTAATTTAAAATGGATAAAAATATTCCCTCTGATCAGTTTCTAGCAGAAACTAGATATTGCGATGTTAACAATCCCTTAATTAAGAAAGCAGCGGCCGAGATAACAAAACTCAGCTCTACCTCCGAGAATAAAATGGCTGATTTATTTAATTATGTCCGCGACAATATTCTTTTCCGTTTCGGCTATTGGGGAAAAAAGGCTTCGCAGATATTACGAGAACAAGCCGGAATGTGCACTAACAGCGCCAATCTTCTCATCGCTCTCGCCCGAGCCAGCAACATCCCCGCTGGATATGGTATTGCTAGAGTTAATTCTCGTGAATTTTTCCGAGGAATCATTCTCCCCTCTCTTCTTAGCGATGTCTCCGATCGCTCCGTCCATATTTATCCCTATATTTATTTGAATCACCAGTGGATTCAATGCGATCCTAGTATCGACACCCCTTTGGCTCAACAAGCCCAGCATTTGAGCCCTATTATGAAAGCTTTAGATTGGGATCCTCAAAATCCTCAATTAATCGAAACCGCCCCTGGAAGTGTTTTAAAAAACGAAGGTCCTTTGGCCAATATTGATTCCCGTCTCGATAAAAAGGCAAAACATGCCCGAGGAATTCCTCTGAAAGTTGCCAACCTGTATCTTCTTTTCCTTCGTGAAAAAGGTCGTCAAATTAAAAATTACTCTGAATTGGAGCCACAATTTTTAAAATGGTTGAAGAAAAAGAATCCTCTTTATTTTTTTCTTCTTACTGCCCATAATAGAATTAAACATGTCCCAAAATCTAAATAAAAAAAGAATTCTTGTGACAGCCGGACCAGTTTGGGTTCCCCTCGATAAAGTTCGCGTTATTACTAATATCTTTGGCGGAAGTTTAGGATTGGTTATTGCTATCGAGGCTGCTCGTCGTGGAGCAGAAGTTAAACTTTTGCTTGGCCCCGGTCGAGTTAAGGTTCCCGACCAATTACCTTTCGGCTTAGAATTAGTTCGTTTCAAATATTTCGATGAATTTTCAAAACTGGTGCAAAATTCTCTTCAAAAGGAAAATTTTGATGTTGTTATCCACTCAGCTGCCGTCGCCGATTATCGTCCTGTTGAATCAGAAGAGGGAAAAATAAAATCCCAACAAGAAGATCTAGTAATCCACCTCCAGCCAACGCCAAAGATAGTTGATCAAATGAAACAATGGGCTCATGACATATTCTTGGTAAAGTTTAAACTTGAAGTTGGATTAAGCAACGAAGCGTTGATTGAACGAGCCCACGAAAGCATGCTCCACTCACAAGCTGATTTGATGGTTGCCAATAATTTTCGCGATGTTAAAGTGGCTTCGCATCAGGCATTTATTATTGATCAAGAAAAAAATATTATCCCCGCCGAAAACAAAGATGAAATTGCCCAAAAACTTCTTGATGTTATTAACCAGAAAATTAGTCTTTGATTTTAAATTATCTATTTAAATAAAGCCATGAATCTTTTCGCCATATCTAGCTTGCTTACCGCCATTCTCACCGCCGCCTTAGGGGGCTTCGTTTGGCTTAAAAACCCTCGCCGGAAACTAAATAAATCCTGGTGGCTAGTAAGTTCGTCTGTTTTTCTTTGGACCTTGGGTTTGTTCGGAGCAAGCACAACATCTTCCGCTGAGATTGCCCTTTTCTGGCAAAGGATTTTATATATTGGAACTATTTTTATTCCACTTGCCTTTTTTTATTATTGCTTAGTGCTCTTAAAAATAGAAAAGAAAAAGAGAACGATTTTTCACATCGGCGCCGTTCTAGCAATTTTCTTTGTCGTTGCAATCTTTAGTCCTTTCTTCCTTTCTTATATCAAGCAAAGAACAACTTACGATTATTGGCCTGTTCAAACCGGTTTTTTGTATTGGCCTTTTCTCGCCTACTTCGCTTTCTACACCCTTTACTCTTTAGCTCTTCTTAGAAAGAGAATTAGTCTATATACTGGAATCTATCAAAAACAAATCCAGTTCGTTTATTATGCAGCTTTGATTGGTTTCCTGGGAGGATCAACCAATTTTTTGCTTGATTTTAATCTTCGCGCTTATCCATTTGGGAACTTCTTTGTTTTTCTTTATGTTTTACTCATCTCTTACGCTATCACCCGTTATCGCTTAATGAATGTCCAAGTAATTATTCGACGGGGTCTTATTTTCGCCCTCGGCACAATTGTTGTTGCGGTTTTTACTTTTCTTCCTTTATACTTTTTAGCTCCTTACTTAGAAAAACAATATCTTCTCTTAACGGGCGTTGGCTTAGCTTTAATCGATATTTATATATTCCCTTACATCATCAAGGGGTTTCGCCGACTAGCTAACAACTTCTTCTTCGCATCGCTTTACGAAGAAGAACAAACTCTCTCTGGCCTTCTGGATAAGGTTCCTACTCTCCTTAGCCTCTCTCAATTAATTGAATTAATCTCTGGGACTCTTCAAAAAACATTTCATCTCAAAAAAATAGGAATTCTTCTTTATGATTCTCGGACTTCAAAATATCTCCCCCACTCATTGATTGGCTTCCACGAAGATAACGGAGTTTCTTTGGTTCGCAATAATTTCCTTCTTAATTATCTACGAACACACCAAAGACCGTTGGTGGAACCGGAAATTAATTTAATGCTAGAAAATTTTCATTCATCGGCCTCTTCCAAAGATATTTCTGCCCTTGAAAAACTGCAAGTTCATCTCCAAAGGATTGAAGCCGTTATCTGTTGCCCGATCATCGCCAAAGGAGAATTAATCGGAATTATTATTCTTGGAGAAAAATCTTCTCGCGCTCCTTACTTTAAGGGTGATTTAGAGTTTCTTCAGAAATTATCTCTTAAGGCATCTATTCCTATTGAAAACGCTGTTCTTTATGCTCGAACCCGGCATTTTAACGTTACTCTTAAAAAAGAAGTCAAAAAGGCGACAACTGACCTACGCCAAGCCAATGTTGAATTGCGTCAATTAGATCAAGCGAAAACTGAATTTCTCTCTATTGCTTCTCATCAATTAAGAACGCCATTAACCGCCATTCGCGGTTACCTTTCCATGATTGAAGAGGGTGATTATGGCCCCGTTCCCAAAGAAGCAAAAGAAACCATCGCGAAGGTTTATCAAGCAACTACTCGACTAATTGAATTAACCAACAATCTTCTTAATGTTACTCGGATTGAAACAGGAAAAATATCTTTTACCCCTTCTTTGGTTTCCTTCCCCGATCTTGTTTCTTCGGTTGTCCAAGAATTGAAACCCGATGCTGAACAAAAAAATCTTTTCTTAGAATACAAGAAACCAAAGAAAGAGATTCCCCAGATTAAGATAGACGAGGAAAAGATAAGACAAGTTCTTCTTAACGTCCTTGATAACGCCATAAAATATACCACCAAAGGAGGAGTAACCATTACCTTAGAAGTAATTGAAGATGAGCAAAAGCTTCAATTAAAGATTAAAGATACTGGCGAGGGAATAAGCTCTTCTGAAATGGATAAACTGTTCCGGAGTTTTTCTCGAGGAGCAGCTGGTTCTCACCTCTACTCGGCAGGAGCTGGCCTAGGTCTTTACGTCGCTCGGCGTTTTGTTGACATCCATCCGGGAGGAAAGATTTGGGCAGAAAGCCCTGGGAGAGGAAAAGGATCCACCTTCTGTCTTGAGTTGTCGATTAAAAGGGCGAAGAAAAAATCTTAAATACTTGTTATTATGTTACTTGTCTTGTCTGACCGCCTTGGTAACAATTATCGGTAGATATTAGAAAAAGCATTTAATCTTTGCTGTCATTCTGTCAGGTCATTATCAAGGTGGCTAGCAACTACATGTTATCTAAAGACAACATGCATTGAAGCAATCTAGCTATTTTTAAAGTTGACTTTAAGAATAGTTGGACTAAAATAGAAGTATATGATTTACATAAAGAGAAACTTGTTAAAGGAACTAAAAGAACATCTTTCCCAAAAAGAGATTTCTTTAATCACTGGACCGAGACAATCAGGCAAAACAACCCTGATGTCGCATTTAGAAAAAGAGCTAAAAGAAAAAGGGAAAAGAACCTTATTTGTATCTCTTGATAGCGAGGCCGACAAAAAGTTTTTTTCTTCTCAACAAGGTTTAATTAGAAAAATTGAATTAGAGATAGGAAAGAAAAAGGGTTATGTTTTTATCGATGAAATTCAGAGAAAGGAAAATGCTGGTCTGTTCTTAAAAGGAATTTACGATTTAAATTTACCTTATAAATTTATAATTTCTGGCTCCGGTAGCTTAGAGCTAAAGGAAAAAATTCATGAGTCATTAACTGGCCGAAAAAGGATTTTTGAACTACCGCCAATTTCTTTTGACGAGTTCGTTAATTTTAAAACCAATTATCGTTACGAACAAAAGCTAGAGACTTTTTGGGAAGTGGAAAAAGAAAAAACAACCGCCTTTTTAAGAGAATTTTTAAACTTTGGTGGCTATCCTCGAGTAATTTTAGAAGAGAAAATAGAAGAGAAAAGAAAGCTCATTGATGAAATCTTTTCTAGTTATTTAGAAAAGGACATTTCTTATCTTTTAAAGGTTAAACGTGTCGATGTTTTTTCCAACATGATTAAGATTTTAGCTGGCCAAATTGGGCAACTAACAAACCATTCAAGAATTGCTAGTGAGTTAAATGTTTCTCTTCCAACCTTGAAAAACTATCTATGGTATGCGGAAAAAACTTTTGTTATCAAAAGATTAAATCCCTTTTATACAAATATCCGCAAGGAAATTGTTAAATCGCCTATTTTCTACTTTTATGACCATGGCCTGAGAAATTATGCATTAGATAGTTTCGGAATTTTAAATGATTATGGTTTTGTTTTTGAAAATTTCATTTTTAATATCTTGCGAGAAAAAATAAAATTCCAGGGATCTTCTTTGTATTTTTGGAGAACTAAAAACAGAGCAGAGGTTGATTTTATAATAAAATCAGGAAAAGAGATTCTCCCCGTTGAGGTAAAATATAAGAATTTTAAAAAGCCGGAGATTAAAAGATCCCTCAGGAGCTTTATCGAAGAATACCATCCGAAGAAAGCTCTTGTAATCAATTTAAGCTTAATGGAGAAATCAAAAATTGGCAAAACAGAAGTAATCTTCCTCCCTTTTTCCAAGATAATGACTGCCAATAGTTACTCTGAATTTTTTTGCTCATAATGTGTTTCCTCTGGCTAGAATATTTCTACATTACTATCGTCTTCTCTTAACGGATCTTGATCAATCCCTTGCCATAACCCAAGCTATGCGATAAGATGAAAAAAGAAATGAATATTAATATTAAAAAAACGTTATGAACGAGGAAACAACTTCTCCTGACTTTATTAATATCGGCGTTGTCACTCTCGACAATAAAAAAGTGTTAATGATCAGAAGAGCCAAACCAGAAAGAGGAGAAAATGGAGCTGTTTTAGAATGGGCTTTCCCAGGAGGAAGGCAAAAATACAAAGAAACTAGAGAAGAGTGCGTTGAAAGAGAGGTTCTCGCCGAAACCGGTTATCATATTAAATCTATAAGACAAGCTGATATTGGTTTTCATCCTGAATTTCCAGTAGTTGTTGTTTATCATCTTTGCTCGGTAATTGAATCCGAACCCGTCATCAAACCAAGCCAGCCAGAAGAAGTTACAGAGATCAGATGGGTTGACCCTAAGGATGTTAAAAAATTAATCACTAGTAGTCTTAACCCAAAAATAGCTGAATTCCTTGCCGCAAATTAAACCGTCTACGAGACGGCTTTTTAAATCTTTTCCATAAATTATTTCCGAGAGTATGATTATCCACTTTACTCAGCATGCCGAGAATAAGATAGACACTTTAATCCGTCATCAGTTTTCCCTTTCCCGAAAACAAGTCATTGCTACTGTGCAGAAAGCTGATCAAATCGAAAAAGCGAAAAAGGGGCCTCTTGTCGTTTATCAAAAGAAATTTTCTCCTCGATATAGTCTTGAGGTAATCGCTTATCAAGAAAAATCTATTCTCAAGATCATTACTTTCTATCCTATTTAACCGTCGTTGATTTAATCGTTTTCGGTTGAGAAAAATCTAAGCCTAAATCATCAATAACAAAGATGAACAACAAAAAAGGAAAATTAAGTTACGATCCAGAGGCTGACGTACTTAGTTGGGAATTAAGTCCAAAGGGAAAAATCGTTCGCGGAAAAAAAATTGGTAATGTGATTATCCACTTTACCGAAAAAAATGTTCCTATTTTATTGGAAATCCTGGAAGCAAAAAAATTTGCGACCCAGACAACCGATCTTTTAAAAAATCCCGAGGCCGTAATTCGATCGGCTCAGGCCTAAAATAGTTGAACATGACTTAATTAGAAAAAAATCCTACTTACTCTGTTAAAGCGCAACAGAGTTTTTTTATTATTTTTTTATCAAGAAATTAGCCCTTATGAATAAGAAAAACAAAACCACTCTCGCTATCATCATTACTATTTTAATCGCTCTTCTTGTCGTTATGTTTATTGTTTATCGAGGGCAAGAATCTCTTTGTGATAAGGATTTTGCTCCTGGGACAGAATGGAGTAATGGCCAAGATTATCTTGTTTACCAAGAAAATAACAAAACTATGATAAAAAATAGTTTAATTGGTTTAACTTTAGAAGTTCCCGAAAATTGGACAGCCGAGGTAAAGAATTTCGGTTTAGACGAATGGGCAGCACAAATAAAAAGTCCCGATCTCGAAACAGATGAAAATCAAATTGTCCAACAAGGTTGTTTTATTCAACTAGAAGTAGTTGAAAATGAAAATAATTTTCAATGGATATCTCAAAGAATAGAAATAATGAAGCAAGCTTCGGAAAAAATACTGATTGATGGTTCTTCAATTTATTCTCTCGTCAAAATAAACAACATCAACGCCCTTAGAAAAGAAATGCCAAGCGACGCTTCTTTAGCCTCGGTCTTCCCAAGAATTAGTCTTCCCATGTCGATTAATAAAATCGCCATGTTAAACTGTCAATTTGTTGCAGGCGAAAATCAAAACAAGTGTCAAAAAAAACTATTGCAGATTTTAGATAGCATCAAATTCTGAAAAAATTATGTCTAAACTATATTTATTGTCGATTTTCCTCGTTGTAGGAATTCTCGCTCCAACGTTTATATCAGCTGTTTCTCCTTCTTCTGCATTGCTTCCGTTTTCAAATTACAATACTCACAATATCTTACAAACCATTCCTCCCATCCTTGCTAACGAAATTGTAAGCTCTCTTTCCCTTCTCTCTTCTCGCTCTCTTAATGAAGAGGGCGCGATAGCAACAATTCAAAGAGCTGTCTTCAAAGGACAGTTGCGTTATTATTTCCGTGAAATTCCTTTAGAAGTTGGCAAGGTCTTCGCCACACAAGCCGCAAAAATGGGATATTACTTAATAACATCTGACCTTTCTTCCTTTTTCATGGACACTTTAGAAAATTTATCTGTTGAAAAAGCCAAATCGACAGCCATTAACTGGCTGACAGAAAATCAAATAAAAACTAGTGGTGGAGAGCTAAATTTTTCTTATTCGTCCTATCGTGGAAACGAAGAGGCCATCACCATCCCCTATATTTTAACTTATTATCCCCTTGATAATGATTATGCTAAAATTGCTATCGAATTTTATTCTCGGGAAGCAATAGAGCCGCCAGGGACACGATTACACTCAACTTGGCAATGTCAAGCTTGGCAAAACAGGGGTTATCAAGAATTAAGACCTTTTGTTTTGAGCATCCAAGGCAAAGTAAAAATTCTAAGCCGGGCCTATCGTTGGGTTGATTCTCCTCAAATAAAAGTAGAATTTCCCGATGTTGTTCCCGCCGTAACAATTAAAGATCCTCTTAGCTTAACAGAAAGAGTTTTTGCTTATTCCGTCGGTTGGATAAAAGATAAATATCATGCTTTATTCTCTCCCTTGCCAGAAGATTCTCCAAAAGTTATCCAAGAAAACAGTGCTTCAACAAATACTAACCTTCAAGAACTAAAAAATTCTGTCGAACTTCTCCGCAGAACAGTAGAAGAAAAACAAAGCAATCCCGTTCGGCTTGAATTAAGTCCCGACCTTGACTCAAGTTTATCTAGCTTCGTTAAGGGAATGCTCATAATCGGTGAAAATATGGGGATAACTAGCGAAGAAAACAGAGAAGTTAATCAAGAAATTGCAAAAATTACCCAATACCAATCCGAAATTGCTCGTTGGCAAGCTGAACAAGACAAGGAAAACTCTTCTGCCGATTTAGAAGATGGAGAAGAATCAACCGTCGAGGAAGATAATTCTGAAACCTCAACAGAGAAAACAAATGAATCTTCTGAAGAGCTTTCTTTGTGTTCAACTATCAATCTGCCTCAACCAGATTGGAATAAAGTTATCTTTAACGAGGTGGCTTGGATGGGAGATAAAGAATCTCCCAATAATGAATGGATTGAATTAAAAAACAAAACAAAAGGAAAAATAAATTTAACTGGATGGCAATTATTTAATCAAAACAAGAACTTAATTGTCCTCTTCGATGAAGATGATTCTATTTTAGCAAATAACTTCTTTCTCTTAGAAAGAACTGACGATAACACTATTCCAACGAAATCAGCTGATAAAATCTACCAAGGAGGACTAAAAAATTCTTCCGAGACCCTTTATCTGTTTGATGTTAATTGTTCTTTGCAGGATTTAATCTGGGCTGACCCTCAATGGCCAGCCGGTGATAATATTTCTAAACGAACAATGGAAAGAAAAAATAATCTTACGTGGCAAACTAGCTCTTTGTCATCGGGAACGCCAAAATCCTCGAATAGTGTTGGTTATGATCCAACCGAAGAAACGGACAAAGAAGAATCTTCCGAAAACAATTCTTCGACTAATGCCAACCAGAATAATTCTTCCCAAACAGACACTGCTGCCCCAAAAGCCAATGCTGGGCCTGACCAAACAATAAGTTTCAATCAATCTTTTACTTTAAATGCTCATCTCTCCGGAGACAATATCGCTATTGTTTCTTATAAGTGGGATACAAATGATGATGGTTTTTGGAATGAAACAAAAGAAGACTCTTCTATCTCTTTCGTAGCTCAATATTTCAATCCCGGAGCTCATTCAATTACTTTACAAGTTGCTGATGAAGCCGGAAATACCGATGAAGACGAAGTGATAATTGTCGTTGAAGAAATCCCCTCTCTCTTAATCTCTGAAATTAAAATAGAAGGAGAAAATAAAAAAGACGAGTTCGTTGAATTGTATAATCCCAACCAAGAAAGCGTTAATTTGAGTCAATGGAGCTTAAGCAAAAAAACATCTGGCGGAAAGGAGAGTTGTTTAGTTAGTGCTAGCACTTTATCCGGAGATCTTGCTCCCCTGTCATATTTTCTTATTGTTCCCCAAGGGGATACTAATTATCAAGGAAAAACATCTCCCGATTCTTATTATTCTGGAAGCACTTACTCAATCGCTACTGATTACACTATTCTCCTTTACAATCCTGCCGAAATTTTATCTGACAAAATTGGTTTCGGTCAAGCTAGTGATGCTGAAGGAGCTCCCTTTCCAACCAATCCCGGTCCTGAACAAAGTTTAGGACGAAAATGGAGTCAAGAAAACGAAAGTTATCAAGATTCTGACAATAATCAAACCGATTTTGAACTTCAGGTTCCAACTCCCGGAAATATTAATGGAACTTCTTTTGACGTCACCCCTCCCTTAACGCCCACCATTTCTTTGAGTGATCCTGAAACTAATTCTCATGATTACACCAATAAACAAACCGTTAACGTGTCTGTTGCCGAGAATGATGATGTCGCCGCTTGGTTTTTAGCAGAAGACCAAGCATCTCCACCTCCTTCTACTAGTTTGCAATGGCAATCTAATCTTCCGACTAATTTTACTTTGTCGGAAAGCGATGGCGAGAAAATTCTCTTCCTTTGGGTTAAAGATGCCCCTGGTAATATTGGGCAAGATCATCAAACAGCCTCTATTATTCTTGATGCTACTCCTCCGGTCACTATCGCTGATCTTTACGCCGCTCCAGGAGAAGAAAGCGGTCAGATAATATTAAGTTGGCACACTCCTGCTGATGCTCACGGTTTAGATAAATATCAAATTAAGAAATATTTCTCCCCCGTCACAAATAATAACTGGGAGGAGGGATTAGATGTTACTCCCAGCAACCTTATCCCTCAACAAACAGGCCACCCCGAACAAATTACCCTAACTAATCTCGACCCCCAAGAAGATCACTGGTTCGCTATAAAATCTTGGGATCAAGTAGACAACGAATCGGCTTTATCGAATACTGTTTATTCACAAGCATTCCCTCATCAGGGAACGGCTGAAGACCCTTATGTTTTGGCTAATTGCGAGGAATTACAGATGATCAAAAACCATCTTAATTCCTACTATAAAATAGTTGGGGATATTGATTGTTCCTCTACAATAACTTGGGATGACGGACAAGGATTCACTCCTATCGGGGATAGCACGAATTACTTTACCGGACACATTGATGGACAAGACTATTGCATCCAAAATCTTTTCATCAACCGAATTAACGATCAGGATGAAAACATTGGAATGTTCGGAATTATCGGAGCTCTCGCAGAAATTAAAAACCTTTGTTTAGAAAATTGCCAAATTAGTGGTTATTCACTAGTTGGAGGATTAGCTGGAAAAGTTCATGGAGGTGTCAATTCTTCGGCAGAAATTAGTAATTGTGAAATTAGCGGGTCTATCTACGGAAAAGCAGAGGGAGGAGTAGGCGGATTAATAGGTTCTGCGTCCAACGTCACGATTAATCGTTGTCGAGTAGCAGCCAATGTCTCTAACGACTCTAATTTCAAACAACACAACAACCAAGGAAGCGCCGGAGGATTAATAGGTAATGCTCGTAATAATGTAATAATTAGTGATTCCTCTAGTGGGTCAATCAGTCAAGAAACGCTAATCATCGGAGATTGGGGAGTCGGTGGACTAGTTGGTCGACTCGATGGAGAAAGCCTAATTGAAAATTGCTTCAGCCACAATAATAATATCTCTGGGAATCAATTTGTTGGTGGTTTTGTTGGTGAAAATCGAGCGGAGATTAAAAATTGCTATGCCCACAACAAAGTCAAAGGAGAAAAAAGCGTTGGTGGTTTTGTCGGTTGGGAAGAGTACAGAGGAGTTAATCGTGATTTATTCATCGTAAACTCTTATACAACTAGCTACACTACTAAAGCTAGTGATTCAAGCTCTCTCATTGGTGGATTCGCAGGATATCGCACCAATGGCTATGACTCTCATTGCTTCTGGGATATTGGGGCAACTGGACAGAGCCAAAGTGATGGCTACGCCAAAGGACAAACAACGATTGGAATGAAGCAAAAATCCACTTTTACTACAGACGTCTGGCAAGGGACAATAAACGTTGACTGGGATTTCGAAAATATCTGGAACATCGATGAACAAACCAATAGTGGGTACCCCTTCCTTCGATCAAATCTACCCTCTTAATTAGACAAGGATTAATCAATGCAGTTCGAATATTCTCTTAGTGAATTCTATTTCCTGTCGGGTTAATTTAAAAATGTTACACCAAGGAATTTGGTTAATTAAAATAACCTGTCTGTCCTTTAATTAATTTAATCGACATTTTGCCAAAAAAAGGCGACAGGCCCTCTCTGATTGTAACGTCTATATGTTTCTATGTTTCTATGTTTCTATGTTTCTATGTTTCTATGTTTCTATATTGCTATGTTGCTCAATTTCAAAATTATCATGTTTGGACAGTAATAATTTTTTGCTTCTCGCCAACGAAACAAATTTTTGGTAAAATAAAGCTACATGAAAAAAGAAATAGGGAATTATGCATTTATTGACGGCCAAAATCTTTATTTGGGCGTTCAGAGCTTAGGCTGGAAATTAGATTATAAGCGATTTAGGGTTTATTTGAGAGAAAAATACAAAGTATCTGTAGCCTATTTGTTTATCGGTTACATCCCAGCTAATCAAGACTTGTATTCTTCATTACAAGAAGCCGGTTATATTTTAGTTTTCAAACCAACGTTGCCCGATGAAAACGGGAAGGTAAAAGGCAACGTAGATGCTGACTTGGTCTTACAGGCGATGATTGATTATAAGAAATACGACAAAGCTATAATTATTACGAGCGACGGAGATTTTTATTCTTTAGTTAAATATTTATACAAAAACAATAAACTTAAATACGTGATAAGTCCATACGTTAAAACCTGTTCAATCTTATTAAAGAAAACAGCTAAAGAGAAAGTTGTTTTTATAGAAAATTTGCGTAAAAAACTTGAACATAAAATAAAAAAGCACCGCGTAAGGACAAAACCTTAAAAGGTGCTTTTTCGTATGTATTCTATTGTTAATATAACAAACTACTAATCGTTGTCAAGAGATAAGGATACGTTCTACGATAATCAAAATCGTTAATTTTTGCTTCGAACAATAAAGAAGAAAAGAGTACGCCAAAGGACAAACAATAATTAGGATGAAGCGAAAATCCACTTTTACTACTGATGTCTGACAAGGAACAACAAGCGTTGAATGGGATTTCGAAAATATCTGGGATATTGATGGACAAACTAATAATGGATACCCCTTCCTTTAATCAAATCCTCCTTTTTAATCAAAACAAGGATGAATTGATTTAATTAAAATATTCCTCTGATGCACTCCATTCTTCGTCAAGGTTATTTAGAGATGTTTTAGTTGTTCAATCTTTGTTTTAGGAACAAAGGGAAAACAAAAAAATCCCGATAAATAATTCGGGAAGTTAAATAAAATAAAACAAAAGAATAAAAATTAAAACTAGTTTTCGAAAAGATTTTTAAGGAAGATAAATAAACTTATTGAAAGTAGTTTAGTTTTTCTTGAGAGATATCAATTTCTTTTAAATCTTTTTGGAAGCTAGCGTCTGATCCCGGTGGAAATGGCATTGTGCTATTGACAGAACGTATTGATTTAGCGTATTAATAATGTCTTTCGGTTCTACTATAGAACCGTTAGGGTTATACATCCTAGAGCTACTCTCTTAATTAAGGGTAGTTTTGTTTTTCACACGATGTTTTAGATTTTTACCCCAAAGTTCACTCACGTCTTTCAGGGCAAAGACTTATTTTCCCCCAATTTTCCACACTCCTTTCTCTAAAAAGGCTTCTATCGTTTGTCTGTTGGCTTTGTTAATTACGTTTGAATGTGAAAAATTGTTTTCTTTGGCAAATTCTTTAAGGGTTATAATTTTTTTATCTTCTAAATACGCGAGTCGTTTGTGATAGCTATTTGTAAGCGCTTTTCCTACAATTTCTTCCATCGTCCCGGTGACTCTATTTGCTTCAAATTCTTTAAATGCATCATAATACATCTTCCTATCAATAAACTTGATATTTATCGGCACGAATCCCTCTCGAATGAGCAGATAATTATTGATCACTCTACCGATGCGACCATTACCGTCTACAAAGGGATGAATATGCTCAAAAGTTAGATGTAGCAACGCAATTCTTTTTATAATATTTTCGTGACTACTTGCGTGATATCCTGCAATCATTTTATCTAATTGTTCTGTTATCTCTTTCGGGTCAACTGCAATATAACTTCCTACTCGCACCCACTCATCGTTTTTTCTGAATCGTCCAGCGATATCGTCCCTGATGTTTCTTATAAGCATCTTATGTAACATCAAAATAACATCGAGAGTAATTTCTTGTTTTTTCGCTTTTTTATTTACATAAGACGTTACTCGGGCAAGATTTTTTGCTTCAAAAATTTCTCTCTCGGAAATATGTCTATCTAAATTTATCTGCATCAGTATCTTTTCTGTTTCTTCGAAACTCAGCGTACTATTTTCAATAGCATTAGAGTTGTAAACTTGTTCAGTAACTTCTGCTTCGCTAAGCAATGCCAAAAGAGCCTGTTTGCCAACAGATGCAACATAGTAACGTTTTCGCAAATTATTAATTTTGTTGTAAATATTTAATACTTTCACCATATGTCAGAAAGTATGGTTTATTTTCACGATTTTGTCAACATAACCGTAAAAATTGATAAAAAAGTGACTTTTTTCACGGTTTTGATTTAATCAAAATATTCCTCTGACGTATTTTATTTTTGTCGAGGCAAAGAGCAAAATTTTTTGTTGAATTTTCTAATTTTTGCTTTCCGCAAATCAAAACTCGACTTGCTTAATATATTCAGGAAACATCTCTATTTTCTTGCTATCCTTAGGGTCAAACAAGAAGGGCTCAACGTCTTTCACGAGCTCCTTGAAGTTAATTTTCTCCGTATAGTCAATCATCTTTCTCTTCAACTCTTTACTATCCCCTATCTTTGTTTTTTGTAATAAATAGTCATAATTCGGTTTTGTTTTCGAAAGAAGGAAAACAATATCAAAAAAATCTCTACCCTTTAGTCTTCTTCGATTGAACGCAGCATAAATTTTCTGCGATAACAAAATATCTAAAGGAGTTATTGAAATTTGAGTAAAAACATCAAATTTGTTCAAAATCTTCTTATCTGGTTCGTAATCAAAACTGCTTCCTACGGTATCTATCTGAATCATAATCTTTTCTCCTTTTAAATTAGAAATTTTGTTGTCAAATAAAATTCTCGGAATTTTGATGTAACAGCGATAAGCTCCCTTAAACACGTTGCGCATTTCTACCCCACACCCTTCTTTTTCAAGACCATTTCTAACTTCTTTTGTTAGCGAAGTAAAATCATTTTCGCCGAAATCAAAATTATCAAAATCAAGACCCTCAGAAAAACGAGTATTTCCATGAATTATTCTCAGAGCCGTCCCTCCCAAGAAGGATAAATTCTTTGAATATCTAGATTCGAAAACAATCTCTAAAATTTTATATTGCAAATATTCTCTTAAAATATTTTTTTTAAAGGAGCGCAAATTTTCCGGATAATATTGCTCTATTTGCGACAAGTTAAGCATAATCAATATAATTTAAAAATCTCTTCATCCTTTTTTCTAAAGACTTGTTGTTAAAAACAGCTAAATATCTATTTAACTTGCTCCTATCTACCAATGCTTTAAACTCCTTTTCATCGAAACGCATTTCTGTGAAATCATTTTCCGTTTTCAAATGTGAATTCAGATAAAAATAATCCAGTATAGCTTTTTCAATTTCTGCAATTCTAAAATTATGATTTCCGTATTTCACCAATTTATAGCCAAACATTAACTCTGATTTAATGTGGCGATAAATAAATTCGCCAAAATCTGTCTTAAAATTGTTTGTTTTCTTGGAAGTAACCGAAGTAATACCATAGACTGACTCCGGTATTAGGTTGTAATACGAAAAGGCCATTTCAAGAGAGACATAAGATGGCGAATAGATTTTATTGGCAATCAAAAATAAAACTGATTCATTAATTTCTAAATCAGAGAACAGATAATATCTTCCTTTTATTTTTCTGATGTACTTTTTTTCCTGCCACTCACTAAGTCTTTGACTGTGAAAAGCAGAATCTATTTTTTCTATATCCTTTGTAGAAAAAATCAAAAAGTTGCTTAATCGTGTTTTTAATTCTAAAAATTGCATAATATTTCTTTTTATTCCGCTTTTTAGGAATCTACGGAATCATAATAACACCTTTTTGCCTTTTTGCTAATAATTACCTTGGGTTCTAAAAATTAATAAGTTGATTTTGTTTTTAGTCGTGTTTTTATCTGATCTATTAGCTATATCGGATTGTATCAGAATAACAAAGCAATATTGAATTTTTGAAAAATTAATGACTGGAAATCTCTTTTTTCTCCTTTCGCTTCGTGTTATGATAAAAAATAATCCTAAAGGGTTAATTTTTTATGATTATCGTCAGTATTCTTATCTATGCCGCCAGTTTTGTCGGTTTATATATTGTAATTTTTTTCTTAGCTACCTTTTTTGAAAATCGACGACACCTTTATCGTCCTCTTCTTCAATCAAATTATCCCTCTGTAGCTTTTCTCGTCCCCTGTTACAACGAAGAAAAAACCATTGCCAAAACCATAAAATCCCTTCTCTCTCTTAATTATCCCAAAGAGAAGTTAAGCATTTTAATAATTGACGATGGAAGTCGAGATGATTCTTATCAAATTGCTCGGCAACTCCAGAAAAAAAATCCCATCATTCAGGTTTATCACAAAGAAAATGGAGGGAAATACACCGCCTTGAATCATGGACTCGAACAAACAAAAGCTGAATTTATTGCTACTCTTGATGCTGATTCAGTTGTTGATTCAGAAGTACTCAAGATAATGATCCCTTATTTCTCTGATCCCAACACCAAAGCTGTTACTAGCTCAATTAAAATCTATCAACCGAAAGGCCTATTACGCCATGTTCAAAACATCGAGTACATCCTAGGCATTGCTTTGCGGAAAGTTCAGTCTTTTTTGGGTAGTATTAACGTTACCCCAGGACCCATGACTATTTTCCGACGAGAAGTTTTTGCAGAGATTGGAAATTACCGCCTTGGGCATAATACGGAAGATTTCGAAATGGCTCTCCGAATGCAAAAGCACAATTTTCAAATTGAAAACGCTATTAACGCTTATGTATATACAGTAGCTCCCAACCGCTTAGGAGTCCTCTATAGACAACGAAAAAGATGGTATCAGGGAATATTGCGCAACGGTTGGGATTATCGTTCTCTTTTTGGAAAAAAACACGGAAACTTGGGTCTTTTCGTTCTCCCCGCGACTCTTTTGGGAATCATTTTTCTGCTTGTTTCTTCTAGCTATTTCCTCTTCCGCTTCGTCAAAATGAGCTTAACGTCCTTTTCTTCTTGGAGGGCAATTGGTTTTGACCTTAGTCAAATTGACCCCACTTGGCCTAGCTGGTTTTTTGTTAATAGCCGAGCTCTTACTATAATTAGTGTATTTAGCATCCTCCTTACTTTAATCTTGCTTTTTATTACCAAGCGCATATCGTCTAGTTCTTCAAAATTTAATCGGGGATTAATTTTAACTGCCCTTTTCTATTTTCCAGTTTATACAGCTTGTTGGTTCGGAGCCGTTTATACCGTTCTCTTCAATCGAAAAACAGACTGGGCTAAAGAAAAAGAAAAAGATTTAAAATAATTAAATGATTCAAAATCCAAAAAAACAATTCAATTATCGAAAACATCTCTTCGTCTTTTTAATTACTCTCATCGTCTTTGGCTTTGGTTTCGGGTTAAGTGATTACATTAGCCAAAAGAAACTATCCGAACTTAATAATTTACGCGAAGACTTACAACTTGATATTCTTTCCTCCGAAACCCAATTTTCCATTTTAGAAACAGCCATTTGTAAGGACGTTAATCACTCTAGCTTAGCTTCAGAACTATATGCTATCGGAGAAAGAACCGCCTACATGGAAGAAGCTCTTGGCCATGAGAACCCACAAGTAATTCGACTAAAGAAAAATTATTCTCTTTTGGAAATTAAAAACTGGCTGTTAACGGAAAAGGCTAAAGATCAATGCCAGGCAAAACTAATTCCTATCCTCTATTTTTATTCCAATCATGAAAGCTGCCCTACTTGCGCCAAGCAAGGATATGTTTTAACTTATCTTCGCGAGAAATACCCCTTCCTTCGGATCTATTCTTTTGATTACAACCTAGACTTGTCTGCGCTGGATACCATTAAGTCTCTTTACCGATTAACCGATCCTCTTCCCATCCTCGTTATCGGAGAAAATACTTACTCCGGCTTTAGAGATAAAGAAGAAATTGAAAATATCCTCCCGGAAATCTTCAAGAATCTTATCGAGGAAGAAGGAAATGGGCAAATAGAATCAGTTGACGAATCTTCTCTAGAAAAAGAAAAATAAAAAACGGCCCCCGAAGGAGAATCAAACTCCCCTGGTTGGCCTAGAACTCTCAATAATCAAATCCTTCTTCTTGATTGAGACAGGAATTAATTGATTCAATCAAAACACCCCCTTATGCACTTCGTTCTCTATTCAAGTTGCTTAGAAATGTCGTACTAGAGAATTCAATTAGTTGAAACTGATTATTCAATCTTTGTCTCAAAAAAAGGGAAAAACAAAAAATCCTGATAAATAATTCATCAGGAGATCAGATAAAATAAAATCGCGGAATGAAAATTAAAACTAGCTTTAGAATAATTTTTCTGTAGAATAAATTTATATGAAGAAATATTTGCCGCTAATCACTATATTTGCATTATTGCTTCTAGCGGGAAGTATCCTCTTGTTAGATCGAAAAAAAAATGAGGATCGTTCTTATGTAAGCATTGTATTTGATGACGGCTATACTGATATGCATGATAATGTTTTGCCCATTCTTAATGAATACAATATTTCTTCTACCTTTTACATTATTCCTGGTTTGGTCGGAGAAAAATTCGAAGAAGAAAAAATAATGGATTGGGAACAGATAAAAGAATTACAAGAACAGGGCCATGAAATAGGAAGTCATTCGATGAATCATCCTCGCTTAACAAAGATAACCAGAAAAAATATTATTAGCGAGCTCAAGTCGTCAAAAGAAGAGCTAGAAAGTAGAGACCTCACTATAAATTCTTTGGCTATTCCTTATGGAGATTATAACGAGGAAATAAAAAATATAGCGAGGGAATATTATTCCTCTGTAAGATCATCAGATTGGAACTATAATTTCTTTAACGACATTGATAAATACAATTTAAAAGCCATGGTTATCAAAAACGATACTAGATTAGAAGAAATAAAATCATGGATTAACAATTGCGAAAAAAAATCTTGGTTAATATTAATGTATCATTTAGTTAGAGAAGATAAGAGCAAAGAATATAGCACCTCTCCTGAAGAATTAGAAAATGTCATTAAATACATCAAATCCAAAAAAATTACCATAGGCACTGTTTCTGGAGTTCTTTCAATGATCAAATAATATAGTCCTGGTTAAAACACACAACTCCTTCAATTTTAAAAAAACGGGAAATGAGCTTTTTGCCTTGGAGAAATTAAAAATATCCTCCCGGAAATTTTCAAGGAACTTATCGAGAAAGAAGGAAATGGGCAAACAGAATCAGTCGACGAATCTTCTCTAGAAGAAGAGAAATAAAAAGTAGCCCCAAGGAGAATCGAACTCCTGTTATTGGATTGAAAATCCAACGTCCTAACCACTAGACGATGGGGCCAGAAGATATCCCTATTTTTACAAATCTTTGCAAAAAAAGCAAGTATGAATATATTAGCAATTGAAACTTCCTGCGATGATACGGGAATCACAATTTTTCAAATAGAGGGAAATGACTTTCCTCCTTCGGAAATTAAAAAACAAATTAATCTAATTTCCTCCCAAACAGAAATTCATCGCCCTTGGGGAGGAATTGTTCCTTCTTTGGCTAAGAGAGAGCACCAAAAAAATATTCTCCCTTTATTGAAAGAAGGGCTCAAAGAAGCTGGTTGGCTTATCCGTCGAAAATCGGCGAAATTATCCGTAGAAGAAACAGAGATTATTGAAAAAATTCTCCTTAGAGAACCTCTTCTAAGGAAAAAATGTAAACGGTTTTTGCAAACCCATCAGAAGCCTCCTCTTGATTGCATTGCCATTACTCAGGGACCAGGACTTCTCCCCTCTCTTTGGGTGGGAATGAATTTTGTCCGAACACTTTCTTTCTATTGGGACATCCCCATCGTTCCTGTTAATCATCTCGAAGGACATTTATTAGCCGCCTGGTTATCGCCATCTCCTCCATCTTTATCAACCGCTTTCCCTTTAATAGGATTGATTGTTTCCGGCGGACACACTCAATTAATACTTAGTTCTCATTTAGGAGAATATAAAATAGTTGGCGAAACTAGAGATGACGCTGCTGGAGAATGTTTTGATAAAACCGCTCGACTTATAGGATTAGGTTACCCCGGTGGACCGGAAATTGCTAAACAAGCGGAAAAATGGCATAATCGAAAAAGGAAAGATAAAGTCCCCTCAGAAATTCAGGCCATCAAGCTTCCTCGGCCAATGCTTCATCAGCCAAATTACGATTTTAGTTTTTCTGGATTAAAAACGGCTGTTTTGTATCTTCATCGCCAACAACCAATCGAAATTAGAGAATCTTCTCTTTATCAAGAAAAAATAAGTGCGGAAATTCAAGCGGCTATTAATGACGTTCTTGTTAAAAAAACCCTTAAAGCTGCTAGGGATTTTTCCGCTCGATCAATTATTTTGAGCGGAGGAGTTGCTGCCAATAAAGACCTTCGTCAACAATTAGCCGAAAAGGGGCAAGAACAAGGTTTCGATTTCTTTGCTCCTCCTTCGCAATTCTGCACCGATAATGCAGCAATGATTGCCCTTGTTGGTTATTATCATTATTTACAAAAAAAGACCATTGACTGGACTGACGCTTCCGTTAAAGCTAATTTAAGAATATCTTAATATGGATAAACGATATTCATTTCAAGAAATAGAAAAAAGAGTTTATAAGGGATGGGAAGAAAGTGGATTTTTTAATCCTGATAATTTGCCCGGAGAACGCTCGCGGGCGTACACGGTTGTTATCCCTCCTCCTAATATTACTGGATCTCTCCACATGGGGCATGCTTTAAACATAAGCATTCAAGACGTTCTTATTCGTAAAAAAAGAATGGAAGGTTATCGTGCATTATGGATACCAGGACTAGACCATGCAGGGATAGCCACTCAAAATGTTGTCGAAAAGAAATTGCGCAAAGAAGGAAAAAGCCGTTTTGATCTGGGAAAAGAAAAATTTGTTCAATCGGTTTGGGAGTGGAAGGATCATTTTGAAAAAATTATTATTGACCAAATAAAGAAAACTGGGGCTTCTTGTGATTGGAGTCGTCTTCGTTTTACTTTCGATGAAGATTACTGTCAAGCAGTGAAAAAGGCTTTTCAGCAATATCAAGAAAAGGGATGGATTTATCAAGATAAACGACTAATTAATTGGTGTCCTCGTTGCCAGACAACTTTGTCTGATTTAGAATTAGAACATCGTCAAGAAAAAACTAAACTTTGGTACATCCGCTATCCGATTAAAGATAGTTCTTCTTCGATAACCATTGCCACAACTAGGCCAGAAACGATGTTGGGTGATTCAGCTGTTGCCGTTAATCCAAAAGATAAGCGCTATCAAAAACTCCAAGGAGCAATGGTAATTCTTCCCCTAACACAAAGAGAAATCCCCATTATTGCTGATCGATTAGTTGATCCCGAATTTGGGACAGGAGCAGTAAAAGTAACTCCCGCTCACGATTTAATCGATCATGAGATTGCTCAACGTCATCATTTGCCACTATGGCAAGTTATCGACGAAAAAACCAAAATGACTGGGGATATCCCTGAGAAATATCAAGGATTGTCAATTAAGGAAGCTCGTCGAATAATAATCGAGGATTTAGAAGAAAAAGATTTTTTGATCAAAACGGAAGATTATCTTCACTCTGTTCCAGTGTGCTATCGTTGCCAAACTGAAATAGAAACCATTCCTTCTCAACAGTGGTTCCTAAAAATGGATAAATTGGCATCTCTCGCTCGCCAGGCCATTGAAGAAAAGAAAATTGCTTTCTATCCTTCCCGTTGGGAAAAAGTTTATCTTGATTGGTTAGAAGGAATACATGATTGGTGCATATCGCGCCAGCTTTGGTGGGGACATAAGATCCCTGTTGCTGGAGAAGAAGACGTTCTTGACACCTGGTTCAGTTCCGCTTTATGGCCCTTTGCTGCTTTGGGATGGCCCGAGAAAACTAAAGACCTTGAAGCGTCTTATCCGATTGATTTAATTTCAACAGGCGTTGATATTATGAATCTTTGGGTAACCCGAATGATTTTCTCTGGTTGTGAATTCATGAAAGAGATTCCTTTCCGAAAAGTCTACTTTCATCCAACCATTCTTACTAAAGATGGACGAAGAATGAGCAAATCTTTAGGCACTGGAGTTGATCCACTAAAATTAATCGAAGAGTATGGAGCCGACGCCACTCGCTTTGGCCTGCTTTGGCAAACGACCCAGGGAAGACAAGATATTCGATTCTCTGAAGAGGATATTGTTATGGGGAACAAGTTTGGAACAAAGATATGGAATGCTTCCCGTTTTATTCTTCAGCAGATTGAGCAATCAGGTTTCGAAAAAATTGATATCGCTAAGATAAACCCCGATCAAGAAATTGTTCAAAAAGTGAACAATTTATCAATCGCTCTCAGTGAAGATATCGAGCAATTTTCTTTCAGCCAAGCTACGCATCGATTGTATGATTTTTTCTGGCACGATTTCTGTGATCAATACCTAGAAGAAGTTAAAACATTAATCAAAGAAACAACTTCGCCCGAAAAGAAAAGGGAAATTATCAAAACATTATTATTCGTCTTAACGACATCTTTAAAACTCCTTCATCCTTTTATGCCTTTTATCAGCGAAGAAATATATCACATGTTACCCCTGGCATCAAAAAAGACATTCTTAATGATTGAAGACTGGCCAATTAAATAAAAACCTTTTATGGGTTCCTTTTTATTCTTTCTTGCTTTAGGCCTGGCAATAATTCCAAGCATCATTTGGTTGTTTTTTTATCTTCGAAAAGATTCTCATCCCGAACCAAATTGGATGGTTTTAACTATTTTTCTTCTCGGGGCAATCTCTATTCTCCCAGCTGTCGGCTTAGAAAAAATTGCAAGCTATCTCTTTCGTAACTCCATTATTATATTGATCGCCAGTGCCTTCATCGAAGAAATAGTAAAATTCGTTGCCGCTCATCTTGGAACCTGGAAAAAACCAGCTCTCGATGAACCAGTAGACGTTATGCTTTACATGATCATCGCTGGTTTAGGATTCGCTGCTTTGGAAAATTTTTTCTTTTTGCTCGATCCAACCTTAATCACCCCTCTTCATTTAGTCGAAGTAAGCCTGATCCGCTTCTTGGGAGCAACTTTTATCCACGCCCTCGCTTCCGGAACTTGGGGGTACTTCCTTGCCCTCAATTATTTCAGCAATCCCGAAAAACCCAATAAAAAGCGCTTACATTTTTGGACTGGCCTACTTTTGGCTGGACTCTTGCACAGCATCTACAACTTATCTATAATAATAGCGTTGAAGCAGGAATCCTTTACTTTAGCTTTTTCTCTTATTGTTATTTTGGTTCTAATTTTTATTAACATTGGAAATTTCCGAAAGTTAAAGAAAAAAACAGCTAGTTTTAAAAAATCTAATTAACATTATTCTAATATGTCCTCAAAAACAAAATTCAAAAAGGAAGGTTGGTTAGATAAAGAAGGAGAATTAGCTGTTGATGTTTTTCAAACAGAAAAACATTTAGTTATTCAGGCTGCAATTGCTGGGGTTGATTCTAAAGATATTGAAGTGTCCTTCCAAAATGACATGCTTAACATTCAAGGGAAAAGAGAAAAACCAGAAATAGGAAAAGGGAAGAAATATAATTATCACGAATGCTATTGGGGAGCCTTTTCTCGCCAACTCGCTCTTCCGGAAAATATTGATCCTTCTCGTATTAAAGCCGATATGAAAAAAGGTATTCTTACTATTAAAATCCCCAAAATTGAAAAGAAAGGGTTGCAAGAAATAGCAATCGAAGATTAGAATTTTTACAGTCTGAACAATAAAAAACCTACCCCTTAAAGGGTAGGTTTTTTTGTAAGATGTGCGGATGGAGGGAATCGAACCCTCAGTAGATTTCTCTACAGGATCCTAAGTCCTGCGCCTATACCAAATTCGGCTACATCCGCACTTTAACGCAGAACTATATCAATTTCTAATTAAGCTCCCATTCCTGTAATGTATTTCGCAATAACCGGAATAGCTTTCGCTAGAAGAGCGACAATCAAGGAAATAATCGCGGAAGTAATAACCATTCCCGCCTTTTTTATCTTGGTTGTGTCCCCAGCTGCTGTTAAGAAGTAAAATGCTCCCACTAAAACCATCACAATCACCGCTAACATCAAAAAGTAGAAAACCCAGTTAGTTATAAAATAGACGGTATTAATCAAACAAACTATCCCCCAATCATCCTGCGAATAATCCATCCCAGAATCGCTTGGACCAACTGTCATTCCTTGAATGAAGGAAGTGTCACCTATACTAAAATCTGTTTTAACTGTGCACCTGTCTGGAATAGTTGACGAAGGCTGAACTCCAGATCCTCCCCCAGGAGGATCAGCAAGAACGGAAGTCAAAGGAACAAGCAAAAAAGCCATCATTCCCATTATCCCAATAACTGCTAATAATTTTCTCTTCATATTATCGTTTACAAAATTTAATTCTTCGACCTTTAAACGTTATTCAATTATGGCGTCGTTCAACTTAAAACCGTTTTTATTATAGCAACGATTGCTCGGCTAAACAAGATAATTCCCAAGCCAATCAAGGCGTAAACTATCGTTTTCCAAGCTGTTCTTAATTTTTCCGGTCTCCCTTGGGCAAATAAAAATAAATAAGCAGCATAAAGAATTGCTAAGGTTAAAGCAAATCCAGATAAAATAAGGAGAACGTTGACTATTTGCTCAATCAATTCTTGTAAGTTAACCCATTTTGTTGGTGATTGAATATCAATACTAGTCGATAAAGAAGAAGGCGCCATCTCCGCCAAAAGAGGCCATCCTCCAACAAAAACGAAAATGGTTAATAGAATTAGAATTTTTTTAGAAAATTTCATTGGTTTATTTTTTGACGAAGAACTAGCCCCCAATGATGAGAACCAGCTGAAAACTCCTTAATTATTTCTAAACCCAAATCAAGAGAAATTTTCTTGATTTCGGTAGTTGGGGCATATCCTTGGTCCAAGGTTAGTATTTTTTCTTTCTTCCAGTCAATAACAACCATTATTCCTTCCTGGCGCAAAACCCGCTTAGCCTCTTCAATGACCGCTTTTCTATCTTCGACCTGGAATAACATATTAGGAATCAAGACAATATCTATCCCTTTGCTGGGAAGACCCGAACCCCGCTCTTGGCTTAGATCTCCTTGGAGCGTTCTTAAGTTCGTAACATATTCTTGTTCCGCTCGAGATTTCAAAGCTGATAAAACGGACTCCTGAACATCTATAGCGTAAACTGTTCCGTTTGTCAACCTCTTTGCCAATTCGATTGCCCAATGCCCCGTACCACAACCAAATTCCGCCCCCGACATATTTTTTGTTAATTCTAATTGATCAAGAATTTTTTCTGGAGAAAGAAATTCTTCCATAATTATTTTAAAATTAATTATTTTTTTCCCCCCAGGAAGTAGCGGAAGCTACTTTATGACTGGGGTTTAATTTCATAACACGAACTCCAGAAGTTGCTCGACTCAACGTACTGATTGCTTCAATATTAGTCCGAATAATTTGTCCTCCCGTCGAGATAACAACGAGATCTTGTTTCTCAACATCAAAGAGTTTAGCAAAGACCAATTCTCCTGTTTTTTTGCTAAGCTTTGCGGTAATAAGTCCCCTGCCTCCTCGCTTTTGAAGACGATAATTCTTTATTAACGTTCTCTTCCCATAACCGTTCTCGCTCAAGACCAATAATTTTTGGCTTTCAGAAATTTTCTTCCCTTCTAATTTCTTGATTATCTCCATCGCAATGACCTGATCTTTTGAACGCAAAGTAATTCCTTTAACTCCCCGAGCTACTCGACCCATCGAACGAACCTGGCTTTCCTTAAATCGGATACATTTCCCCCCTTTGGTCACTAAAAGAATTTCATCTTTCCCACTTGTTCCTGCAACCGCTTGAAGAGAATCATTTTTGCTTAAATTGATTGCCTTAAGCCCACTGGCTCGGACTGCCTGATAACTCTCTTTCTTTGTTTTCTTGATTATTCCATTCTTGGTTGCCATTATCAAATATTTCTCGTTATCAGCTTGTCGAAAAATAGCCAAAAGTTTCTCTTCTGAAGAAAGAGGAAGGTAATTCGCCAATCCTCTTCCTCGGCTTACTCTTGTTCCTTCTTCGATTTCATAAGCCGATAACTCATAAACCTTTCCTTGGTTGGTAAAGAAAAGCAATTGATCGTGGGTAGAAACAGAAACAAGATGGTCGACAATGTCTCCTTTAATTGTTTTCATTCCCAAAATTCCCTTCCCTCCTCTTTTCTGAGAATGATAAACCTCGGGATCGGTTCTCTTAATGTAACCATTCTCCGTAACTATAATAAGAGCTTTCTTGTTAGGGATAAGATCTTTTTGTTCGAATTCCTTGATCTGTCCCTTAATGATTTTTGTCCGTCGGGCATCGCCAAAATTTTTCTCTGCTTTTTTTAATTCTTTCTCGATAACTTGATTTACTCTTTTTGGACTGGCAAGAATTTCCTCTAATTCTTTAATGGCTATCTCAATTTGTTTCAACTCTTCTTCAATTTCTATCATTTCTAGTTTAGCCAAACGATGTAATTTAATTTCTAAAATAGCTTCGGCCTGTAACTCGCTTAAAGAAAATTTCTTTCTTAACTTCTTCTGTGCATCTTGGCGATCTTCTGATTTCTTGATAACAGCAATCACCTCGTCAATATTGCGAAGAGCAATAATCAAGCCTAATAAAATGTGGCGACGGGCTTTAAATCGAGCAAGATCAAATTTCGCTCGACGAATAACAATTTCCCGACGATGTTTCAGATAGTAATCAAAAATATCCGTTAAAGACAGTAGGCTAGGCTGAAGGCCGTCAACTAAAGCAATTACATTCATGTGTAATGTCTTCTGTAAACTAGTGTATTTATAAAGACGATTAAGGAGCCTTTGGGGAAATCCTTGCGGAGAAACATCAATAACTACCCGCATCCCTTCTCTCCCCGATTCGTCGCGAACAGTTTTTGCGCCTTTTAATTTGTCGTCACTAATTAAATTAGCAATGCTTTTAACTAGGGTTGCCTTGTTCACTCGATAGGGAATTTCGCTAATAATAATCTGCGACCCCTTTTTATGAGCGACAATTTCTGCTTTTCCACGTACTACCACCGGCCCCTTTCCTTGTGAATAAGCCGCAATTAGGTCTCTTTGGTTATAAATTGTTCCTCCTGTAGGAAAATCTGGACCCTGAATCCATTGGAACAAATCGCTTGTTGTTGCCTTGGGATGATATAAATAATAGATCAAAGCATCGCAAACTTCTTTAAGGTTGTGAGGTAGAATATTTGTGGCCATTCCAACTGCGATACCCAGGGAACCATTTAATAAAAGCTGAGGGACCGGAGAAGGTAAAACTGCTGGCTCTTGCTCTGTTCCGTCGTAATTATCAACAAAATCAACCGTCCCCCTATCTAAATCCTCTAGCATGTTTTCCCCTAAAGGAGAAAGTTTGGCTTCTGTATAACGAGCATTAGCAGGAGGATCACCATCAATTGACCCCATGTTTCCCTGCCCAGTCACCAAAAGATAGCGACGAGAAAAATCCTGCGCTAAACCAACCATTGCCTCGTAGACAGAAACATCTCCATGTGGGTGAAAATGACCCAAACAATGACCAACAATTGCGGAAGATTTTCTTGTTTTTCCCGACGCTTTTAGCCCCATTTTTCGCATTGAAAACAAAATACGTCGATGAACCGGTTTTAATCCATCACGAACATCAGGAAGAGCTCGAGCAACAATTACTGACATTGCGTAATCCAGATAAGATTCCCGCATTTCGTCAACTATAGCCCGAGGTTCTATTTTTTGAACAATATTCTCTTTGTTTGCTTTTTCTTTAGGGGAAGCCATAAACAATTAAATCTTTGGTGAATGCTCTTGAATATCTCTTGCGTTAAATTGTTCTTCTATGCTTTGCTGCTTAATTTTTGCAAATCCATTTTTGAAATTCTGGTAAGACCAATAGAATAAACCGATTGCCAAAATTATAATGATAATCCAAATAATTATCTTTTTCTGGCCTTCCGGTAATTTTTTTAACCGCTCAAGAAAGTTCATTTTGTGACAATAAAATTCTTACCTCTAATTTTTCCGTCAACAAATCAACGGACTTAATATCTAAATTAGGAATCGGTTCAATTGGATCAACCCCAACAATAGTAAAGAATTCTTTTAGGTCAGAAGAAGAAAAATTCATCGGGATGACCATTTTTGGTTCGACTTGCGAAATAATCTTAGCAACATACTGGGGCGTTATCTCATCTCCTCGAAGAGTAATAAAAAGAATATCAATTCCCTCAATTGCCCCAATTAAACCAGAGCTTAATTCCTTCTTTTTTATTTCACTGACGAAGGCAGCTCTAATTGAATTAAGGGAAAAAACATAAATAATATTTGTCTCGTCTTGGATCCCTTTGATTTCCGCTCCTTTTATTTCGAATTCTCCCGGCGTATTAATTAAAAAAGGTTTTCCTTTTAATTTGGGAAACCCAGGAGGAACCAATTTATTTTGAGTCACTAAAATTATATCAAAAGCTGCTTTCAGTTTTGTTAAGGCAATAAAATCGTTTTTTGGATCCGAAAAAGAACCGATGGCTAAATTGGCTTTGGGCTGTTTTTTTTGGTCTTGGATTTGAAATAAGGTAGGACCTTGAACGGTAATAAACATATTGTAATTAATGAAATTATAACATTAAAAAGAAGCTGATTCAAAAAGAGAGTAGCTTAAACTACTCTCTTTTTCCTTTGTTTTAGGGGTATTTTAGTTAGTTGGAGAAGTTTCGTACCACTGGATTCCTCCTCTTTCAACAAATATCTCGACGTCTCCAGCGCCGCAAGGACCATAACCACTGTCATCTGTCACCTGCAAGGAAATGGTCGTGCCTCCTATCGTATTAAATTGAACATTTGGATTCTGGCTTGAAGCATCTGTTGAATTTACATAACTATAATCAGCGACGCCACTAATTCCCCATTCCCACGTCCCTACCGTTGATCCTCCGTAGACAGTTGCCTCACCGAAAAGATTGGTAATAGATTCCGTTTGCGGAGAAATAGGATCAATACTAAAACTAGGTTTTGGCCAATGATGACTACTTTCAACGGTGAGGATGTCTTTCTCTGACCAATTACCCCAATCATCTTTATTATTTTTTACTCGTACTCGCCACCAATAAGTTGATTCATAATTCAAATTACAACGAGGAGAATTGTGGAAGCCATTGTCTCCTACGTCCGAACAAGATCCATTGGTATTTAAGTAGTTTTGTCCCTCCGCTCCGAAATTAGCATAATGCGAAGTTGAACTACTGCTACTAGTCTTGTATTCATAAATTAGATTGCTTAACTCTCCGTCGCTATAAATTTCTACGTCATATCCAGTTGGAGTCCCTTCAATCACCCCCCAAACTAAAATAGGATGCAAAGCATCGGAACAAAAAGACCAGCTACCCTCAAGGTTGGTTGCATTGAAGAAAGTGCCGACTGTAAAATTACCCTCAGTTGAGCTAGAACAAAAATCATCATCATCGCAGACAAATGCATAATAACCATTGGACCCTTCGTCTCCTACTTGAACTGCGTAATTACAAGCCATGGGATTATTCGTTCCGAAAGAAGATGAATCGCACCAGCTCCCTCCACTACAAACCTGTCCTGTTATTGAATTTGTTTTACAGATATGAATCTTCTCTTGATCTCCCGCATCAGGGTCAGTCCAATTAACCGAAAATTGAATATTATTTCCAGAGAAAACAGGATCCGGCCAATCTGTTACCGAATTGATGATCGGGGGATTATTTCCAGCAACTGCGAGATAAACATCACAAAAGATTATCCAGCCGATAACATCACTGCCATAAGCCCATCCTTCAAATTCCTTAGTATCAGTATCAAGAGTAACTCCATAGGGGCTGCTATCAGTAGCTATGCCGTTTAGTTTAATCCAGCCATCCCAACCACCACCATAGTTCAAAGCTCTAGCCCAGCCATCTAATTTATATCCGGCAGTCAGAAGAGCCGTACAGCTACCATCAGGACAAGGATCGTTTGATGGCGGAACTCCTGTTTCACCTCTATCAAAAGAAATCCAGCCTATGCTCTCCGACCAGGCATCACCGCTTAGTTTTCTGGTGTCAGGATCGATGTTAACGCCATAATCAGCTCCTTCGGGGGTGACGTCACTATTATTAAAGGAAATCCAGCCGATATTATCCGACCAAGCAAAACCTCTTACATTAGCATCCGATGCTTCCGCCCTTTGCAAAGAAAAAGGATAAGGGGCAAAACTAAAAATTAAAGCAAAAACGGCTATTGCTATCAAGAAGAAACTAGTCGATTTTTGATTGTTTAAAAAAACAGTTAACATGTTTACTTAATATTTAAAAATAATACCTTTAGGAAATTATAACACCCTCTTTCTATAAATAAAAGCAGAGAAACAAAGAAGGCGTTATAATTCTTTTAGACTCATTATTATTAGCTTGTCCATAATTCTTCTTAAGATTAGTTATTTTGCGAAGACGACTTTTCTTAAGAAGATTATGGCAGTTTTCCCTAGGGTATGAAATTTCTATATTGCTCAACTAGGAAATTATCATGTTGCCACGACAATTGAAGTTAATTAGCTGTCAACGCAATTTAGAAATTTCATAGTGCGAGCAATTTAGAAACTTCCCTTTT
>CAZYFS010000003.1:0-43763 GCA_964647465.1 uncultured Candidatus Saccharibacteria bacterium | reverse complement strand
TGTCCCAAGGGATACTCTTCGTATAATTCTGGTTATTGCTACACAGAAACCGTAGGGACGGGCTTTAAAATAGGAGATATCCCGATAAATATTGATGCTGGAGTACCTAAAACACGAACAACTATAGGGTTATTTGAAGAAGAAAGTGCATTTGATTTCGACGAGTTAGAAGATGCAGAAATTTATGTAATAGCAGATGGCAACAGCTATCAAGGAATAATTGGCACCGTTCAAATAATACAAGAAATAGAAACACTAGAAAGCGAAATCACTAGATTAGATGGGGTTATAATTTCCCTAGATGAAGGAGCTAATCAATTAGAAAATAGTGTAAATTATTATGAACAGCAAAGCGAAGCGGCTTATAGAAGGCACGAACTATTAGGAGACGATGCTTCGTATAATGAATACTTGCGACTATATTCTCAATACGAATCTGCGTATGCGAGATATGAATCTAAATCAAGCGAATATAATAGGGAAATAAATAAATACAACGATCTGGTCGATGAATATAACGCCCTCATAGAAGATTTTTATAAGTAAACCCATGAAAGACAAAATAAATTTATGAGAAAAGAAATTGAAAATGAAATAATCAAGGATGTTAAGGCGGTGTTTCGAAAAAGAACATTTGTTGCAGATAAAGAATTGCGAAGAATCATAGAGGATAAGGTAAGGAATGGAAATTATTTGAAAGAAAATTGGCAAATAGATTATGCCGTAGATAGGATAAAGAATGAAATGAAAAACTTCTTGAACAAAGATACGAAAAATACATCTGGGCAAGGAAAAGAATCGGTTCTTCCAGCTGAACTTGAAGGATGGAATTGGGGAGCCTTCCTTCTGTCTTTTTATTGGGGATTGTCTAATAAGACTAACATAGCTTGGCTTTGTTTGCTTCCATTTATTGGCACGGTGATGCCGTTTGTATTGGGCAACCAAGGCAATGAATGGGCGTGGCAAAACAAGCGATGGGAAAGCACTAATCACTTTCAACAAGTTCAGAAAAAATGGGCTCGATGGGGGGTTGGCGTCATCTTCCTTCAAATTATAGCTGGTTATCTGCTTTGGCTATATTTATAGAAAAAAAACTTATGAAAGAAATTTTTAAAACAATCAAAGAACACTTTATTTTATTACTGGGTGTAGGATTATTTGTCGGGGTTTTCGTCTTTACCTGTAATGACTACCGCTGTCTTAACATCAGTGGCATCGACGAAATTGTATTGCTTGCAGGGGCTATTTTTATAGTTATAGGGTTTTGGAAAGCTATGGGGATTATTGGAAATGAGAAAAAAGAAAGATGAAAATTAGCTTTAAAGAGGCCAATTAAAAAAGAATGTCAGAAATTTTAAATTTTTTGAAGAAAACCTTTTCTGTAGCTAATCGATTAACAACTAATGAGGCTAAAGATTACAGAAAAGCGGAATGTCCATATTGTCATAAAGAACTTAAAAAAGTGCCGGGTGCCAAAACAAAGTGTCAGCATTGTAGTAACTTTATGTACGTGCGAACAAGTATTCAAAATATCAAGGTAGTGGTGACTAAAGAAGATGCGAATAAAATAGATAGAGAATGGACGATAGTTTCGGGCGCACATGATACTTTCGCAAGCGAAAAACAAGAACACGAAAAACATAAAAGTAAGCTTAAAAAGAAATTTGGCAAGGAGCCATCAGATGATGATGTTAGGTGGAGTATTTTTAATAAACGCCTTATCGAATACGCCCAAAATAAACAATGGGGTCTTTATAGAAACAATAGATTAGAGATGGCTGAACATTTAAGAGGAAAAATGAAGCTCAAGCAGGCTCTAACGATATATCTCGAAGTTTGCTTTTTGGATACCAATGGTCCCAATAATTATTCGGGCATAGGTGATGTAAATGACGCCGAAATACTCAAAGAATTTCCTAGATTTGATCCTTCGTTCTGTAGTGAATTGTCTTCGGGAATTGTAGATATAATCAATATGATTATTAAAGAATTAGGACTAAACATAGAAGAAGTTAAGAAGACGTTCATGGAGCACAATTTCAGAATTGCTAAAAGTTTCAAAACGCCGTTATTGCCAAAACAAAGTTGGCTTGTTTTAGAAAAAGAATTAAAATCGCAGCGAAAAAGACTAAAGAGCTCATAAATAATCTCGATAATCTATTTTAGCTTAAGGGATTATTTAATAAAATAAAATTTTCAAAAAAGATTAAGATTGATTGAGAAACCCAAGTCTCTTTGATTCTTCCCTTGTTTCCCTCAATTTTATAGCTTCAAAAAATATGTTCAACAAGGGGAATCAATTTGTGCTAGTGCCGAGGAGTGTTTGAG
The DNA here is from genome assembly GCA_964647465.1 of uncultured Candidatus Saccharibacteria bacterium. Lineage (GTDB taxonomy): Bacteria > Patescibacteriota > Minisyncoccia > Minisyncoccales > UBA1441 > CAZYFS01. The sequence continues at coordinate 41,435 of CAZYFS010000003.1, read as the reverse complement.
TCCTAGTCCCGGAGCTTAAAAAGAATCAAACAAGTGATGACACTGTTGGGCAGCTTGCTCGGCATATGGGTTGGATACAGGAGAATAAAGGCGACAATGTTAAGGGAGTAATTATAGCGGGAGAGTATGACCGTAAGCTCGACTTTGCACTTAAAGTATTGAATAATGTAGAAGTATTCTTGTATCAAGTTCACTTTAAACTAGATAAATTCTCTAAATAAGATTATTTTTCAATAATCAATTATTCAAAAGGCGCTTTTTGGAGTTTAGAGAAAGAAATAGTGAGTAGCAGGGTGGGGTAAAAAGTGTTAAATTAGACTCGTGAGGTCAAATCCGGAATATAAATATGTTCATCTGACTGCTGAATTTTGGTTCTAACGTTATCTACGATGGACAACCAAATTGAGTTAGCTCGAGGAACATTCGAATCCAATGCGGGGAGACCAATCACCACTTTATGAATTAGAAATAGTGAATAGCGAGGTAGGGTAAAAAATGTTAAATTAGGTTTGTGGAGCTAAATTCGGAATGCAAATATGGTCATCTAACTGCTGAATTTTAGTTCTAACGTTGTTAAAAAATATTTAATAGGAAAAATTCTTATGGGGGGAAAATATAATTTTTATAAATTTATTGGGTGGAGTTTAATAATAGAAGGTGCCATTTGGTCGGGCTATAAGTTTTATAGTTTATTATCTAGACAGTCTTATCTAACATTTCTGAAATTTTTTCGGCCTGAATTTTGGCTTTCAATATTAATATTATCGTTATTTTTTTTGCTTGGTTTTTATTTTATTAAGATTGGCAAAGAGAAGAAGAACGACAGCATAATAGTGCGTTTAATCTCTATTCTTACAGTGCCAATTATTATCATAATAGCGATAGTATTGTATATTCAGTCTGCTAAAGTTACAGGGACTGGATGGGATGTCCTGAGTCGAATGCTCAATGTTGGTATATTTATTATTTATATATTGCCACTGTTTCTTGTAGTATTAGTTACTTATTGGTTGTATTTATACTTGAAAAAACGCAAAAACTGTTTTAAGAAAAATAAAGATAAAGGAGTAATAAAATAGCTCGAAATAACTAACAAGAGAAAGCGCAAGAACATAGTCGCATTAAAGAAAGAAAATCATTTACACAAAAGGATAACATTCAACTGTAGTTTTTGCTTCTAATCCCGTGTCGCTTTTGTCACTTTTTAGCTTGCTCGAGACCCGTCGCTACACTATACTAAAAATAAGCTAGAAAAACCTTGTAGGGCTTGCTTTCTTATCGGTTCTAGCTCGAGATAGCCAACTAAACCAAGCTAGCACGAGGAGTGTTCGAGTCCAATGCAGGGAGCAGGCTTGTGCGCAATTCTTGCGACCGAGAGACCCAGTAATAAGCTGGGTTTTTTATTTCTCTTGAATTTCTCAAAAATAGGATTATCCTAAAAGTAAGTAGGGTAAATTTATAAAACAAGAAATTAAAGGAATTAATTTAATAAATTTTATGGGACCCTTAAATAAACAAGACTCTTTAATCCAGCCAAAGCCTCTTAAGATGAAAATATCCATACCGTCGGCTACTATAATCGTGACAAGAAAGTTTAAAAAAATATGTTGGGCATTTTTCGTTTTTCTAATTTTGATTAGTATTTTTCAATCAAGCCCTAATGTTTGCAATATATCCTCTAGCACAAATCAGTTCTGCGACATGATTTCTAGTAGAGAGTTCTCTGTCGTGTTCATTTTACTTATTCCCCTTACGCTCTTAGTGGGATTTCTTGCAATAACCAAGATGGAAGTAATTGAAAAAACGAATGCTAAATTTAGAGAAATAGTGAGTAGCAGGGCAGGGTAAGCCAGATATAATTAAACTGCGAAAAACTAGTTGAACAAGTAATAGAATTTGCTCAGAGCAAAACAATGAAATAGCACCGAAGATAGTACTGAGAAACAATGAAGAAAACAATTAACTAACTAATGATGGATAACAAGACGATAACAATACTAACAAGTCTTTGGAAGGCAATCACTTTAACGGCTCTTATCTTTGGGCTTATTTTATTGTTTTTCTTCTCGCTAACTTCTTTTCGCCGATTATATTCCCTTTATTTTTACGTCTTTTTCGTTATCGTGGCAATTGTTGTAGGATTATGCTCGGGGGCAATGGCAAAACACAAGGGAAAAAAGAAAGTAATCTGGCCAATTTTCTATGGAATGACTTGGGGCATGGTAGCGTTTATTTATTACGCTGTGAGCCCGAAGATTGAAAAGTCAAAAGAAAATAATTAACCAACTAATTTGGACATGCCAAAACCCATTAAGAGGGAAAAGGAAAAAATGAAGTCGACTTTATTTTTTAGATCTTGGAAATAGTGAGTAGTAGGGGAGGATAAAATGCGATAATCTATCATCGGGCTTGTGGATTTAAATCTGGGATGTAAATATACTCATTTGACTGCTGGAATATAGTTCTAACATTATCCACGATGCCCAACCAAGTTGAGCTAGCTCGAAGAGCGTTCGAATTCTAGCCAGGTAAAAGAAAACAAAGACCCTTGGTTTCCGAGGGTCTTTTGGTTGAGTTTATTGGTCAGCCAAGTTACTATTGAAACTTGCACCAAAAGGCAAAAAACAAATTATGACTATGAGGGAAAACGTATAGATAAAATGGCTAAATTATTTAACGTCTTAACCGATAGTGAGCTTAAGACATACACACTATTACACAAGAAAATCTTGCCTAATTTTTTAGACAAATCAAAAGAATAAATGAAAAAAGATACTAATCAAAAGAAAAAAACATCAAGCATTTTTGGTCTTCTCAAGCTATATGTTTGGCAAATTACTTTTCTCTCCATCCTTTCTATAAGCGTAAGCGGATTAGGACTTATCGTTCCTAAGATCATTTCGCGTAGTATCGACGCCTACATCAATCACTCGTTTGTAATGAGGACTCTGATGCTTGAATTTGGTGTGATTATTTTGGGAGTATTTGTTTTAACTTATTTGCAGAGCATTATGAAGACTATTGCTTCTGAACGAGTAGCCAAGAATCTTCGGAATGCTATTGCAGAAAAAATATCAAAGCAGAGCTATGAGTTTGTAGAGCGAATTACACCAGCCCGACTTCTTACTAATCTAACCTCGGATATTGATTCTATTAAAATGTTCGTTGGCCAAGCTATTGCTTCTCTGATCTCCGCCGTTGTTGTAGTTGTTGGTGCTGCCGTTTTTCTTCTTACTATTAATTGGAAGCTTGCTCTCGCTGTTTTATGTATTATTCCAATTATTGCAGTTTTCTTCTTTTTTATATTTAAGAGAGTAAAGGTTTTAATGACAAGAAGCCGAGAAGTTATAGATTGGCTTAATAAAGTTATTAATGAAAGCGTGCTTGGAGCATCTCTTATCAGAGTACTCAATTCACAAGCTCCTGAAACTGATAAATTTACTCAGGCGAATTCCGAAGCAAGAAATGTCGGACTCAAAATACTCAATATGTTTGCGGCCTTGATTCCAATCATTGGTTTCGTGGCGAATCTCGGCATGCTAGTTATCCTTGTTCTTGGTGGACACTTTGTAATAACGGGAAGTATGAGTCTAGGCGACTTTGCCGCTTTTAATAGTTACGTGGTTTTACTCATTTTTCCAATACTCATGATCGGGATGATGTCGAGCATGATCTCCAGAGCTCAAGCATCTTATGATCGCATAAAAGAAGTGCTTGATGCCGAGGAAGATAAGGAAGTAGGGGAGATTAAAGCTGATATACGTGGACTTATTGAATTTCAAAATGTTGGAGTAAAATATGGACAAAAAAATGCCCTTAAAGATGTTTCGTTTGAGATACAACCTCGTACAAAAACTGCAATCATTGGACCTACAGCAGCGGGTAAAACTCAAATTCTTCATTTACTCACTCGACTTATATCGCCGACTTCGGGCAAGATTCTCATCGACAATAAACCCATCATTAAATACTATGCTCCTACTCTTCATATGCAGATTGGTTTTGTATTTCAGGATAGTATCATTTTTAATCTGACGCTCAAAGAAAACATAGCATTCGGCGGAGTAGTGAGCAGAAATAACCTTGAAAAAGCTATTAAAACCGCTGAACTTTCTGATTTTATTAACACACTTCCAGAAGGTCTTAATACTGTTATTTCAGAACGAGGATCAAGTCTCTCTGGAGGACAAAAACAACGCATAATGCTTGCTAGGGCTTTGGTGCTTAATCCTAAAATCCTACTCCTCGATGACTTTACTGCCAGAGTAGATAATAAAACAGAAAGAAAAATACTTTCTAATCTTGCAGAAGATTATCCCAATTTAACTTTAGTTTCTGTTACACAAAAGATTTCTTCCATCAAACACTATGACAAGATTATCCTTCTCATGGAGGGTGAAGTGGTTGCGTCTGGTACACACGAAAAACTCTTAGCTACCTCCCTTGAATATGCACAGATTTATGATTCGCAAAAAAGTACTAATCACTATGAATAATTACGATTTAAATAACGGAGTACACGAAAGCGAAAAGAGTCTTTGGGTTTCCGTTAAAAAATTCTTTCCATTCCTTAGGGAACAAAGAAGTCAGATTATTCTTGCAACAATTTCCGCCTTTATTACATCCGGACTTAATCTTCTGGCACCAATTCTTATTGGGTATACAGTCGATAATTATATTCAGAAAGGTCAATTTCATGGAGTATTGGTTTATGGAGCTATCATTCTGGCTATTTATATTGGATCAGTTATCTCAAACTATCTACAGACACTTCTGATGGGTCGAGTTGGTCAAAATGTTCTCTTTGGTCTGCGAAATATGGTATTTAATAAACTGGCGAATTTACCGACAGCTTTCTTTAACCAGAATAAGGCGGGCGATCTTATTTCACGTATCAATAATGATACGGATAAACTAAATCAGTTTTTCTCTCAGAGTCTTGTGCAATTTGTGGCGAATATCATAACCATAATTGGTGGTGCAATATTTGTACTTATGATTAATTGGGAAATCGGGCTTATTGCTCTAGCTCCGGCTGTATTTTTACTTATCTTTACCAAAATACTATCACCATGGATTAGGCAGAAAAATGCCATTAATCAAAAGAACCTCGGTAATATGAGTGGTGAAATCTCTGAAAGCATTGATAATTTTAAAGTGGTTGTCGCTTTCAATCGCAGAGATTACTTCCGAAAAAAGTTTAGGGAAGTAAATAACATAAATTATAAATCTGCAATCAGTGCAGGTATTGCCAATAACACTCTCGCTCCAACATATGGTTTTGCTTCAGGAATAGCTCAACTTTTGGTGATTGCCTTTGGTCTTACGTTCATAGCTAGTGGCAATTTTACGCTTGGACTTCTTATTAGCTTTCTTGCTTATATCAGTAAAATCTACAACCCTTTGAGAAAAATGGCCGCAATCTGGTCTAATTTTCAAACTGCTTTCGCAAGTTGGGATCGTATTCATGCCATTCTTTTGCTTAATTCAGATCTTATAAAAATACCTTCTGTAAAGACGAACCCTTCCTCGCATGTTATGGAATTTAAAAAAGTTTCGTTTTCTTACCCTGGAGGAAAAGAGGTATTGCATTCTGTGAATTTCTCATTTGATCGTGGTAAGACCTATGCGCTTGTTGGCCCAACAGGAGGAGGCAAAACTACTACAGCTTTCTTGATATCCCGTCTGTATGATCCAATTCAAGGCACAGTATTATTAGATGGTAAAGATATCTGTTCATATAATGACGATGAGCGTACAAAGAAAATCGGATTCATTCTTCAAGAACCATTTCTCTTTACCGGCACCGTGCGAGATAATATAGTTTACGGCAATGAGGAATATTCCAAGTTCACAAATAAAGAGCTCAGCAAGGTCATAGAGGAGCACGGACTTAAAACATTGCTTAAGCGCTTTGAGGGGGGACTCGATATGGAAGTTACGGCTACCGGCAATAAATTAAGTCTTGGACAGAAACAGTTAATTGCTTTCATTCGAGCAGTCCTTCGTCGCCCCGAACTTATTATTCTCGATGAAGCCACAGCAAACATAGACACCGTTACCGAGAAACTTCTTGAAGATATTTTAAAAAAACTTCCAAAGAAGACAACCCTGATAATTATTGCTCATCGCCTCAATACCATTGAAAATGCGGATAAAATATTTTTCGTTAACTCTGGAGAAATAATAAAAGCAGGATCAATGAAGCATGCAGTTGACATGTTGCTTCACGGCAAAAGAGAAAGTTAAAATTATATATTTACACGCAATTAAAATCGATCAAAAAGGTTCCAACGTAAACTCATCTCCCAGAAAAAAGAAAAATACAATTCATTTAGCTCTATTCTGCTTATGGCATTGTCTACGACAGCTAGCCATCTCGTGTTAGCTCTAGACTCTTATGAGGGTAAAATAATTACATGAAAGATATAACAATCAGATTAGAAAAATCTGAAGATTATAAGGAAACCGAAAATTTAACAAGGGAAGCTTTTTGGGATATATATAAACCAGGATGTAATGAACATTTAATTCTACATAAAATAAGAGATATCCAAGATTTTATAAAGGAGCTTGATTTCGTTGTTTGTGATAACGATAAAATTGTCGGGAATATCATTTATTCCAAAGCGAATATAATAAACGATAAGAACCAAAAATTTACTGTTTTATGTATGGGTCCTTTTTCTGTACTTCCTTCTCATCAAAAGAAGGGGATAGGATCTCTTCTTTTAAAATATTCAATAGAAAAAGCAAAATCTTTAGGATATAAAGGAGTAATAATATTTGGTAACCCAGGGTATTATCATAAATTTGGATTCAAAAATGCTGAAGAATATGGGATACAAACATCAACTGGAGAAAATTTCGATGCATTTATGGCATTAGAACTTTACGAAAATGGATTAAAGGGAATAAAAGGAAAACTTTACGACAATCCTGTATCTAGCCCAAAAGACGAAGAACTTAAGAAGTTTGAAAAAGAATTTCCTTATAGAGAAAAACACATTACTGATACTCAATTAAAATAGTTAAGAACTTTATAGTCCAACTAGCATCTAAGGGTCAAGACTCGAGATGGTAGACCAACCTAAATTAGAACGAAGAGCGTTTAAATCCTAGATCTATAAAAACTACAAAGACCCTTGGTTTCTGATGGTTTTTGGGTTAAAATTTATACATGAAAAAACCTAAAATATATTATATTCGATGGATTATGCCGCCTTATCGGGGAATAACTATCCCTCCTTTTGGAATATTCATTAGAAAGGATCACAAAAACAGTAAAAGGATATTAAATCATGAACTTGTTCACTGGAATCAATATCAGAAAATGGGACTAATTAAATTCTATTATCAATATTTCAAGGAATTTATAGCTCTCGGATACGATAAGATGCCCATGGAAATGGAAGCTAGATACGAAGAAGATGAATATACTAAAAAACATTATTCCGAGACTTATCATAGATAATCCACAGATAAAAGTTCGAAAATTATCCCATCCGAAGAGATGTATAGCGAATGACAAGGTAGGGTAAAAAATGTTAGATTAGGTTCATGGAACTAAATTCGGAATACAAATATAATTAAAAACGTCGAATCAAGCAGGATATATTCTACTCTAATTGTTTCTTCAAAGGACGAAGCAAAGAAAGCGTGGTATAGTTTCCTTAATTATTAATAAAAAATATTCAAGCATGGTTTAGTTGCTTGAACATTAGAATGAATAATCTTATGAACAACACAGGAGTTTCTCAAAAAGCAATAATATTCAATCAAGAAGAGAAGATTTTAATTCTTAGAAGATCTGGAACAGCTCCTTATGGAGCTTTAACTTGGGATTTACCAGGAGGAGATTTGGACTACGGAGAAAATGCCATAAAGGGAATAACGAGAGAAATAAAGGAAGAGACGGGATTAAACGTTAAAGAATTAAAAGCTTTCGACGTAGAATCACACGTAAATAATAAAAGGGAATTCTGGGTTACAATCGCTTATATTTGCAAAACAGATTCAGACAATGTTAATTTAAGTTATGAGCATAATCAGTACAAATGGATAGATCCAAAAGAAATCAAAGAACTAGAAGCCATGGACAAAATTAAAAGGTTTATTGCGAAATTATGAATTTAGAAAAATTTGAAAACTTGATTGGAGGCACAATAAAAGAATCCGGCAGATTAAAAGATGAGCACACCAATCAAAAGAATGCCAAAGTAAACTATGTTGCAATATTTTGTCAGAACGATGAAGAATATAATAATTTTTTGAATCTAGCCAATCAATTAGGAAAAATTTTTAAAGAAACCTCCACGGGTCCACTTTTCTTAATAAATTTAGATACGGACCTAGGAAAACTAAGGTTATTGAAGATTAGGAAGCCCGACGAGACTCGCAAGGAAAGGGGAGATGCTGATTTTACGGTAGATGACTATGATAACTTTAAGAAAAATTATTTATCTAAATTAGGATTTTCTTTGATTAAAAGAGAAAATTTTGAGATGATAGAACTGGTAGATCCGAATTTTAATGTACGAACATATTTTTCAAATCCTCCATTGGACCAACAATTTAGATTATAAAAATTTAAAAATTCTTTATCGGGAAAATAAGAGAAACTGATAAAGGGAATGAGTCAATATTGATATAAACAAAGAATTTCTTAAAATAATTACCGAATTCTTAAAAACCCCTTGAGTAAAAAAAGGGGTTGAATCATTGACAAATGTCGTTTGTGATAATATAATATAAATACTTAAGAAAGGGGGAATATCGCAGATCTTTACAATTAATAGCTCCTGACAAACAGGAAAGGAGTACATATGCATTCAAAACGTAGGGAACCACTCGATGTTGTGATTTTGGTTTTGCTTTTGGGGACTTGGGCTCTTTGCCTAGCGCGTCAACGTAAATGAGATGAATTCCAATAATCGAAATTTCATCTTTGTTTTTTTTAAAAGGGAGATTTATTCCCAACAACCAGATTCGTACGGGAGGGATTTAAAATGACACAGAGTAGAATTGTAAGACTTTTCCTTGCATACGCTAAGATTGATACTCGATCAATTTTACCCAGGGAAAACAAAGAGAATCTGAAGCCTAGTTCGAAAGGACAAGGAATCCTTGGGAACAAAATCAAGAACTTATTGACTGCTTATCTAGGAGTAAATACCAATCAAATTCAAGATCTTCTAGATGGATCCTTCCTGGTGAAGTTTCCAGCTTCGCCCGGAATTTCCAATAGCATTCCTCATGTCGCTTTTGCGGCTCACCTTGATACCTACTACGGATTCCCTGGTCAAGCTTGTCCTATTGTTCATGACTACAGTGGCGGGGATATTATACTTCCCCATAATGGAATCGTGATCCCACAATCCGATCTTGTTGGCCTTAAGGGAAAACAAATCATCACCGCAGACGGCACCACTCTCCTCGGTGGAGATGACAAGGCTGGCGTTGTAGCTTTGATTCTAACAATAGAGTCTCTTCTATCCGAAAAAATAGAACATGGACCACTTACATTCTGGTTCTGTGTTGACGAAGAAGTGGGTCTTGATGTTACGATCATTCCCAAGGAGATTATTCATTCCTGGGATGTTCTCTGGACATTGGATGGAGAACGTCTCGGCCCAATCAATATTGGTTGTTTCGGTTCTCACGTGGTGGAGTTGAAGTTCAAAGGAGTTGATGCTCATCCCGGCGTACAAGGAGATAGACTGAAACCGGCTCATTACGCAGCAGCTACGTTTATAGCTAGGCTTGGCAAAGAATACCCAACGCCAATGGAAACAAGTGGACTTGAAGCCTTTTATTACGCAGTAAATATCTCTGGTAATCCAACAAATGCATCTGTTCTTTGTGCGCCACGTTCATTCTATCAAGAAGAATCAGATCAGATGTTAAAAGTACTCATGGTCACCGCTCGATATTGCGCCAATCAATACGGTTGTAATGTCGAGATTACCCATAAGCCTGTCTGTATTAATACCCGTCCCGCTATTGAGAAAAGGATGGATTTGATTCAGCCGGGACTTGATGCACATCTTGCTTTCGGAATCGAAAGCAACTTGACAGACATCCGAGGAGGAACTGACGGAGCTATGATAAATATGATCTGTCCAGATCTTCCTGCTCCCAATATGGGTACTGGCGGTAAGAATCTGCACGGACCCCAAGAATTCTTAGTCATTGAAGAACTCGAGCAATTACCAATCATCGTGCTAGACATGATCGGGCGGTATGCACGGTTCTCGCAACCAGAATAGGTTGCCTTTCATTGATTTCTTCTCAGAATTCTTCATGAGAACAAAAAAAGCTTAAGCTAGATTTAATGGCTTTCGCAAGGAGGAAGCACATGTTCATTCCCGTCACTTCAGACGGACACCTCGTGAGGACTAGCAGTCATCTCTATGCTAGTCCTCCTTTATTTTAAATAGAAATATTTTACAAAACATCAAAGCTGGGGGTTTTATTTCCCTTGAATTTCTCGAACAATGAGACTATTCTAAAAACGAGCAAAGTTATCTATGTTGTTGATAGTTAATGAAAACGATAAAACCAAACTCCGAAAGATCAAAAGTTATTTTATGAATTTCTAGATACAGAAAAAGAATTTTATATTATTGAAGAAGTCGAGTACGCTTTTACAGAAGAACCTAATTAACACAATTAGAAAACATCTATCGAATGAATATTCGAAAGAGAAAATTAATAGTTTAAAAGAGACATGATTTTATGAAGAATTATTTGGATAAATTTTTCAAAGAATGAAAAACAAAAAACTAGTAATCTTCCGTCATGCAAATTTTTATTATAATAAAACAAATTTATCGTGAAACAAAAAGTAGTTTTATGTCTAGATGGGGGAGCAATGAGTGGCGTCTTTGGAGCTGGAGTTGTTAGAAAACTTCAAGATTCGAATATCTACGATCAGTTAAAAGCTATTCACGCTGTTTCGGCAGGAGTTTTTAACGCTGCTTATTTTTTGGCAAGACAAACAGGAAACGGAGAAGAGAGTGTTTACCTCGATTATTTAGCCAAGGACTTTGTTTCTTCAAAGAAGTTTTTCCCTGGATTAATTCAGCAGTTTATTAATAGATTCTTTTGTAAAATTTCTCCTGATAAGATATTAAATACCATAGACGTAGATTACGTAATGAAAATAATAGAAAAGAAAATTCCTCTAAAAGTAGATTTTATAAAAAAGCAATCTATTCCTTTTTATATTAAACTTCTTAATATTGAAAGCAGAGAAACAGAATATCTTTTAGCTCAAAATCATAGTATATTTAAACTTTTACGAGCCAGCGCTTGCATGGCTCCCTACACTTTTGCTAGCCAGAAAATAAACAATAAGCATTATTTGGATGGAACGATAGGAGAATCAACTGGATTAAGAAAGCTTGTTGAAAAATATCCGGAAAGCAAAATAATTTACATAAGCAACAATAAAGAACCTAAAGCCTTGCCTTGTTTTATCAAAGCTTTTTTTGCAGGATCAATAACTAGCCTTATGTATGGGAAAGATTTTTTCCGAGTATTTATAAATAGAGAAAAGAAAACAAAAAAGGATTTACTCTTTGCAAAATCTAGCTCAAATATATTAATAATTAGACCTCCCGAGAATAGTCTTGCCAAACCAAGAACAAAAAACCGGGAAATTCTTCAAGAAACATACGAGATGGGACGGCGAGAGGGACAAAAAGTTCTTGATTTTTTAAAAGTTTAATTTAATAAGCTAAGACAAACTACTTTTTACTGTACTACAAGCCATGAATAATTTAGGAAAATATATAGTTGTAGAAGGCCCAGATTTTTCTGGGAAAGATACTCAAGCTGAACTTTTGGTAAGTTGGCTCAAAAAAGAGGAGAGAGAAGTTGTTTTTATTCGTGAGCCAGGAACTGGTTGGTTCGGTGAACAATTACGCGCAACTCTTTTGAATAAAGAAAATTCGTTAACAGCAAAAACGGAAATGCTTTTGTTTATGGCTAATCGTTCTCAATTACTAAACGAAATAATCCTTCCAAGCATAGAAAAAGGCAAGATCGTAGTCAGTAATCGTGATAGGCTTTCTAGTCTTGCTTATCAGGGTTATGGACGAGAGTTACCCCTGGAAATGATTAAAACCATTGGCGATTTTGTTATGGAAGGAAAAATTCCCGACCTTTATTTAGTTCTTATGTTGCCTTTCGATGAAATGTTATCAAGAAGACCAACATCTCTACCCCTTGATCGAATTGAACAAGAAATGGAGAAATCATTGAACAAGCCAAGCGGAGATTTATTAGATAGAAAAGAAGGAGGTTTTTACGGAAGAGTGTTGCAAGGATATAAGGACTTTCTCAAACAGAATCCATTAATCGCAACGGAATTTGATGGCACTCTTTCTCGTGAAGAAATTTTTTCTCAAATTAAGGCGAAAGTAGAGAAACTTTTTTGATCAAAAAAACAATATGCTTATACATATTGTTTCGTTTAAATTTCTGTGTTATAGAAAATCTTCAGGAAGAGTTAATCGACGATGCGCCAACAAATCTCTGATTCTGCCCCAGCAAATTCAAGCCATTCGCTATCTTTATTAATAACGTACCACTTTCTTTTTGTTCTACTCCAAACCATTGGCATGTTTTGAAAAAAAGCCTTTTTTATCACTTCTTTTGGTTTTAGACGATCTAGTTCTAACCACTTCTTAAAAACAGTTTCTATAGCATAATCAAGATCGCGAGAATTAGCCCATTGAGCAACTTGATCTATGGCTTTTTTAGCCTGCTTAACTGAACCCGCTAGTTCTAAGAGTTGTTTGGCGGGACGAGTGTAACGTGAATAAATAATCTTCTTTTTCTTAGCATCGCCTTTGATTTTCTCCAAGGTTAAACCTTTGCTGTAAAAAAAATGGTTAACTATTTCTTGAATAGCTGTTTCCTCAATTTGTTTTTTTTCCTTCTTAATTTCTTTATCCGGCATTAATCTTTTAAGACGTTATTTCCCTTATTATAAATCTTACAATGGCCTGGGTCAATCTTATTTCTTAGATTTTGATTAAAGAAGAGAAGGGAAATAAACCATTTCAATATTTTCGCCCCTTTCATTTTTCCCCGCCTCCTTTTATAATACAAAGCATACCTATTGCTTAAAGGTAGCTATCTTTGCAGTAAATACTTTATTGATTTTGTTAATTTTATAATTCTTGCTATGAATCAAAGAAGAATCTTCATTGCTATTAATGTTTCATCAAAGTTGAAAAACCAACTTTGGCGTTACCACAATGATTGGCTCAATCTTCCAGTTAGATGGGTTGATCGAGATGATTATCACATCATTCTATTGTTTATAGGTCAATCGCCCGATGAGAAGGTAGGAGAAATATGTCAGCTTGTTCACGATATAGCCCAAGAACATTCTTCCTTTGCTCTAAAATTTAATCAGATTAAATATACTCCTTCTCAAAAAAATCCTCCTTTTTATATCTCTCTTACGGGAGAATCAAACAGCGAAATTATCGCTTTGCAAAATGACCTAAAAGATATTTTGGTTGAACATCGTCTTTATTTCCCGGGAGCTGGAGGAGGAAGAAAAGATTTTCAGCCTCACATTACTTTGGGTCGAATTCAGAAATGGGAATGGCGGAAGATGGAACCAGAAGAGGTTCCAGAAATTCAAGAAAAAGTTGATATCACCGTACCGGTTACTGAATTTTCGGTAGTAGAAAGCAAACTTCGTCGACAGGGGCCGGAATATATTATTTGCGAAACAGCGAAGCTAAAAGAGCAATAATGAAAATACATTTAATTGGCATTGGAGGTATTGGCATCTCTGCTTTGGCCCAATATTACTTAGTAAATGGCCATGAAGTTAGTGGGTCAGATTTAACCAACTCTAAAATAATTGAGAAATTAAAAAGAGATGGAGCGGAAATTGAAGTCGGCTTTCAGCAAGCTGAACACATCCCTGAAGCTGTTGATCGAGTAATTTATAGTTTAGCTATTTCAAAGAATAACTCAGAACTAAAGAGAGCTAAACAACTTCAGGAAGTTAGTTCTCAATTAGAAATTTTAAGTTATCCGCAGGCTTTAGGGAAATTAACGAAAGAAAATTTTACTATTGCCGTTTCGGGAACACATGGAAAAAGTACGACGACGGCAATGTTAGCTTTGATTCTAATTGAAGCTGGTTTTGATCCCACTGTTTTTCTGGGAACAAAGTTAAATGAATTTGGCGGAACAAATTTCCGAAAAGGAGAAAGTCAATATCTACTTATCGAAGCCGATGAATACAAAGCAGCATTTCTTAATTATTCACCGCAGATTATTGTCTTGACTAATATTGAAAAAGATCATTTAGATTTTTATAAAGATATTAATCAGATCATAGAAACGTTTAAGCAATATGTTGATTGTTTGCCGGAATCAGGAAGTCTTATTTATAATCAGAAAGATAAGAATATTGAAAAATTAAGGAAAGAGGGAAACAAAAAAATAAAAGAAGAAATCGGCTTTTCTCTCGATCAGGAAATTGTTCAAGATTTAAAAAAGATTTTAAAAGTCCCTGGAGAATATAACATAGAAAATGCTTTAGCTGCCGTGGACACAGCAGATGTTTTAAAAATTCCGAGGGAGATTTCTCTTCGCGCTCTTTCAAAATATCAAGGAGCCTGGCGAAGATTTGAGAAAAAGAGAGTAAAGATGGGGGAGCAATCTTTGACTTTGATTAATGATTTTGCCCATCATCCAACTGAACTTAAAGCTTTTTTGGGAGCCGTCAAAGAGAGTGCCTTTCCTGGTCAGAAAATTTGGGTTGTTTTTCAACCTCATCAAAACCAAAGGACTCTTTCTCTACAAGAAGATTTTATCCAAGTCATCGGAACCTTAGCAAGATTAGATTCTCCTTGTTTTTACGAACTCATTATTACTGATATCTATGATGTTCCTGGCCGAGAAAAAAAAGAAGTTCAGGAAAAAATCAATACACAAAAATTAATTGAAGCAATCAACGAAACTTCCGTTATTTATCTCCCTCTAAATAAAGTAAAAAAATATTTAAAAACGAAGATACAAGACAATGATATTTTAGCAATCGTTGGGGCTGGTGATATATATAAGTGGGGTCAAGATAATTTTATTTAAGAATTAAAACTTTTAAAAAAAATCGTCGGGAACTCAGCTCATGCTTAAAGTTCCCGACATTGTTTGCTACCTCCTCTTTTATGGGTTTCTTCTTGTTATAAATTGCCAGGGCTTGTTCTTCGGCAAGAAAGATCTTTTGGGTTTTCTTGCTGACATCCTTAAGGATTCTGCTGTTTCCCGACAGTCCCTCCTCATTCGACGCGTAAAAGGAATCCATTCCCGTTTCTTTGCTTGTCCATTAATCGGTGGATCCCATCTCCCAAATCTCATTTTTCCTCCTTCGTTCTTGTTGTATTTTTAAAAGATGGCAACAATTCTCACTTTTTAAGATAACACAATATTGCAACTTGTCAAGTAGCAAATAATATGTTTCGAGGTTTCAAGAGAATCTTAAGGGTTGATTTCAAAAGAAATTAATTTTAATCATCGTAATAATAATCTTCGGGTTGATTTTTCTAAAAAGATAAATTATACTATCGAAAAGAAAGGTCATAATAATTTTAATTCAAAACTATTCTATGGAAATTACTACAATTGTTTGGATTATCGCGGCAGTAGTTGTCGTTTTGTTGGTAGGACAATATTTTCTATCTTCGAAGAAGGGGAAAAAGGAAGATAAGAAACCAGAATTTAAACCAGAAACATTTTCAAAGCCAGAAGAACCAAAAGAAGATTTTTCAGCCGAGAAGAAAGACGAAGAAAAGTTTTCCGCATAAATTTTCTGACAATTTAAAAAGTTAAAAACAAAAACAGAGTTCGAGTAGCTTTTACTCGAACTCTGTTTTAATTTAAGATTTTTATAAATCCATCAAATAGTTGACAAAAAAATCATTATTGCTAATATGATTGATACATGCAAACAGAAGCATTTCATTTTTTCAAAGAAGGCGACTAGATAACTCTTTTTGTAGTTAGAGGTAATTCGGTCGCTGTTAAAAGCGACTTTTTTGATAAGATGAGGATCTTTACAAGTTTATGAAAATAAACATAATAGTCATTAATTACTAGCCAAAATAAAAGATTGAAAGGTTACTTAATTAAGGGCAAATGGTGGATGCCTTGGGACATTGAGGCGATGAAGGACGTGGCTTAGCTGCGATAAGCTTCGGGGAGGTGTGTAGCAACCTTTGATCCGGAGATTTCCAAATGGGGTAACCCGTCCTGAGTTATATCAGGACAGCTCTTCTTTAGAAGAGCGGCGAACCCGCTGAAGTGAAACATCTCAGTAAGCGGAGGAAAAGAGACCGTAAGGAATTTCCTTAGTAGCGGCGAGCGAAAGGGAAGAAGCTCAAACTTTCTATTAGAACATTTGTTCAATTGAAAGGGTTGTAGGGAATTATCATTAAGGAAAACGAAATGTTAGTTGAATCTTCTGGAAAGAAGAGCCAAAGACGGTGATAGCCCAGTAAGCGAAAATAATTTTGTTTTTTGATAGTTTACCCTGAGTACTGTTGGAAAAGAGAACCCAGCAGGAATCATCCCGGACTACCGGGAAAAGCTAAATACTCAATGCCACCGATAGTGAACTAGTACCGTGAGGGAAAGGTGAAAAGAAGCCCGATGAGGGCGTTGAAATAAAACCTGAAACCATTTTGCCTACAAAGACTCGGAGCTCTGATTTATCAGGGTGACGGGGTGCTTTTTGCAGAACGAGCCAACGAGTTTATTTGTATTGCAAGCCTAATGATATTATTTCAAAAGGCGTAGTGAAAGCGAGGGTTAATAGCTCGAATTTAGTAGTACAAGTAAGACCCGAAGCCAAGCGATCTTGCCATGGCCAGGATGAATTTCGGTTAAACCCGAAAGGAGGTCCGAACCCGTTGATGTTGCAAAATCATGGGATGAGCTGTGGTAAGGGGTGAAAAGCCAATCGAGCTTGGGAATAGCTGGTTCTTCCCGAAATAGTTTTAGGACTAGCGTTTGATGCTGATTTTCAGAGGTAGAGCACTGGATGGATCTGGTTGGGTTCGCCCGCCTTTTCTAACCAAACTCCGAATTCTGGAAATTTATGAGTCAAATAGTCAGAACGCGGGGGCTAAGCTCCGCGCTCAAAAGGGAAACAGCCCAGATCATCATCTAAGGTCCCTAAATTAAGCTAAGTGTTATCAAAAGAAGTGGAGTTTCTCAGATAGCTGGGAGGTTTGCTCAGAAGCAGCTGTCCTCTAAGAAATGCGTAATAGCTTACCAGTTAAGAGATTCTGCGCTGAAGATTTACGGGACTAAAGCTTAATACCGAAGATATGATGCTGAATTTTTAATTCAGTAGGTAGGGAAGCGTTCCTCTTGTATTGAAGCCGCAGTGAGAACGGTGGTGGAACGAGGGGAAGTGAGAATGTTGGCACAAGTAACCACAATTTAGGTGAAATCCCTAAACACCGAAAACCCAAGGTTTCCTTGGCAATGTTGATCATCCAAGGGTTAGGCGGACCTAAGGCAAATCCGAAAGGAGTAGCCGATGGACAGCTGGTTAATATTCCAGCCCGTCTACTAAATAAACCTAGAAGGACGGAGAATAGTAGCTAAGGCTTATAATTGGATTTAAGTTGCCTTTTTGAGAATTTCGATTCAAGAAAAGTCAAAATTCTTTTCTTCGGAAAAGAAAATCTTAGTGAGCATTCTTCCTAGAAAAATTCTAGCTATACTATTTAGTAGGCTCCGTACCGAAAACCGAAACAGGTGGGTAAGCATAAACGTGCTAAGGTGAACGGGTAAAACCTCGTTAAGGAACTCGGCAAATCAATGTCCGTAAGTTCGCAATAAGGACTTCCTAAGCTTTGCTTAGGACGCAGTAAACGACTCTCTGACGACTGTTTATCAAAAACACAGGTCTCTGCTAACTCGAAAGAGGATGTATAGAGGCTGACGCCTGACCAGTGCTGTAAGGTTAAGCTTGGCGGTCTTTCTCTTCGGAGAAGGGCTAACTGGGTGAAGCCACAGTAAACGTCCGCGGTAACTCTAACCGTGTTAAAGTAGCGTAATCCCTTGCCTGGTAAGTTCAGGCCTGCATGAAAGGCGTAACGATCGGAGAACTGTCTCAACGAGGTGCCCGGTGAAAATGCAATACCGGTGAAGATGCCGGTTACCAACGGCTAGACGGAAAGACCCCGGGAGCTTTACTATATCCAGATATTGGCCCTTGGTTATAATCGCGTAGCGTAGATGGGAGACTTTGAACTTTCACTTTTGGGTGGGAGGGAGTCGCCAATGAAACACCATCCTTTTATAATCTTGGTTCTAATTGAGTTGCTTTAAAAACAACCAAAACAGTGTCTGGGGGTTAGTTTAAGTGGGGCGCTTGCCTCCCAAAAGGTAACGGAGGCGTTTAAAGGTTGACTAGCTCCGGATGGAAATCGGAGCGATAGGATAAAGCCATAAGTCAGCTTTACTGCAAGGCGGATATGCCGCGCAGTCTCGAAAGAGGAACTTAGTGAACCGACCGTCATTTGTAGAAATGCGGGAGATTATCAGATAAAAGCTACCCCGGGGATAACAGGTTAGTAGGGCCCGAGAGTCCATATCTACGGCCCTGTTCGACACCTCGATGTCGGCTCAAGTTATCCTGGAGCTGAAGCAGGTTCCAAGGGTTCGGCTGTTCGCCGATTAAAAACTTACGCGAGCTGGGTTCAAACCGTCGTGAGACAGGTTGGTCCCTATCTACCGTTGGCGTTAAAATCTTGAGGAGATTTGTTCCTAGTACGAGAGGATCGGAATGAACTGACCTCTGGTGTACCAGTTGTTCTGCCAAGAGCATCGCTGGGTAGCTATGTCGGGAAGGGATAAGCGCTGAAAGCATATCAAGCGCGAAGCCCACTCCAAGATAAGGATTTATAAATTCCTAGGAGATAACTAGGTTGATAGGCTCTAAGTGTAAGTACCGTAAGGTATTTAGCTGAGGAGTACTAATAATTTACAACTTTTCATTTCTTTTTGGCTAGTGATTAATGTCTATTATGATTTA
The DNA here is from genome assembly GCA_964647465.1 of uncultured Candidatus Saccharibacteria bacterium. Classification (GTDB taxonomy): domain Bacteria; phylum Patescibacteriota; class Minisyncoccia; order Minisyncoccales; family UBA1441; genus CAZYFS01. The sequence continues at coordinate 22,351 of CAZYFS010000003.1, read as the reverse complement.
AAAAAATGCGTTCTGGTGGCGGTTATGCCAGAGTTGTCCCACTCGATCCCATTCCGAACTCGATAGTGAAATGCTCTTAGGCCGATGATAGTGGTTTTCCGCGAAAGTAGGAAGCCGCCACCAGAGCGCATTTTTTAATCCAATTTCATTTTTGGTTTTCCTGATTTTTAGCGTTATAATAAAAAGGCATGATAAAGAAAAATACTAAAAAAAATTTAATATTTTCTTTTGCAATTTTGATTATTTTCAGCCTTAACTTCCTTGGGGGGGAGATGGTCAAAAACTGTTTTTATTTCTTTTCTAACCCTCTCCAAAAAAAAGCCCAACAAGCCGGAGAAGGATTAGGGAATCTTAATTATCTGTTTTCAACAAAAAAAGTACTGCAGGAAAAAAATGAAGAATTAGAAAAAGAAAAAAATCAATTACTTTGGCAGCAATCAGAAAAAATAAGATTAGAAAAAGAAAATCAAGCACTCAGAGAAGTTTTAAATACCGGCCTAGATAAGGAATTTGAATTAAGCTCTGTCCAGATTGTTGCTGAAAATCTAGAGGCTGGATGGATTTTAATCAACAAAGGAAAAGAACAAGGACTTAAAGAAAATTCTGCCATTATAACTTCAGATAAAATATTCGTTGGACAAATTGAAGCCCTTTATTCAAATAGATCCCGAGTCCGATTATTAACATCTCCTGAATTGTCCATAAAAGCGAAAATATTAAACGACGATAAAGAGGGGATTGGAGTAGTAAATGGAAAAGGACAAAAGAGACTTAAATTAGAATTAATCCCCTTGGAATATCCTTTGAGCCCTGGGCAAGTAATTGTTACTAGTATCTCTGAAGGCGAATATCCTTCTGGTCTTATCGTCGGGCAAATTCAAAAAGTCATTAAGAACAATTTAGAATCATTCCAAGAAGCTATCTTAAATTCTTTTTACTATCGTCCGAATTCTGAATTATTGTTTGTTATTCTTAATTTCTAACAATGAAAAAGAAAATATTTTGGCTAATTTTCATTTATCTGCTGATTGTTGTTCAAATTGGTTTTTTCCGTTCTTTTCCAATATCTGTCCCTAATTTTGCACTAATAACAATCTTTTCTTTAATTGTTTTCCGAAAAATAGAAGATCGGTTTTCTCTATTGCTCGCTCTCTGGGGGGGATTTCTTTTTGACATTTTCTTTTATCCTGGATTTGGCATCGGAACATTATCATTGCCAATCGCAACGATAGTTTTAGAAAGAAGTAGGCATTGGATACCTCAAAATAAACTGTCATGGTTTATTGCAAAATTAATGTTATTTTTTGCCATCTACTATATAGGAAGCAATGGAATAAGTTTAATTCTCGATTCTTTCCTTGTTCAAAACATGGAAATACCTTTGATTTCTTATGGGTATTCTTTTTATTCAATAATAGGAAGCTTATTGTTCGGCGGAATAATTTTTGTTGGAAGGCGACAATGGAGAAAAATTGTCCGATAAAAAATAATGAAAGTTAAAATTAAATTCAAAGAGGAACTAGAGATTCAAGATATTTTTCTTGATCGGTTAGCTCAACGAAAAGAACAAAAAGAAAGGGGGTTGCAAAAAAGGATAGAACATCCTTTTCAGGGGAACAAAATATGGCGGTTCCTTTTTTTTGTTTTTGCGGTTTTCCTAATTTTATTTGGCCGAACTTTTCAAATTCAAGTAATTGAAGGAAAAAAATATTCACAACTTTCTACTCGAAATCAATTTTTGGTCCGTTCAATAGAGTCTAGGCGAGGGATCATTTATGATAGAAATTTAAATCAATTAGTTCAAAATAAAGATGCTTATAATTTAATGTGCAATCCCGCTGAATTGCCAGTCGACGAAAATACGAAAAAGCAACTGATTGAGAGTCTTTCTATCTTAATTGATGTCCCAAGAGATGAATTAACTGAAAAAATTAATCAAGCAAGCGAATCATCTATTTTGATAAAGAAAAATATTAGTTACGAAACCCTTCTTTGTTATAGAACACAGAGTCAAAAATGGCCAGGGTTTTTCGTTGAAAGAAAAATCGTAAGAAATTATAACGAAGGAGCTTCTCTGGCCCATATATTGGGATATGTTTCCTATACCGAACAAGTAGGGGAAGCAGGATTAGAGAAAAGCTATAACGAAACATTGCAAGAGCAATTGGGGCAAATTAAAATAGAAAAAGATGCCCAGGGAAGAGAAATCTCTCAAGAGATTATCTCTAATCCTCAGCCGGGACATAATTTAGTTCTTTCTTTAGATCTTCCTTTGCAAGAAAAGATTGAACAAGTTCTCCGACAGCAAATAGAAGAAGTCGGAGCATTGGTAGGAAACGCTGTTGCCTTAGATCCGAGGACGGGGGAAGTTTTAGCAATCGTAAGCATTCCTAGTTATAACAACAATGCTTTTAGTCAAGGAATATCAAGCAAAGAATTAAAGAACATCGAAAATAATCCTCAACTTTCTTTATTCAATCAAGCTATAAGCGGGGTTGGTTATCCAACAGGCTCAATTATCAAACCAATCATAGGAATTGCTGCTCTGGAAGAAAAGGTTATTACTCCCCAAACTAAAATTTATTGTCCGGAAAAAATATGTGTTGCCAACAGATACACTGGAGGAGAACAATGTTTCCGTGATTGGAAATTCCATGGAATTAGTGATATTTATCGAGCAATTGCCGAATCAATAAATCCCTTCTTTTATGCTATTGGAGGGGGGTATAAAGAAATTAAAGGATTAGGAGCAAAAAAAATTAAGACTTGGTTAGAGAGATTTGGCTGGGGAGAAAAAACAGGAATAGATCTCCCTGAAGAGGGGAAAGGGGTTCTTCCGTCACTGGATGGAGCTTGGTATTTAGGAGATACCTATCACTTATCAATTGGGCAAGGTCCTTTTGCGGCAACCCCTCTTCAAGTAGCCTTTGCCTTTTCGGCTATTGCAAATGGCGGAACTCTTTACCAACCTAAGATCGTAAAAGAAATTACAGAAAATCTGGAAGAAGGGACTAGAATCGTTGAAGAAAAGAAGCCAATTGTTATTAATCCCCAAGTTGCAAGCCAAGAAGTGATTCAAGTCCTTCGGGAAGGAATGAGACAAGCAGTAGCTAACGTTCAGGGATCTGCTCACATTTTAAATAATTTAAATGTTGAAGTAGCCGCTAAAACGGGAACAGCTCAAACTGGGCAAGAAGAATATTATCATAATTGGATAGTCGCCTTTGCTCCTTATCAGAACCCTGAAATAGTTTTAGTTTTAATGATCAAAGATGTTCCCGAACAAATGGTTGCTGTTCGAGGAATTTCTCGTGATATTCTTGAATGGTTTTTTATGGATCATTATGATAAACTGGATTCATTAGACTAATTTCAAGCACTTATGCCTCTAAATGATTCTACTGAACGACAACAAAGAATAAAAAAGGCGAAAGGATTAATTGATTCCCAAATTGATCCTTATCCTTCTTGCGTTGAACGAACTTATTCAATCAAGGAAACATTAGAAAAGTTCTCAGCGTTGATGAAAACAAAAGAGGAGATAGATCTTGTTGGTCGAATTATCTCTTTGCGACAACATGGAGGATCAACTTTTCTTGATTTTCAAGATGCAAGTCAAAAAATACAAGCATGGGTAAGCAAGAAAAGCCTAGGGCCAAAAGCCTATCAATCCTTTTTAGATTATTTCGATGTAGGAGATTTTATTGGTATTCGAGGAGTTCTTTTTGAAACCAAAACAGGAGAAAAAACCATTGAAGGTCGAAATATTAAAATTTTAACTAAAAGTTTTCGTCCTCTCCCTGGAAAATGGTATGGACTCAATGATGTTGAAATCAGATACCGAAAGAGATATTTAGATTTATTGCTAAACACGAAAGTTCACGAAATTTTCGAAACTCGTTCAAAAATCGTTCGAGAAATTAGAAATTTTTTGGATAGTCATGATTTTTTAGAAGTTGAAACTCCTATTCTTCAAACACAATATGGAGGAGCAAAGGCTCGTCCTTTTAAAACTCATCTCAGCGCTTTAGATATGGATTTATATCTTCGTATCTCTCCTGAGCTTTATTTAAAAGAGTTATTAATCGGAGGATTCGAAAAAATTTACGAAATTGGTAGAAATTTTCGCAACGAAGGCATCGATCGAAGTCACAATCCCGAATTTACCACTCTTGAGTTTTATTGGGCCTACGCTGATTATAAAGAAGCGATGAAACTGACGGAGAAAATGTTTAGCCATGTTGTAAAAAAGATATCAGGGAATTTAGTGATTAATTACAATGAGAAGGAAATCGATTTTACTCCTCCTTGGCCAAGAATAGAATTTAGTCAACTCCTTAAAAAATATGCCGATCTAGATTTAGAAGAAATAAATATTGAAAAGTTAAAAGAAAAAGCTAAGGCTTTAGATGTAGCTTTTCCAACTGGAGCTGATAAACCAGAAATCGCCGATCAAATTTATAAAAAATATTGTCGCCCTAAGATTTGGCAACCAACTTTTATTATTCATCACCCCAAAGGGAGTTTTCCTTTAGCTAAAGAATCAAAGAAAATTGAAGGGAAAACAGATAATTTTCAATTAGTGGTTGCAAACTGGGAACTAATAAATGCCTTTTCTGAAGAAAATAATCCTTTAGCACAAAGAGAAATTTTTGAGAAACAAGAAAAGAATTTTCAACAAGGGTTAGAAGAAGCCCAAAGAATGAACGAGGATTTTCTTGCAGCTTTAGAACAAGGAATGCCTCCTGCTGCTGGCCTTGGTTTAGGAATTGACCGTTTGGTAGCTCTGTTAACCAATTCTCATTCGCTTCGGGAAGTTATCTTTTTCCCAACCATGAAGCGTTTAAACGATAAGTAATTTATGATTGATATTAAGTTAATTCGTTCAAATCCTGAATTAATCCAGGCTGGATGCAAGAGAAAGGGCGTTAATGTTCCCCTAAAGGAAATCTTATCTTTAGATAAAAAATATCGTTCTCTTATCCAAAAAATAGAAAAAATAAGAGAAGAAAGAAATAAAACTAAAAATAATAAAGACTGCTCCGAGAAAGAAAGAGAAGAGGGGAAAAAACTCAAGGAAGAGATTAAAGAAATTGATAGTCAAATCAAAGTAACCGAGAAAAAGTTGAAAGATTTGATGAGAAAAATTCCTAACCTTCCTGACAAAAGTGTTCCCGTCGGAGAAAAAGAAGAGAATAATATTGTTTTAAAGAGCGTAGGAGAAAAACCTTTATTTGATTTTCCTCCTAAAAGTTATTTAGAATTAACCCGTTCATTTGACCTAATTGATACTAAGCGAGCGGCTAAAGTATCAGGAAGTCGATTTGCTTATCTAAAGAAAGAAATGGTCCTTTTGGAATTTGCCTTGATTAACTTAGCTTTTGACGTCACAAAAGAAAAATCTTTTATTCCTCTTTTGCCACCGGTAATGATCAAGTCTCAAATTATGGAAGAATTGGGTTATACCGGATTAGAAGAAAACGATAACACCTATCACCTTCTTCAAGATGATCTTTCCTTAGTAGGAACATCTGAGCATAGCATCGGATCAATGTACAAAGATGAAATACTCAAAGAAGAAGATTTACCCCTTCGATTTGTTGGTTTCTCAACTTGTTTTCGTAGAGAAGCAGGAGCATACGGAAAAGACGTCAAGGGTATTATGAGGTTGCATCAGTTTGATAAAATCGAAATGTTTAGCTTTTGCAAACCCGATCAATCAGAAGATGAACATTTGTTAATCCAAGACATGGAAGAATCATTGATGCAAAAACTTCAAATTCCTTATCGTCTTGTTAAACTTTGTGAAGGAGATTTGTGTACTCCTTCAGCGATTACTTTAGATATAGAATCTTGGATTCCTTCTGAAAAAAGATATCGCGAAACTCATTCCAGTTCTAATTGCACCGATTACCAAGCACGAGGACTAAATATTCGATATCATCAAAAAGATCAAACAACCGCTTATATTCACACCGTTAATGGAACAGCTTTCGCTATTGGGCGAACTTTAATCGCTCTTCTTGAAAACCATCAACAGAAAGATGGCTCCATTAAAATGCCTGCTGCTCTCCATAAATATTTAGGATTTAAAATAATTAGAAAATGATTACAGATCAAATTCAGGTTGATTCTTTAAAGATAAATTACAAAATAATTGGAAAAGGAAAACCTCTTTTAATTTTACATGGTTGGGGAGGTCGTTTAGATTATTGGCAAAAAACACAAAAAGAGATCGCCGATCACGGATATCAGGTATTAATTCCTGACTTACCTGGCTTTGGGTTAAGTGATTTACCCCCCAAAGCGTGGAAGCTTGACGATTATATAGATTGGACAAGAAAATTTTTAAATGCCATCCAGGAAAAACATCCTCTTTTTCATTCACCTTTTTTCTTGCTTGGACATTCTTTTGGTGGACGAATAGCAACAAAAATAGCAGCAAAAAAGGCTATTCCATTAACTGCTCTAATCCTCTGTAATGCAGCCGGAATAAAACCTCTCCCATCTTTTAAAGTTAAGATCGTAAATAGCATTTCCCATTTCGGATGGAAAATAATCAACTCCCTTAAGCTTCATCAACTTGGCGCCAAATTAAAAACTCTTTTCTATTATTTCATTCGTCAGCACGATTATCTCCAGGTTCAAGGAACGATGAGAGAAAGTTTTAAAGAAATAGTTATTGAAGATTTATCTGGCTTGCTCTCTTATATCGATGCACCAACCTTGGTTATCTGGGGGAAAAAAGATGCCCTTTTGCCCGAAGGAATGGCCCATTATTTCCATGAAAATATTAAAAATTCTGCATTAGAATTTATTGCTGAATCCGGTCATAGCCCAGAAATAGATACTCCTATTGAGTTATCTATGAGCATTGTCAAGTTCCTTGATCAACATAATGGTAATTAGTTTCGTCAAAGAAATGGCCTGCGATCAATGGAATAATTTTTCGATTGATAATGAAGGAAGCTTTCTTCAAAGTTGGGAATGGGGGAATTTTCAGAAAAAACACAAAAAAAAGATTTGGCGATTAAAAGCTATTGATGAGGGAAAAATTATCGCCTTAGTTTTAGTTACTCAAGAAACTTTTATTTTTAAATTAAATCATCTTTATATTCCTTTTGGTCCTGTCTACAAAAAGGGGCTTTCTGATCTTAAAAAAGAGAAAATTCTGCAGTTGATTCTACGATCGGTAGAATTAATAGCCAAAGATCAAAAATCTATTTTTTTAAAAATAGAACCGCTTAATTCAACCGATCCTCTCCCTAAAAATTATAAAACAGGGAAAATAATTAAAAGAATCCAGCCAGCAAAAACAATCATTTTGGACTTAACTCCTCCTCTCGATAGAATTCTCGCTAATTTTCATTCTCGTTCTCGATATAACATAAAGTTATCTACTCACAAAGGATTAAAAATAATAAAATCTGACCCAGGTCAAATCAAGAATAATCAGTTATTATTTGATGAATTTGCAAGGTTAATGATTGCAACGGGGAAAAGAAAAGATTTCAAACCTTATCCCTCTCAATATTACCAATCTTTATTCGACGTTCTTAATGGACGGTGTTTTATTAAGCTTTTTCTAGCTCAATACAAAACAAAAATTATCGGAGGAAACATAGTTGTCTTTTTTGGGAAAAGGGCAACTGCTTTACATGGAGCAGTTAATTATAAATATCGCGCCTCAAAAGTTTCTCACTTTCTTCAATGGGAAAGGATCAAAGAAGCAAAAAAACAAGGATGCCAACAATATGATTTTTGGGGAATCGATGAAAAAAAGTGGCCAGGAATAACTTATTTCAAAAAAACTTTTGGAGGGAAAGTTCTGTTGCATCCCCGTGGAACTAATATAATATTCAGAAAAAACTGGTATCAAGGATACAAACTTTCTCGTTGCCTTAAAAATTAATAACAACGATTAGCTTGATTTACTCTCCTTATTATCTAATTTTAATTTTCCTTCTTTGGTTAATTCATTACGAACAAAGTATTTTATTTTATGCTTATTTTTGGCAATTAAAAGAATATCGCTGGGATCGCATTGGCGAAGAAATAAAAAGAAATAGAAAAATATGGTTTTCGAAAAAATCGGCTATTATTTCTCTTTCAACTCTTTTCGTTCTGCTTCTTAAACCACATTGGCTGGGTTTTCTCTTCTTTGCTTTTGTTTTATCTATCATAGATCTACGTTTTATTTCTTCTCTCTTTAGAAAAACAATTGTTAAGCCAAAATTTACCAATAAAATGTTGCTTATTTTAGGAATGAGTAATTTGGTGCTTATTGGAGCTTTTGGTGGTTTTTGTTATATTTTTTTCACTCAGGGAAATTTTATTCCATCGAAACAAATTTTGCTTATTTCTATCTTGGGATTAGAAATACTCTGCTTCTTTTTTGTGGGAACAATAGTAGAAATTGTTCAAGTTCCGGCTTCAATCATTAAGAGAAAAATAATTCTTCGAGCAAAAAAGAAAAGACATAATTTTAAGAATCTTACCGTTATTGGGATTACCGGCTCTTATGGCAAAACTTCGACGAAAGATTTTTTGTTTTCGATATTAAGTCATAAATACGGAAAAGATAAGGTCTTAAAAACAAAAGAAAACACCAACACCAGGATGGGAATTGCCTATACTATTCTAAACGAATTAAATTCCCAGCATCTTTTCTTTATTTGTGAGATAGGAGCTTATCGCCCAAAAGAAATCCAAAAATCTTGCCAAATGATAAAACCTAAGATAGGAATCCTTACGGGAATTAACGAACAACATTTAGCTCTTTTTGGTTCTTTAAAAAATATTATTCAGGGGAAATATGAATTAATTGAAGCATTGTCTCCCGTTGATGGAATAGCTATATTCAACGGTGCCAATCAGAATGTTTATCAATTATATAAACAAACTCAAAAGATAAAGAAATTTTATACTTCGATTTCATCAGAGGATAAAAAAGCTGATTTACGAGCCAACGATATTCAGGAAAATAAAGAAAACATAAAGTTCAATATTGAGGATAAAAAAGGGGAAGCAATAGATATTGAACTTCATTCAATAGGGGAGGGGAACATAGAAAATTTTTTATTAGCTAGTTTAACTGCTCAACAGTTGGGTATTAATTTAAGAACAATTAAAGAAGCAACTTCTTTTTTTAGCGTCAAGAACCCAAAAATTATCACAAAAGATGGGATAACTTTTCTTCTTTCTACTTATTCAGCCAATCCTACCGGAGTATTAAGCGACATAAAGCATTTACGACATTGGGAAGGGAAGAAAATTATTATCATGCCTTGCTTGATTGAACTTGGAGAAGCTTCGAAAAAAGTGCATCATCAAATAGGGAAAGCAATTGCTGAGATTGCTGATTTGGCTATTATTACGAAAAAAGAGTGTTTCTCTAATGTAATTACTGGAAGCAAGGGAACAAAATTATCTAAAGCCAAAATTTGTTTTCTAGAGAATCCCAAAGAAATTAAAAAGGAAATTGATGCTTTTGTTAAGATAGGGGATGTCATTTTACTCGAAGGAAGATTATCTAAATCTATTATCGAACAATTATTATGAAACCAATCCTATCATCACTCTCTCCAAACATTCAAAGAGACGACGCTTGGCTTGCTCTGAAGATTCTTTTCCGACCCTGGAAATGGAAAGAAGGGAAGAAAGAAACAGAACTCGAAGAAAAATTCCGAGATTATCTCGGGGTAAAATACGCTTTTAGTTTTAATAGTGGCCGCGTGGCCATGTTAGCTATCCTAAAGAGCTTGGGTATTAAAAAGGGGAACGTTTTACTATCTGGATTTACCTGCAATGCAGCTGTCAATCCGATTCTTTGGTCAAATTTAAAACCAAAATTTTATGATATTGGAGAAGATTTCAATGTTGATTTTCCTAGTTTAAAAAAGAGTATTAATAAAAGAAGCAGAATACTTCTAGTCCAACACACCTTTGGGCTCCCGGTTAATATGAATGATATTCAAAAACTAGCTACAGAAAATAATCTCGTTGTTGTCGAAGATTGTGCTCATGCCCTAGGAGCAAAATGGCAAAATAGTTTAGTAGGAACATTTGGCCAGGCAGCTTTTTTCAGCTTTGGCAGAGACAAAATCATCTCTTCTGTTTACGGAGGAATAGCCGTAACTAACGACTCAGAATTAGCCGACAAAATTAAATCTTTCCAGGCGAAATGCAATTATCCTAGTCGTTTTTGGATTTTTCAACAATTATTACATCCTATCTTGACTTATTATATTATAATTCCTCTTTACCGTTTTAAGAACCTGGGCCGTTTAATTTTACTAATTTTACAAAAACTTAGAATTCTATCAAAGTCAGTTCATCAAAAAGAAAAATGGGGAGAAAAGCCCTCTTATTTTCCTCGAAAAATATCTAACGCCTTATCTAATCTGGCAATTCATCAATTATATAAATTGGAAGAATTTAACAAACACCGAGATAAGATAGCAAAAATATATAATCAGGAATTAAAAAACACAGTTTTTGTTTTACCTCCCCTAAAAAAGGGAAGTATTTACATGAAATATCCTATTCTTTTGCCGACTCAACAAACAGATCAAGTTCTTCGGCAGATGAGAGACGAAAAAATTATTCTTTACGACGGATGGCGCAATTCACCCATCGTTCCTATGGGAACAGAGTTAAAGAAAATGAACTATCAATCAGGGAGTTGCCCAAAAGCAGAAGAACTCTCTCGGAGAATAATTAACTTACCAACTCATATAAATATTTCCCCTTCTCAGGCCTCGTTTTTAATCAAATCCTTAAAAAAGAATCTAGCTCTTAACTACTCAGAAACAGAAACCATCTAACAGGGGGAGGGGCATTTTGATCTCTAGATAAAAAACATTAATCAAGCGATTTATGATTGGGAAAGAAATCTACAGCGTCTATCAAATCAATCAGAAAGTTAAGCAAATTATTGAATTCAATCTACCGAACCAAATTTGGATTAAGGGAGAAATATCTGATTTTGACAAGAGAGCTAAGAGTAAAAATATTTATTTCGAGTTGCAGGAAAAAGATAAAACTGGAGAAAAAATTCTCTCGAAAATTCCTTGTATTTTATTCGAATCTAATAAGGCCTTAATAAGATCTCGATTAATAGAGGGAAAAATTATCGGAAAAGACAACAAAGGAATGGATGGTCTGGAAGTATGCTTTAAGGTCAGTTTAAACGTTTATGTCCCAGGTGGAAATTATAGTCTTGTTATCCGCGATTTGGATCCAATGTTTACTCTAGGAAAATTAGATCAACACAGAGAGCAAATTCGAAAAAACTTAAAAGAGAAAGGGTTATTAAATTTAAATTGCGAAAAGAATAAATTACCACTAGTTCCCTTGAAGATTGGTCTTATTACTCAGAAAGATAGCGAAGGGTATCATGATTTTCTCAAAAGATTAGAAGAAGAAAAAATTGCCTTTAAGGTATATTTTTACCAAAGTAGTGTCCAAGGGAAAAAAATGGAAGGAGAGATTATTTCCGGATTAAAATATTTCTCGGAACATCGAAGCTCTATTGATGTTGTTGTTATTACTCGAGGAGGAGGATCAAAAAGCGATCTTAGATGGTTTGATAATCAAAAAATTGCAGAATCTATTGCTTTTATGCCCCTTCCCGTTATAACGGGAATTGGTCATAAAACCGATGTCAGTATTGCTGATATGGTTGCTTATCTTAGTCAGTCAACGCCTAGTTTAATCGCCGAATTTTTAGTTAAAAGAGTAAATGATTTTCTCCAAAATATTCAAGAAAAATCAACTTCTATTAGTTTTATAACTGGAGAAAAAATTCGATTTCAAGAACAAAAAATAAATCATTTCTTGGAAAATTTCAAAAACGAAACAAAAAATCGTCTTCAGTTAACTTCTCAGCGATTTCATTATTTGATTAATAATATCGTTCATCAATCTAATCATTGGTTGAAATCGCTCCAAGAAAGAATAAATACATTGCAATTAAATGTTCCTCAAGTAAGTTGCCAAGTTATTAAAAAAGCAAAAGAAAAAACAGCAAGATATAAAATGCAGTTAAATATTTTAGATCCGCAAAATATTTTTAAACGAGGTTTTAGTATTTGCCAAATCAATGGTAAACTAGTCAAAAGCATTAAAGCAGTAAAATTAAATCAAGAGTTGACTACCGTTTTATTCGATGGTGAAATTAAAAGCAAAATAAAAGATGTCTCCAAAAAATAACCTAAAAACTACTTCAAAACTTACCTATCAAAAAGCAGTTGAAGAATTAGAAGAAATTTTAGAAAAGATTCAGGAAGACAAAGTAGATCTTGACGAGCTTATCTCTCAGCTCAAAAAAGCTTACGAGCTTATTGATTTTTGTAAAAGTAGAATAAAACAGACAGAGATGAAAATAGAGGAAATTAACAATAAATTCAATAATTGAAAGCAGTCAAAATGAGGAAAAGCTAAACATTTCGACCCAAGCATAAAAAAACCATTTCCGCTAAATCGTTCTCGCATAGAAAGATTCATTGAATGTTCGCACTGCTTCTATCTAGAGAACAAATTGAGAATAAAAGGCTTCTCCATGCCGACTCTTAGTTTAAATATTGCTGTCGATAGCCAAAATGTTCGAGAAATTGAATAAAATCAATGCTAATTAAAGTCAAAGCTCTTCCGGCCTCAAAGAAAAATCAAATTTTAGGAAAAGAAAAAGATATTTTTCAGATCTGTACTAAAGCTAAGGCAGAAGAAGGAAAAGCTAATTTATCCATAAGAAAAATACTCTCTGATTATTTTGGAGTTCCTTTATCGCAGATTAAACTTGTTCGAGGATCCAAGCAAAAAAACAAAATCTTTAATATTCAAAAAATTAATGAGAATTAAGACTGTTGTTCATAAAGAAGATTGGAAGAAAAATTCACTAATAAAAGGAGAAAAAACTTTTCTTCAGTCTTGGAGCTGGGGAGAATTTCAAAAGAAAATGGGTCATAAAGTTTGGCGGCTAGGAATCTACGAAGAGGAAGAATTCATTGGCTACGGACTAATTATTAAAATGCCCATTATAAATTTGCCGTTTTGGAAAGAGAATTTTCTGTTGTGTTCTCATGGCCCAATCGTAAAAGAAGGAAGCAATGAAAAAGAAATTATTCAAAAATTATTAACGGAATTAAAAAAGATAGGGAAAGAAGAAAAATCCAGTTTTATCCGTCTGACTCCGTTATGGTTAAATAAAAGCAAAAATCAGAAAACATTTAAACAATTAAAATTTCGTCGAGCTCCTCTTCATCTTCATCCTCCTCAGATAATGTGGCAACTAGATATCCAAGAATCTCTCGAGGGATTATTAAAAAAAATGAGAAAAACTACTCGTTATCTCATTAAGAAGGGAATGAAAATTTCTGATTTGAAAGTATTTTCTGATCTTAAAGAAAGTAGTCTCAAAGAATTTTCTAAGCTTTATGGAGCCACAGTCCAACGCCATCATTTCGCTCCTTTTTCTCTCTTGTCTCTTAAGAATGAGCTTGCTATTTTTGGTGAGGAAAACGAAATTAAGATTTTTTCGGTTAAGTTAAAAGATAAAGTAATCGCATCAGCTCTTATTATTTTTTGGCAAGATATTGCTTTTTATCATCAAGGAGCTTCTTCAAATTTGTGTTCAAATAAAATTCCCGGCTCTTATCTACTGCAATGGGGGATTATTCAAGAAGCAAAAAAAAGAGGATGCAAAAAATACAATTTTTGGGGAATAGCTCCTCCAAATAACCCTAATCATCCATGGAATGGACTTAGCACTTTCAAAAAAGGTTTTGGTGGATATGAAGAAAAATACATTCCTGCTCAAGATTTTATTCTATCATTTAAATATTGGCCTAATTTTATTCTTGAAAAATGTCGCAAAATCAAAAGAAAGCTATGAAAAGAAAAATACTGCGAAGAATCTTACGATCTCTCGCCTTCAAAACAATAGTCATTGTTTGCGCAGGAAGTTTAGGAATTTTCTATCTCCTTTATTTTTCTCCTGTTTTTAGCGCAACCAATATTTCTATCCAAGGAAATAATGAAATTTCTTCGAAGGAGATAGAGAAGATCGCTTATCAAGAATTAGGAAGGTGGCGATCGAAAAGTTTGATTTGGAGTTTAAGTTCAATTCAAGAACAATTACCAATAATCTTTCCTAAGATTAAAACTTTTTCTTTAACAAGAGATTTTCCTCATTCCCTCAATGTTCTCATCGAAGAAAGGATTCCCGAGTGTTATATCGCCGATCAAAATAATAGCTATTCCATCCTCGATAAAGAGGGGATAATCATTGATCAAAAAAAGGAAATTCCTCCTGTTGATTCTTGGTTTTTAGAAATTGACCGATCTTTGATTGTTGAACCAGAAGATATTAATAGATACCTGAATCTGTTGCCCTGGGGAAAAATCATGACAATCAAAGAAACGATCAATAAGCTTGCCCATAAAGAAATGATAAGAAAAATAAACATCTCTTCCGGGCAAAAAATAATTATTTCTACGGAAGATGGATGTTTGATATATTTTCGTCAAGATATGGGCGTTGATAATCAGCTTGATAAGCTAAGAGCGATGATAACAAATCAAGAAATTGAATCTTTTGACGGGATAGAATATATTGATTTAGGCTATGAAAATCGAGCTTATTATAAGATTAAATAATCTTGACTAATTCGTAAAAACGTGTTATTAATTTATTAGTTGAAGTAGAAAAATAATTTGCTAAAATAAGGAATATGCCCGAGAAGAAAAAAGAGGAATTGTTTGAAATTAAAGAAAAATTAAAGAAATGCCAACAAGAAAGGGATAACTATCTTGATGGCTGGAAGCGCACAAAAGCCGATTTTCTTAATCATGAAAAACGAGAGCTTCAACGCATTAGAGAAACCGTTGATCAGGAAAAACAAGATCTATTTCTTGAATTACTAAGCATAGAGGATGATTTAGGGAGATTAGAGGCTGAAATAAAAGAAAAAACTGAACTCAAAAAACTAAAAGAAGGAACCAAACGAATTCAGGACAAATTGATTAGCATCTTAGAAAAAGAAGATGTTCACAAAATTGAAACAAAAAATAAATCATTTGATCCTCGGTTTCACGAAGCAATAACAAAAGGAAAGAGTGCCGGCAAAAAACCAGATCAAATCGAAGAAATCAGAACAGGGTATCTTTTTCATGACCGAGTTCTAAGACCTACTCAAGTCAAAGTTGTTAAATAAAAAGGCAAGAGCTAGCTTTGATTACTCTTGAATAAAAGCTAGGTCTTGTTTATTATTAATAAGAAGAATAAAAATATTATGTCTAAAATTATAGGAATTGATCTCGGAACAACTTTTTCAGCCGTAGCCGCGGTAGAAGCAGGAAAACCTCATATCATTGAAAATGCCGAAGGAGCAAGAACAACTCCTTCTATTGTTGCTATTAACCAAAAGGGAGAAAGATTAGTTGGTGTTCTAGCTCATCGACAAATGATTACAAATCCTCAAAATACAATCTTTGGAATAAAAAGATTAATCGGTCGAAAATTTAATGATCCAACCATCCAAAGGGATCTCTCCACTTATCCTTTTGAAATTCGTGAGGCTTCTGATAAAACAATCGAGGTTAAAATAGGAGAAAAATGGCATAAGCCAGTTCAAATATCAGCAATGATTTTGGAAAAACTAAAACAGGATGCAACAAGCAAATTAGGAGAAAAGGTAGAAGAGGCGGTCATTACCGTTCCGGCTTATTTTAATGATGCCCAACGTCAAGATACGAAAGCGGCTGGAGAAATCGCAGGATTAAAAGTAAGAAGAATTATCAACGAACCAACTGCCGCCGCTTTGGCTTATGGACTAACCAAGAAAAAAGATCAACAAATTCTTGTTTGTGATTTTGGTGGAGGAACGTTTGATGTTTCTATTCTTGATATTAGCAAAGATACTATTGAGGTGATAGGCACAGGAGGAGATACCCATCTTGGAGGAAATGACTTTGATCAAGAAATTTCTAATTGGATTGTCGATAAATTTAAACAAGATCAGGGAATTGACTTGTCAAAAGATAAATTAGCTCTCCAAAGAATAAGAGAAGCCGCCGAAAAAGCAAAGAAAGAGCTTTCTAATGCTATCCAAACAGAAATAAACCTTCCTTTTGTTACTTCTGGTGATGATGGCCCGAAACATTTACAATTCACTCTTTCAAGAGCAGAGTTAGAAAAAATGACGGATAGTTATATCCAACGAGCAATAGATATAACTAAAAGTGTTTTGAAAGACGCTAAACTTGAACCAAAGGATATTGAAGAAATTATTCTTGTTGGCGGGCAAACACGTATGCCAAAAATCCAAGAAAGAATTCAAGAATTATTTGGGAAAGAGCCAAATAAATCAATTAATCCCGATGAAGTAGTAGCAATGGGAGCAGCTATCCAAGGAGGAATTCTCCAGGGAGATGTGAAAGATATTTTACTTTTAGATGTAATTCCTCTTTCTCTGGGAATCGAAACCTTGGGAGCAGTAATGACTAAACTTATCGAAAAAAACACCACCATTCCAACTAAGAAGACCCAGATTTTTTCGACGGCAAGCGACAATCAACCTTCGGTAGAAATTAATGTCCTCCAAGGAGAGAGAACCATGGCTGTCGACAATAAAAGCTTAGGAAAATTTGTTTTAAGTGACATTCCTTCTGCCCCCAAAGGAACTCCTCAGATAGAAGTAATCTTCGACATCAACGCCGATGGCATTCTTAGTGTTTCTGCTACAGACAAAGCTACTGGGAAAAAACAATCGATAACAGTTAAACAAGCAGCAAGCATTTCTAAAGACGAGATTGAAAAAATGAAAAAAGAGGCAGAAGAACATGCCGAAGAAGATAAAAAGGTAAAAGAATTAATCGAACTCAAAAATAGCGCCGAGGCATTAATTTATGCATCTGAAAAAACCTTAAAACAGGCCGAAGGGAAGATAGAAGCAGGCACAAAGAAAGAAATCGAAGGGAAGATAGAAATCTTAAAAAAGGCGAGGGAAGGAGATGATGCATCGGAAATAAAAAAGGCGACAGAAGATTTATCTAACAGCATTCAAACTGTCGGAGCAACTCTTTACAAGCAACAACAAGATAAAGATAACAAAGATAGTTCTTCGGAGAACAAAGACAGCTCTTCGAAAAGCAAAGATAACGACAAAGAAAAGAACAAGGAAGAAAAAAAAGACAATAATTCCTAAATAAAACTTTCTAAGAGTAATGAAAGATTATTACAAGACATTAGAAATAGAACGTAACGCTACCCAAGAGGAGGTTAAAAAAGCCTATCGTCGTTTAGCTCATCAATACCATCCTGACAAAAAAAATGGTGATGAAGAAAAATTCAAAGAAATCAACGAAGCGTACCAGGTATTGAGCGATAAAAACAAAAGGGGACTATACGATCAAGGAGGTTTTCGGCAAGACGGCAATCAATGGGCCGGAGGAGGAGCTAATTTTTCTGGCTTCCATTTCGATCCACAAAGTTTTAACTTTAATCCCGCTGATAACGACAATCTAAACGATATTTTAGAAGAATTAGGAGGATTGTTTAATTTTGGTTCTCGCCAGGGTGGCCAAAACCAAAATTATAATAGGGGAGAAAATGTCCAAATTTCTCTTCAAATATCATTGAAGGAAACTCTTCGTCAGAATTTCAAAGAGATTACCCTCAACAAGAAGATTGTTTGCCCTCGTTGCAAGGGGGACGGGGCTGAATCAAAAACTTCTTTGAAAGAATGTCCTACTTGTCGAGGAAAAGGAAAGGTTCCTAAAGTTCAGCGATCCATGTTCGGAAATTTCACTCGTTATTCTGCCTGCCCAGAATGTGGCGGTCGAGGAAAAGTTCCTGAACACCGTTGTAATGTTTGTCGCGGAAAAGGAATTATCGAAAGCTTAACAAAAATTAAAATCCCTGTTCCTCCAGGAGTAGATTCTGGACAAATCATAAAATTGGCAGGGCAAGGAAACGCTGGCTTATACCAAGGTGCCGCCGGAGATTTGTATGTAAATATCGTTGTTGAAAATGATTCGGTTTTTCAACGTCGGGGAGATGATCTCTTGGAAACAGTTAGGGTCAGTTTCTCTCAGGCTGCTTTAGGTGAAAACATAAAAATCCCAACAATAGAAGAAAAAGATTTATTTATTACTATTCCAAAAGCTTTTGATTTTGATAAAATAATAAAGGTTAGCAAGAGGGGAATCCCTCATTTCAATAGACCAGGGCGAGGAGATTTATTGGTACAGTTAAAAGTTGAAATCCCTAAGAAATTAAGCCTGGAACAAAAGAGATTGATCAAAGAATTGAAAACAAAGGGATTGTAACAAAAGAAGGGTCCGTAACTCAATGGTAGAGTGCCTGCCTTTTAAGCAGTAAGTTGTGCGTTCGACTCGCACCGGACCCACTTGAATATCTTCGATATAAAATTTATGAAAATAGAAAGGAACATAAAAATCACTTCTTTGATTATTGGACTAATAATTGGAGGAGGAATAGGACTTCTCTTGGGAATCTCCACTAATGCTCCTCAAAATATAGCTTTTTTGGGCGACGGAAATCAATCTCACAATAATGTAGATCTTTCTACTTTTTGGGAAGTTTGGGATAAGATTGAACAAAATTTTTTTACTACTGAAAAAATTAACCAACAAGATATGGTTTACGGAGCTATTCGTGGCTTAGTAAGCTCTCTTAATGATCCCTATACAACCTTTTTTATTCCTGAAACGGCTGAAATATTTCAAAAAGATCTAACTGGATCTATCGAGGGAGTAGGAATGGAAGTGGGGATAAGAGACGACCAATTAACAATCATTAGCCCTTTAGAAAATACTCCTGCTCAGAAAATAGGATTAAAACCTCTTGATAAAATTATTGAAATCGACGGTAGGCCTACTCAAAATTTGAGCCTGGAGGAATGTATTAATTTTATTCGCGGAGAAAAAGGGACTAGCGTTACCCTGGTAATAAATCGTGAATCAGTTTTTGATAGAAAAAACTTTACTTTAATACGCCAAGTTATAAATATCCCTTCTGTAGAATTAACAATTATTGATGAATCTATCGCTCATTTGCAAATTCTACATTTCCATCAAAATTCAAGCCACGATTTTAATGTAATAGCGAAACAGATACTTAACGATAATTCTATCCGTGGAATTATTTTAGACGTTAGAAACAACCCTGGAGGATACCTTGAAATCACTAAGCAAATAGCGGAATGGTTTCTATCCCGTGAAGATGTTATAGTTATTGAACATCTGGGAGAAAACCAAAAGAAAATTATAGAAGCATATGGAAATGAGAATTTTGTTTCATATCCCTTGGTTGTTTTAATTAATCGCGGATCTGCTTCCGGATCAGAGATTCTGGCAAGCGCATTGAGAGATAACAGGGGAATTAAACTCATCGGGGAACAATCTTTTGGGAAAGGAACTGTTCAACAACCGATCGAAATTCAGGATAATTCTCTTCTCAAAATTACCATAGCTGAATGGCGGACCCCTAACGATCAATCAATTGATGGAGTGGGGCTAATTCCTGATCTAGAAATAAAAAACGAAGATCAAAAACAGGACCTACAACTAGAAAAAGCAATTGAAGTTATTAAAAATATAATAAAATGAAAGTAATCTTTACGCAAGATGTTCCTGAAATGGGACAAAAACACGAAGTTAAGACAGTAAAAGCGGGCTATGCTCGCAATTATTTAATTCCAAAAAAATTAGTAAAATTAGCTACTTCCGCCAATTTAAATTGGCTAAAAGCTCAAGAAGGAGCAGCAGCTAAAAAAAGAGAAAAAGCAGGGACAGAAACACAAAATTTAGCTACCTTAATAGCAAAAGAGAATTTTAAAATCGAAGTGAAAGTAGGGGAGAGAGAACAATTATTTGAGTCAATAAACAAAGAAAAAATTATTGCTATATTGGCTAAGCAAAATTTCGAAATCAAAAAATCCCAGATTCAATTGGAAGAACCAATTAAAAAACTGGGAAAATACAAAATTGAAATCAAATTAAGTCCATCAGCAAAAGTTAATATCAATCTGGAGATTAGCGCTATTAAATAACGCTAACTACTTTGATTACGCGCCTGCTACCATCAAATTTTGTCTTTTTCTTAGTCGCGAAAGTGACTATTCCATCTTTTAAAGCATAAATAGTGTAATCTTTCCCGGTTTTAACATTTTCTCCTGACATAAATTTAGTTCCTCGTTGGCGCAAGATAATTGATCCTGTTTTAATTGATTGCCCACCAGAGACCTTCACCCCTAATCTCTTTGACTGAGAATCTCTTCCTGTTTTCGTTGTCCCCTTGGAAGCTGTTTTAGACATAATATTTAATAAAAATAAGCTGAATTTTCGTTATTATATCACTTTTCTATGAGAAAAGCTATTAAAAAAATTTACGGAAAAACTAAATTATTTTTGGGTCATCACTCTTCAAAAATTATTCTATTTTTAGTTATCTTTCTCTTAACTCTGACTTCTTTTGGATTGGGTTATATTATAGCCCAATATCAAGAAAAAACGCCCCTACGGGTCATTGGGAGCGATATAGGACCTATAAGATAGCTATTGTTTTGACTCCCTATAATTCAATCCTTTAAGGGATGATGCTTTTGAAGCGTTTTTTTTGCATATTGATCAGAAGCATGAACATAACGAGTAGTTGTATTTAACGATTCATGCCCCAAAAGGGTCTGAATCGCTACTGGACTAGCTCCGTTTTCGGCTAAATAAGTTGCGAAAGCGTGTCTAATCCCGTGAACATTGATAGGAACATTAAACCCTAATAATTCCCTGTATTTTTTAACTTTTCCTTCTAAGTAATTAGGGGAGATTTTTTTGTCTTTTTTATTAACATTTTTCCCACGATAAGGTAAAAACAGGTAAGGGGATTCGTATTTTCCTCGAACTTCCAAGTAGTTTTTTATATGCTTTTTCGCCCTATTAGTTAGATAGGCAAATCTTTCTTTTTTGCCTTTTCCTTTAATAAAAATTGTTCCCGCTTTATCAATGTCATTTATTTTGAGATTCGTGAGTTCTGAAATTCTCATCCCCGTGGAAAATAAGGTTTCTAATATCGCTCGATTTCTTAAACCAACTACTTCATTTTTTTCGAAATCTGTTGGAAATTCGATCAACTTCTTAATCTCTCCGAATTCCCCAATTCTTGCATGTTTTTTCCCAGTTCGCAGAAGTTCGATAGCCTCTGGAGCAACAGGAGCATTATAATCCATCTTGATAAGATACTTTAAATACCCTCGAAGACTTGAAAGAACTCTATTGATTGAACTAGCTGTTAGTTTCTTTTCTGGCTTTTGATTCAAGGCAGTTTTGCGATCGGAGGACACCAGGTAAGCTTTATATTGTTCTATTGTTCTTTTTGTTATTTTCTCAAAAGAAACTTTTGCTTCATCTCTCAGAAAGTTTTCAAATGTTTTTAGATCTCGCTCGTAGTTATAAAGCGTTTCTGGAGAGTAGTTATTTATCTGTATATGAAGGAGAAAATCTTCGAGATGATTAAGCATGTTGTTTTAATCAAAATTACACATTAGTTACTGAGTGTTAGGGTTATTATACTCATAACTATTATATCCATGATAAGCCCTCTCAATGATTTTGTCAATCACAAATACCGTTCCCCCATCACTTCATGTGAATACAACTAAAAAAACTAAAAAAGATTTATAAATCGTCTATTGTCTTCTTGCCTTTTTCTAGAAGCCCTGAGAGCTTACTCCAAATTTTTGGGGCTTCTTCTTGAATTTCTCCAATTGACTCTTCTCCTCTAGTTTTTAATTTTTCGAATAATTGCATCTTTCCTTGATCTACGCTCTGCTGTAGATCATCTTTCGACTCATAGCTTAGAAAATCAGAAAAGATATTTTGAATTTTTAAACCAACATTTGATATGATTTGTCGAAAAACAGATGGAGTAAAATAAATAAATATCGCAACAATCAACAGCAAGAATAAAAATCCGACAAAATATTTGTTCATATTTTTTTAATTGCTAATGTTAACCTTTCTAACGTTTTTTGTTTTCCGAGTACAGCAGCTATCTCGAACGGTCCGGCTGAATTCTTTTTCCCCGTCAAAGCTATTCTAAGCGGCCATAGTAATTCACCCTTATCGTCCCAGGATTTTAACTCTTCCAATAGAACATCTCTTATTTTATCTTCTTGCCAAAGATCTGACCTTATCTTAGTCAATATTCTCCTTGAACATTTAAGAGAGTTTTTAACATCTTTTTCTGTTTGCTCTTTCCACATCAAGAGTTCTCTCTCAAAATCTATCTCTTTGAAGAAAAAATCTATTAATTCACTAATTTCTGATAGTT
>CAZYFS010000002.1:0-62434 GCA_964647465.1 uncultured Candidatus Saccharibacteria bacterium | reverse complement strand
CAATTGATGGACGAAAAACCAAAAGAATGGTGTGGAAAATCGAATAATTTCGCAGCGATTATTAGATATTTAAAATTTAAGTAATTTATTATGCTAGATAGAATAAAACAATTCGCGAACAAGTTATTTGGAAAAGGCGTGCACGAGAAAGGAACGAGGCATTTCGAAAGAATTATTTATTGGATTAAACAGTAGCGTCTCATTTGTCTCATTTTAGGTTAAAATGCTCCGATCGAGAGGCATTAAATTGATCCCGCGAAATCATCCCAAAAGCTCTTGTGGGGCTTGATTTCTAAAAGTTCTGGACCGACTAGGGGAGCAGGCTAGTGCTTAGTTCGAGTGACCAAAAAACACAGACATGACCAAGAGGGTTTTGTTGACATTATCCATAAAAATGGTAAGATAAATTATCGTTAAAAGGAGGGCTCCATGACGAGTGAATCTACTACGGGTGTATCTGTCGGTGTTTGCATAGAGAACAATGGCAAACTTCTCTGTGTGAGGCAAGTTGAAGAAAAAGGCGGAAAATGGAGTATTCCAGCTGGGCACCTCTTGCCAGGGGAAGTGATTCTGGACGGTGCCAAGCGAGAGACAAAAGAAGAAACGGGCTATGAGATAACTCTCTTTGGCCTAGTAGGGGTGTATAATCGCCCCAAGGAAGGAGCGGTAAGGATTGCTTTCGTATTTGCTGGTTGTATCGTGGGTGGAGAGGAAAATCCTCGAATCGCCGAGATTGCCGAGATTCGTTGGTTCTCCAGAAAAGAAGTGCGGGCTCTGCTTGCGTCAAATCAGCTCTACCGGCCAGAGTATTCTGCCAGAGTCCTGATGGACTGGCTGACAGGGGATCCGTACCCGCTCGATGTCTTTAAGGAAGTGCGATGATGCACAAGAAGGGGCTTCAATCAGACGATTGGAGCCCACTCTTTTTATTTGAGTTCTCGCCGGAATAGGCTGTAATTTTCTTATTTCTTCCCTAATTTCTTTCCAATTTATAGTTCTAAATGCGTTTAATAGAGGGAGCAATCCCAACCACCTTGTAATAGGGGTGGTTTTTTTGGTAGAATGAAATGTATGAAAAAAGCCTCCGCAACTGAAGTTCATGATAAGTTAAGCAGAAAAAGCGCCATAGAATTTCTTGGAATTACTGAAAAGGAATTTGATAATTATCATAAAGCCAGCAAAGAAATTATTGGCAAAAAGATAAGAGGGGGATGGTCTTTTAATAAAAGTTTTCTATCTTCTTGGAAGCGTTCAAAAGAAGAGAGGACCGTTAATTTAACCATGGCAGAATATGAGGCTTGTTTTGAATTTGCAATTAAAATGGTTTATGGCGGATTATCACTAAATGGCATAAGAGGCCAAAGAACCGAAGTGCAAGCTACTGACGATGTAATTCTTGGTATATTGGCTGAACACGCAGTTAAGAATTTTTTATCACAAAAATTTTCAACGGACATCGAGCTAGACGAAAGTGTTCATCCAGGGGAAATAACACCACAGGATTTTGATAAAATTAAAGATGGCAATACTTTTAGACAACCAAATCTTGGAGTTGGCGTGAAGGCTAGTAAAATGAAAAATGCCTTTCTTGTTCTTGGAGCAAATGAAGTGGAGTTAAGTAATCGTAAAAGTGACGTCTATATTTTTGCAAGAGTTGGCTTGCCTAGCGATCATCTATTTAGAATTCTACGAGAACACTCCTTTTTTGGAAAAGTTAGAAAGTTTTTTGAAAAAAATTCTAATTTTAAAAAAATTGAAAAACTAGAAAGTGTCCCTGTGTGGATCTGTGGCTTTGTATATGTAGATGAATTAGAAAAGGTTACTAAAATTCCAAGGCAAGAATTTAGCAATGGACACAGATATGTAAAATCAGCAAGTAAGTTGCATAATTCCGACGAAGACTGGAAGGAGCTTCTTGTTAAGCTTTAACTATTGATAGCCTTTTTAATCTCTCTTGCTACCGCTTCAACTACACTTACAGTTACAGAATTGCCAAACTGTTTATACAAAGCAGAATCTGCCAAATCTGGTAATTTGAAATTCATTGGAAAACCTTGAATACGAGCACACTCAAGAGGAGTTAGTTTTCTAATTCCTTTTTTGTCTTTTATGATTGGTACATTATGCCCCCCTGTTCCCATGTTTGCTGTTAGTGTTGGGCAAACGCCGCTTTTATTTTCACGCACATACTTTCTGCGCCATTGATAAACTTTTCCTTCTTCTTTTACATCATTTTTTATTCTTTCATACAATGGCTTTCCATTGTAATAATATTTTTCGGAAACATTTTTTTCCAATAAATCAGTTACTTTTGTGACAAGCTTTTTTTTCTTTGGGAAGATAAAATTGTCTGCATGCTTTTTGTTTTTAAAACCAACTATATAAATTCTCTCTCTGTTTTGTGGAATATTTCCATATTCCATACTGTTTAAAATCTTTGATTTTAAATGATAGCCGAGATCTTTTAATGTTTGCTCAATAATTTCAAATGTTTTACCACCGTCATGACCTCTTAAATTTTTTACATTTTCTAGCAAAAAGCCTTTGGGTTGTCTTTCTTTGATAATTCTTGCTATATAAAAAAATAAATTACCTCGTCCTTTTTCATCTTTAAATCCTTGTCTATATCCTGCAACAGAAAATGGCTGACATGGGAAACCAGCAAGCAAAAAATCAAATTCTGGTAAATCCTCAGGCTCTATTTTTGTTATGTCCTCGACAACAAGTTTACAAGTATCAAAATTTTCGTCATATGTTGCTTTGCATTGTTTCTCAAAATCATTTGCGAAAACAGTATCAAATCCGGCTTTTTCAAAGCCAAGTCTTATTCCACCAATTCCAGCAAATAAATCCAAAGTCCGTAATTTTTTTTGTGGTTCTAAATTTCTAATTATTTTTACAACTACCCCACGTACCTCAACTTCCTTTCTGTAAAACGGCAACATGTTTTGATTTGCAGGCACAAGTTTAAATCTGTTCTCTAAATGATAAAGTTTTTTTAAGGTTGCTTGATTATCGTCAATAATTGCTACGACTGTTTGTCCGTTTTCTGCACTAGCTTGTTTTTTTATTACTACAATGTCTTTGTCAAAAATACCCTCATCAATCATACTGTTGCCAGTCACTCGCAGGGCATAAAAATTATCATTTGTGCTATAACTCCGTTTGTCCATTAAAACCGCACCGTCTGAAAACTCTATAGCTTCAATTGGTCGTCCAGCAGAGATTGTTCCAATAATTGGAACACTCATCATTTGTTTTTCTCTTGTTGTCACCATTGAGCGAGGTTGATGTTCGCCTTTTCGCAATAGACCAAGCCCTTCCAGTTTTTTGATATGGTAATGAGCGGTAGAAACGGAAGAAAGTTTCAAATGTTTTTTTATATCTTCAAGAGAGGGAGCATAGCTTTCCTTCTTTTTGTATTTCTCAATAAAATTTAAAACTTCTTTTTGTCTTTTTGTGACCATATTTTCGTCTTGAAAATTCTTAGGTTGGATTTTCTAATTACTTTCGACTACAATAACATTATATTGAAACTATTTCGAAAATGCAAATACAACTTATTAACAATAGGACTCACAGATATGGCGCTATAATTTACGGAGAAATGGAAAAACGATGACGGATATAAACAAGCCGTATTTTTGGTTGGGCAGTTGCTCGAAGAGTGAGGACGATGATATGGTGAAGCTAATTATTTAGGATTTTCTTTGAAAAAAAGTTCAGATTCTGTTCATGGTTCGGAGAATTATAGGCATAAACCAAAAAACCACTCCGAAGAGTGGCTTTTTGCTTTATTTTGATTGAAAGTGAGTTAAGCTTTTTTAACTTCTACTGCAGCTGGTCCTTTTGGAGTGTCTTTCACTTCAAAAGTAACTGCGTCACCTTCTTTCAAGTCGCTGAACTCAATTCCTGCTAATTCGTTAGCGTGAAAGAATAAATCTTGCTCGCTATCTTCTTGAGCTATAAAACCAAAGTTTTTATCAGTCAACTTTTTGATGGTTCCTTGCATAAATTATGATTAAATGACTAGCCTATAGTAATAACTAGAAAGTCGACTTATTTTCCGTCCTTACCCAAGCATTAGATTTTTAATGAGTTTAAAATATCTAACAGAGTGATTGTAGCAGATGCCGTTTTTAAATCAAGCCCTTAAATCATAATTAAGCAAGTCGATAAAAAAACAAGTAATTTCTCCCATGCAATGCAATTATTCTCATTAATTAATGGAGCTAAAATTACCCTTGCTTATTTCATTTTCAAAGCTTAAGATAAAGATGAACTATGGTAGATTTATTTGATCAAGCCCATCAGGATATAAAGGAGAAAAATGCACCTTTAGCCGAAAGGATGCGTCCTTCGGATTTCAAAGCTTTCTTTGGCCAGGAAGAATTAGTAGGGAAGGGAAGCCCTTTAAGAAAGATAATTCAAGATGATCGATTGTCTTCTTTTATTTTCTGGGGCCCACCCGGCTCAGGCAAGACAACCTTAGCTAGAATTATTGCTTGCGAGACGCAATCTTATTTTGTCCAGTTTTCCGCCGTGTCTACGAACGTTAAAGAAGTTAGGGAGACGATTGCCTTAGCTCAAGAACGCTTAAAATATGAAAAGCAGAAAACAATTCTTTTCCTTGATGAGATTCATCGTTTCAATAAAGCCCAGCAAGATACTCTTCTTCCTCATGTTGAAGACGGTACAATTATTTTAATTGGGGCGACTACAGAAAATCCTTCTTTTGAAGTCATTACTCCTTTGCTTTCCCGTTCAGCAGTTTTTGTTTTAAAACCTCTTGATTCTCCTGCCTTACGGAAGATTCTATTAAGAGCAATCAAAGACAAAGTAAAAGGTCTTGGTTCTTTTGGGCTACAACTATCTGATCAATCTTTGGAGAAAATTATTCATTTTGCTGGTGGTGATGCGAGAGTGGCCCTAAACGCCCTAGAGTTCGTAACTAGTTACCTGAAAAGCGAAAAGCGGAAGACAATCAAGCCAGAAGAAATTTCTTCTATTCTTAAGAGGTATGCCTGGAGTTATGACAAGAAAGGAGAGCAACATTACAATGTTATTTCGGCTTTCATTAAAAGCTTGAGAGATTCTGATCCTAACGGAGCTCTTTATTGGTTAGCGCGGATGGTAGAATCAGGAGAAAATCCAAGATTCATTGCTCGGCGCATGGTTGTTTTCGCTTCAGAAGATATTGGGAATGCTGATCCCCAAGCTATTCAAGTGGCGGTTGCTGTATTCCAAGCGATTGAATTCGTTGGAATGCCTGAGGCTCAGATTAATTTAGCCCAAGGAACAACCTATCTAGCGACAGCTCCTAAGAGCAATGCTTCCTATACTGCTCTTTTGATGGCCAAGGAAGATGCCAAGAAAGGATCTTTTGGTGTTCCCTTGCATCTAAGAAACGCAGTTACTAATTTGATGAAGAAGTTAGGATATGGGCAAGGTTATAAATATGCTCATGAATTTCCAAAAGGCAAAGTTGAGCAAAGTCATTTTCCTAAAGAGATAATGGAAAAGAAATATTATTCCCCGAAGTAAATTCAAAAACTTTTTCGCTGAAATATTCTTTTCCGATGCTTGTTGTTATTTTCTTATTATTAATTTTTTGATAAGATAGAAACCATGAAACAAAAAGAATTAGTAGGATTTTTTATAAGAGAACATAGTTCAGAAAAATATTACCCATTTTTCTTATTGGTAATATTATGTTCGATTCCGCTTATCTTATTTCTTTTAGGAAAGGGAGTTGAGTGGATTATTATAAGCATTGCTCTTCTAGCTGTTGCGGGAATCGCATTTCAATCGTTAATAAGAAAATCATTCTTTATGCCCATATTTCGCCCAATGATTAAACAGGAGTTAACTCAAAAAGACAATGGCGAGGAGGAGCAGAAAGGATATGATCTGAATATTAAAAATGTGGGATTTAGTTCAGCAAAAAACGTAAGAGCGAAGATTAAGGACGCCGAAGAGAAAGATGGAATAAATCTACCGCTATCTCATAGAAAATCCTCTCAAGTCAAAAAAGAGGAGAAGCCCCTTCCGAATATCTCTGCTAGAAAAGAAGAAGATTTTAATATTGGATCTGTTCAAAAAACGAATAACGTTTTTACTTTAAGTCTACTAACTATTTCGAACGACTGTAGTGCAAAACTTTTTGAAAACGAAGAGAAATTTTATTTTTTAGAAATAATGGCAGATAATACTAAGCCGCTCTTTTTGGGGATGAAAATAATTCACAGAGGATACGAGAATTTTGATGTTTCCAGTATCGAAATTTTATATTAATAAGTTATTTTTTTAGACATAAATTCAAAACAGAGATTAGGTTATTAATTGTGTATTATTAAAATTTTAATTATGGAAAATAATAAAACAAATCAAAAAGTAAAAATTGACAGAACCAAATGTTTTGGCTGTGGTGCTTGCCAAAGTGTATGCCCAGAAGGCTTTGAAATCATTGACGGAAAATCAAAAGTTAAAAATGCGGATGCTGAATGCATAGAACAAGCGATAAAAGCTTGTCCCGTTGCAGCTATTACTTTGGAGTAGTAAAAAAGCTAAAAGCTTTAAAAGAAAAGCTAATTCTTGGCAAAGTAATAAATTAAAAATAGAACAATTGGGACTTGACAAGATATTGTTGTGGGTATATACTCATTATAATAGTTATTATAAAAGTCGAACTATTAAGAAAAAATTAAAACTATAAAACAATTATGCCAAGATTTGATGGATCTGGACCTGCTGGATTAGGAGCAGGAACTGGACGAGGAGTAGGTCCCTGTGGAGCAGGTGCTCGAGGAGGATACGGAGGAGGATACGGAGCTGGATACGGTAGTGGATACGGTTATGGACCAAGACTTGGTCGCCGATTTTTCACTCGCCGAGAAGAAAACGAAATGTTGACAGATGAAGCAACTTCCTTGGAAGAAGAATTGAAAGCAATCAAAGAGCGCTTAGCAGAAATAGAGAACCAGAAATAAAAAAGATTATTCCCGACTTCTTAATTTGAGGAGTCGGGAAATCTTTTTCTTTGAACAATTAATTATTATGTCAAGACCGAGACTTTGTCGAAGAGTTAGTTTTTCTCCGGACATTACTTATTTTAAACCCTTAGGAGTTCCGATGATGCATCTCAAGGTAACCGAACTAACGACGGAAGAGATAGAAGCTTTGAGGCTAAAAAATATAGAAAATCTAAATCAACAAGCGGTAGCCGAGAAAATGAATACTTCTCAAAGTACCTTGCAGAGGATCTTATCTTCGGCTTATAAAAAAATAACTCGTGCTTTAATCGAAGGACGGGCGATTAAAATTGTTAAAACAAATTCAACCGAAGAACAAAAAGGGGAGCTTAACTAAAACAGAAATTTATCCTATCCAAGAAATTGTTTTTCTGGTAAAATAAATTAATGATAAAGAGATCCTTATTGTTTGTATTTTGGCTTCAGGTGGCAACAGCTTTTCTTGTTGTTGGTCAGGCTTTTATTCTCTCGATTGGAGATTCTACTCAACTAGGTTGGGTGTCTTCGATTAAAGCACGAGTTATTTTTTTAGACATAAATTCAAAACAGAGATTAGGTTATTAATTGTGTATTATTAAAATTTTAATTATGGAAAATAATAAAACAAATCAAAAAGTAAAAATTGACAGAACCAAATGTTTTGGCTGTGGTGCTTGCCAAAGTGTATGCCCAGAAGGCTTTGAAATCATTGACGGAAAATCAAAAGTTAAAAATGCGGATGCTGAATGCATAGAACAAGCGATAAAAGCTTGTCCCGTTGCAGCTATTACTTTGGAGTAGTAAAAAAGCTAAAAGCTTTAAAAGAAAAGCTAATTCTTGGCAAAGTAATAAATTAAAAATAGAACAATTGGGACTTGACAAGATATTGTTGTGGGTATATACTCATTATAATAGTTATTATAAAAGTCGAACTATTAAGAAAAAATTAAAACTATAAAACAATTATGCCAAGATTTGATGGATCTGGACCTGCTGGATTAGGAGCAGGAACTGGACGAGGAGTAGGTCCCTGTGGAGCAGGTGCTCGAGGAGGATACGGAGGAGGATACGGAGCTGGATACGGTAGTGGATACGGTTATGGACCAAGACTTGGTCGCCGATTTTTCACTCGCCGAGAAGAAAACGAAATGTTGACAGATGAAGCAACTTCCTTGGAAGAAGAATTGAAAGC
The DNA here is from genome assembly GCA_964647465.1 of uncultured Candidatus Saccharibacteria bacterium. Classification (GTDB taxonomy): domain Bacteria; phylum Patescibacteriota; class Minisyncoccia; order Minisyncoccales; family UBA1441; genus CAZYFS01. The sequence continues at coordinate 54,232 of CAZYFS010000002.1, read as the reverse complement.
AATCAAAGAGCGCTTAGCAGAAATAGAGAACCAGAAATAAAAAAGATTATTCCCGACTTCTTAATTTGAGGAGTCGGGAAATCTTTTTCTTTGAACAATTAATTATTATGTCAAGACCGAGACTTTGTCGAAGAGTTAGTTTTTCTCCGGACATTACTTATTTTAAACCCTTAGGAGTTCCGATGATGCATCTCAAGGTAACCGAACTAACGACGGAAGAGATAGAAGCTTTGAGGCTAAAAAATATAGAAAATCTAAATCAACAAGCGGTAGCCGAGAAAATGAATACTTCTCAAAGTACCTTGCAGAGGATCTTATCTTCGGCTTATAAAAAAATAACTCGTGCTTTAATCGAAGGACGGGCGATTAAAATTGTTAAAACAAATTCAACCGAAGAACAAAAAGGGGAGCTTAACTAAAACAGAAATTTATCCTATCCAAGAAATTGTTTTTCTGGTAAAATAAATTAATGATAAAGAGATCCTTATTGTTTGTATTTTGGCTTCAGGTGGCAACAGCTTTTCTTGTTGTTGGTCAGGCTTTTATTCTCTCGATTGGAGATTCTACTCAACTAGGTTGGGTGTCTTCGATTCCTTTGATAATCTCCTCTTTAGTCGGAGGAATTTTAATATTTTTAACTAAAAAAAGCGAAACAAAAGGAAATACCCGACGTTTTTTAATGTTAACGGGAATTTCCTCAGCGAGTTTTTTTATCTACCTTTTTTTGCATAGTCTTTTTTATGCCTTAGTCACAATAACGAGTAATTCAATTTTCTTGGATGTTTTATTGTTTTTGTTGGAGAAAACATTCACAATGGGGTTTTTCCTGTTGACAATAATTGTTTGCCCAATTGCTTTTTGTGTTGGAACGATAGGAAGTATTATCTTGTTGATAAAGAATAGAGAAAAGAAATCAGTAAAAGCCAAGTCCTAATTTTAGGATAATTCAAGAGATTAAAACCCTTTAGATGAGATTAGTATTTTCTTAATTTTTATTACGATTAAAAGATGAAGATCTGGAATATTTTAGGAGTAGGAGTTCTTTCGGTCGGTTTTTTGACTCTAATCGGTTTTGGTTTGGCTGAATTTCTAAAAGATTTAACAATCCCGATTGTAGTTAAGTGGGCAATTATAACAATTTTCTTAGGAATCATTATTATTTTAATTTCTCTTGTTAGAGAAAGAATTAAAGAAAAAAAATCATGATAATTACAACTTCTGACCAAATTATAGGGAAAGAAATCAAGGAAAGTTTAGGTTTAGTCCGAGGGAGTACGATTAGAGCCAAGCATCTTGGCAAAGATATTATTGCGGGTCTACGAGGGATAGTAGGTGGCGAGATTAAAGAATATACTGAAGCCCTAGAAGAAGCGAGAGAAATAGCCATTGAAAGGATGACTAAAGATGCGGAAGAGATGAAAGCTGATGCAATTGTTTGCGTTCGCTTTACTACTTCTCAGATTCTTACTGGAGCAGCCGAGCTTTTAGTTTATGGTACGGCTGTAAAATTGGAAGAATAAATTCAATAATTCTTAAAATTTATAATACTTAATTATGAAAATAATAAATCACATTAAAAATGTTGGACCCAAAGACGGTGACGGTGGTGGTGGATATAGAGTTTATCTTCTTGGTCCCAGAGATAGTTCAGGAGGAGGTCAGCTATTGGGTTGTTTTTCTGGTCCTAATGATTCTACCGGTGGTGCCGGGATAAGGGAGGATTAATCTTGATAGTAGAGACGAGAGAAGTTTTTTTCTAAAAATCGAACATACACTTAGTGTTCGTTTTTTTTATTATAATGATTGAGAAAAAAAGAAAAAAGGACTAGAATAAAGAAAGTTATTAAAATTTAAATTAATGCCACTTCATATCGGAATCGTTGGTTTACCTAATGTTGGAAAATCAACCTTGTTCCAAGTTATAACCAGGAAAGAAATCGATAGGGCTAATTATCCCTTTTGTACGATTGATCCCAATGTCGGGACAGTAATGGTTCCCGACAATAGGGTGGATAAATTAGCAGCTTTGGCTCATTCGTTGAAGAAAATATATACAGTCATAGAGTTTGTTGATATCGCGGGCTTAGTTAAAGGAGCAAGCAAAGGAAAGGGACTGGGAAATAAGTTCTTAGCCAACGTTCGTGAAGTGGATATGATTGTTTATGTTTTGCGGGCTTTTGTTAATGACCAGATTATCAATGTTCAACCGAGTATTGATATTTTGCGCGACAAAGAAATTTTGGATACGGAAATGGCTCTTAAAGATTTGGTAACCTTAGAAAAAAGGATCAACGCCATCGCAAAAAAAGCAAAAACAAACGATAAAGAAGAAGAACTAGAATTAATGGCGTTGAGAAAGGCTCAAGCTATCCTTGATAAAGGAGGGATTTTATCGGAAGAGGTTTTTAATGATCGCGAACAAAAAATCTTAAAGGAATATCAGTTGCTTACTTTAAAGCAACGTCTTTATTTATTAAACGGGAAAGAAGAAGAAATAGACAAGAAAGTCATTGATGTTTTCGAAAAGAATAAATGGCCCTATCTCGTGATGGATATTTTAACTGAATTTGATGGAGCCAATTTATCTTTAGAGGAAAGAATATCTTTTGGGATAGCAGAGAAACTGAACGTCAATACTTTTGTGAGAAAAACCTATTCTTTGTTAGATTTAATAACTTTTTTTACGACTGGGCCAGATGAAGCTCGAGCCTGGACGCTTAAAAAAGGATCGACAGCTCCTCAAGCCGGAGGAGTGATTCATACTGATTTCGAGAAAAACTTTATCAAGGCAGATGTTATTCAATGGGAAGAACTTTTGGCGAGCGGAGGATTCTCGTCAGCTCAGAAAAAGGGGTTGGTCCGAATGGAAGGAAAGAATTATCTTATTCAGGATGGGGATGTTATCATAATTAGAAGTGGAGTTTAAATATATCTTTAATTAATAAAACATAAACAACATGAAAAGACATCCTTTGGTGCGAACAATTTATCTCTATCTCTTTACTTTGGTTGGATTAACTCTTCTAACCACCGGAGCAGTACAGTTAGTTGGTCTTGGATTGAGAATGTATGTTTTCCCAATGGCTGAGGAGGAAACCTACCGGCAAGCCATCCCTTTAATGGGACTGAAGGGGTCGGTTGACGAAACAACAGCCGATGATATCCAAAAAATAGCAGAAGCTTGTCAAAACGAATCTGATCTTTCCGAGGAACAACAAATCCTTTTGGGGAGTTGGCTGGAAGATTATCAAGAGCAAAAAACAAGCCAAGTAAGCGCAGAAGATATTAAAGCGATTGAGAGACAAAGAACAGCTGCCGGAGCCTTTGCTCTTATTTTAATCGGCTTTCCTTTGTATCTTTATCATTGGTTAACTATCAAAAAAGAAATAAAGAAAGAAGAGTAATTATTGTTTAAATGAGAGGGAATCTATTTAAGTCTAGTTGCCTTGTTTGTTTGTTGTAGTAAGATTAAAGGAGAGTAGAATTTATCATTAATAAAATAAAATATGTTTTGGACAACTATAGGAGTAATTATTTTTGTTCTTTTGTCTTCTTTGCGCCAAATCAATCAATATCAAAAAGGAGTCAAGTTTAGATTGGGGAAATATGCTGGACTAATGAGTCCCGGCTGGCGAATAGTTTTACCAGTTATTGAATCTTATAAAAAAGTTGATTTAAGGGTAAAGGTAGTTGATGTTCCTAATCAAGAAGCGATTACGAAGGATAATATTTCAGTAAACGTCAACGCTGTTATTTACTATAAGGTGACAGAAGCGGAGAAAGCTATTTTAGAAGTAGAAGATTTCTATTATGCTATTAGTCAATTGGCCCAGACAACGATGCGCGATGCAGTTGGCCGAGTTGATTTAGATGAACTTCTTTCGCAGCGCGATAGAGTTTCAGAAAGCATTAGAAAGATCATTGATATAGCGAGCGATCCTTGGGGAATTAAAGTCAATAACGTTGAATTAAAAGATATCATCTTGCCAGATAAGATGAAAAGAACGATTGCTAAGCAGGCAGAAGCGGAAAGAGAAAAAAGAGCAATGATTATTAAAGCAGAAGGGGAAGCAATGGCCGCCGACAATATGGCGAAAGCAGCCAGAACTTTATCGAGCACAACTGGAGCACTTCACTTAAGAACTCTTCAGTCGATAAACGATATAAGTTCCGATCAATCAAATACAATAATCTTCGCTATTCCCTTAGAGATTCTAAGGGCCTTCGAGGGAATGGGCGGAAAGGAGTTCTTAAAAAGTCAGATAGAAAAGAAATAAGAGTCGGTTAATTAGTTTTTCTAGAGAAGGGAGAAATAATTAAAACAAAAAAGATGAAACTTGCTGTTGAACAATTCAAGGAGCAGCTGCAAAATGTCGAATAGTTTAGCTGATAGTCGGAAGGGAATTGGCAGTGGATTGGCAATTGTTGTTATTGGTCCATCGGGAGCGGGAAAGAATTCGGTCATTGATCGCGTCATGGCGATGCTTCCAGGGCTCATTTATTCCGTGTCTTATACCTCTCGGCCTCGTCGTCCCTCTGAAGTGAATGGAGAAGACTATGTCTTCATCTCGAGAGAGCAGTTTGTTCAAAGAATTAAAGAAGGCGATTTTCTCGAGCATGTAAAGTATTTGGATGACCACTATGGGACATCTCGTTCACAGATTAACGACTTCATCTCGCGAGGACTCGATGTCATCCTGAATCTTGAAGTTAAGGGCGCTAAGGCGCTTCGGCAAAAGGATATGGGAGCAACCAAGTTTGTCTACGCATTTTTGACACCATCTTCAACCAAAGAACTCGAATCTCGCCTTCGCAAGCGCAATACCGAAGACGAGGAGAAGATCCAACGCCGCCTTGAGGTTGCTAAAGGCGAGATGCAGGAACTACCTTGTTTCGATTTTCTGATTATCAATGACGATCTAGATACGGCTGTTCAAGAACTGGCATCGATCATCATCAGTGAGAGAATTCGCGTGACTCGTTGCGAAGCCTCATTCAAAAAAGAAACCAATCGAAAATAAGAAGCCGACCTCAAGATTCGAGGTCGGTCATCTTTCTTATTGATAGGAGGGGAGTGTAGTTGACAAAAGTTTATGGCGTAATTTTCTTTAAGAAATTAAAGACCGTTTTTGAAATGAAGATAAAAGGTCTCGGTAAGTTTTGCCGGAGCTTTTTGTATTTAGGAGAAAAATGATTTTAGTTTCTAATTTTCCCAAGGGATTTTCCTGCTCTTTCGTTCTTCTATATTTTTCGGGGGGTTTAGAGGAACAAATTTGCAAGCTTACGCCGAAGGTGTAATGATATTTTTGTCGACAAAATCGTTTGTCGACAGAAATGTTTTTAATCACTACTAAATAAATAGATATGTTTCAAAAGATCAAAAAAAGAGATGGCCGAGTAGTAAAATTTGATTTAAAGAAAATTACTGAAGCAATAAGCAAGGCAGGAAAAGCTACGGGAGAATTCGATGAGAAAGCAGCTCAGAAACTAACGCTTCAAGTAGTGAATTTAACCCAACAAGTCATCGATCGTGAAGTTCTCACTGTCGAAGAAATTCAAGATATAGTAGAGGAAGTTCTTTTATCCTCTCCTTATCGTAAAACAGCTAAGGCTTATATCCTTTATCGAGAACAACATGCTCGATTACGGGAGATGAAAGATAAAATGTCAGTTGATTTAGTAGAGCAATATTTAAGTGGTCAAGATTGGCAAATAAAAGAGAATAGTAATATGACTTTTTCTCTACAAGGGCTGAATAATTATTTAGCTTCAGAAGTTAGCAAGATCTATTGGGTGCGTAAAATTTATCCTTCTGAAATTCGTGAAGCCCATGAAAGAGGAGATTTTCATCTTCATGATTTAGGAGCACTTTCTGTCTATTGCGTTGGCTGGGATTTACAAGATTTATTAAAGCAAGGATTTCAAGGGGTTTCAGGCAAAACAGAAAGCAAACCGGCTAAACATTTTCGAGCAGCTCTTGGACAAGTTGTTAATTTTTTCTACACTCTTCAAGGAGAAGCGGCTGGAGCTCAAGCTCTTTCTAATTTTGACACTTTATTGGCTCCGTTTATTCGATTTGATAATTTAGATTATCCGGCAGTAAAACAAGCTTTACAAGAGTTTGTTTTTAACATTAACGTACCAACTAGAGTGGGCTTTCAGACTCCTTATACTAATATCACTTTGGATTTAAAACCTTCTCCGGTTTACAAGGATCAGCCAGTTGTTATCGGAGGAGAATTACAAAAGGAAACCTATGGTGATTTCCAGAAGGAGATGGATATGTTAAACCAGGCTTTCCTTGAAGTAATGCTGGCCGGAGATGCCAAGGGGAGAGTGTTTACTTTTCCTATTCCTACCTACAATATTACGAAAGATTTTAATTGGGATGACGAACAATTAAATTATCTTTGGGAAGCTACAGCAAAGTATGGAATACCTTATTTTGCCAATTTTGTAAACTCAGATATGGAACCAGAAGATGTTCGAAGCATGTGTTGCCGCTTAAGGTTAGATTTGAGGGAATTACAGAAGAGGGGAGGTGGTTATTTTGGGGCTAATCCTCAAACAGGATCAATCGGCGTGGTGACAATCAATATGGCTCGTTTAGGTTATCTCTCTAAAGATAAAGATGAATTTTTCAAGGGGCTGGAGAAACTTATGATTCTAGCTAAAGATAGTTTAGAGATTAAAAGAAAAGTTTTAGAAAGATTGACAGATGACAACCTCTATCCTTATTCTAAATTTTATCTCCGGGCGGCTAAACAAAAATTTGATTCTTATTGGAAAAATCATTTTTCTACCATTGGCTTGATTGGCATGAACGAAGCTACTCTAAATCTTTTCGGAAAGAATATGGGAGATCTAAAATCAAGAACTTTTGCACTAGATGTTCTCGATTTCATGAGAAAAAAACTTATTCAGTTCCAAAAAGAGACCGGCAATAATTATAATCTTGAAGCAACGCCAGCAGAGGGAACGTCTTATCGTTTAGCTCTAAAAGATAAAAAACAAATCCCTGATATCATTTGTGGCAATGAAGAAGAATATCAAAAAGGAGCGGAACCTTTTTATACGAATTCTACTCAGTTGCCAGTAAACTACACAGATGACGTTTTTGAGGCTCTAGATTTACAGGATAAGATTCAACAAAAATATACCGGAGGAACTGTCCTTCATGTTTTTGCTGGAGAAAGAGTGAACAATGGAGAGGTTATTAAAAATTTAGTTAAGAAAGTTTGTGATAATTATCATCTTCCTTATTTTACTTTTACTCCGACGTTTAGTATTTGCCCCACTCATGGTTATTTATCAGGGAATCAACCCATTTGTCCCGAATGCGGAGCAAGAACAGAAGTTTATTCCCGGTCTGTTGGTTATCTAAGGCCGGTTAGCCAATGGAATAAAGGGAAAGAAGAAGAATTTAAAGAAAGAAAAACTTTTAAGTTAAAGTAATGCTTATCGGTGGATTTCAAAAGTTTTCATTGATTGATTACCCGGGGAAAATATGTGCTATTATTTTTACACAGGGTTGTAATTTTCGATGCCCTTATTGTTATAACGTTGAATTGGTTGATCCTCAAAAATTTGGTCCTCCTATTCCCGAAACAGAGATTTTTTCTTTTTTGGAAAAGAGAATAGGTCAACTGGATGCCGTAGAAATAACGGGGGGTGAGCCAACTCTGCAAAAAGATCTCTTGGCCTTCTTGGAAAAAATTAAAGAAATGGGATTCTTAATTAAACTGGATACTAATGGAAGTTCCCCAGATGTGATTCGAGAAGCTCTCAAAAAAAAGATCGTTGATTACTTGGCAATGGACGTCAAAGCTCCTTTGGAAAAATATCGGATGGTAACTGCTTCGAAGATTGATTTAACAAAAATAAAAGAAAGCATTCAACTTATAATGGAGTCAGGTTTGGATTATGAATTTCGAACGACGATAGTAGAATCTCTTTTAACTAATGAAGATATTATCAAGATAGCTAGTTTAATCTCAGGAGCAAAACTTTATGTTCTACAAAAATTTGTAAGAACAAAAACATTAAAAAAAGAATTTGCAAAAGAGAAATCAAAAACAACCGAGGAGTTAGAAAAATTAAAACATTTAATTCTTCAACATAAATATGTTAATAGGTGTATTGTTAGATAGTCTAAAATTAATTTCGTTATAATTTAAACTAATTAATATGTCAAAAGCAATTCAATTAAACGATCAAAATTTTGCTAAGGAAGTATTAGAGTCGGATATTCCAGTTCTTGTTGATTTTTGGGCTCCTTGGTGTCAGCCTTGTCTTATGATGGCTCCCGGGATTGAGGCTTTGGCCGAAGAAATGGAAGGAAAGGTCAAATTTGCTAAGCTGGATATTGCAAATCCTGTTCATCAACAATTAGCAACGAATTATCAAGTGCAAAGTATTCCGAATATGAAGTTGTTCAAAGGGGGAGAAGTAATCAAAGAATTTGTTGGATTAAGGGCGAAAGAAACATTGCAAGGAGAAATAGAAGAGGTAATTGGAGAAAATTGAAGCATGGCTAAAATTTTTGATGATATTAAAAAACGGATTAGAGAAGTGGGAGCAATAGAAGGATTAGAAGAAAAAGAAATTAAATTATTGTTAGAGCCCAAGAGAATCAAAAAAGTTCAATTAAAAGTTGATGGGAAAGAATATTCTGCCTGGAGAATACTTTTCAATGATGTTTTGGGACCGGGGAAAGGTGGGATTAGATTTCATCCAAACGTTTCAGAAGATGAAGTAGTTTCTCTTGCCTTTTGGATGAGTTTAAAAACTTCTTTGGCGGAATTACCTTACGGAGGAGCAAAAGGGGGAATCCAATTTAATCCTAAAGAAAAGACGACAGAAGAAATAGAGGAAATTAGTCGAGCCTACATCGACAGTTTTTATGAAGTTCTAGGAGAAGACGTTGATATTCCGGCTCCTGATGTTTATACCAATTCTCAGATCATGGCCTGGATGTTAGATGAGTTCGAAAAGAAAACGAACAAACATGAACCAGGAATGATTACTGGTAAACCATTGGAGCTACAAGGATGTGCTATTCGAGCAACAGCTACCGCCAAAGGAGGATTTATTGTAATCCAAGAAATGGCTAAAGAATTAATGGCAGGGGAGAAAGAGATTAAAGTGGCGGTTCAAGGATTTGGTAATGCAGGAGCTAATTTAGCAAAAATGCTTTTTGAGGCAGGTTTTAAGGTGGTGGCAGTTAGTGATAGCCAGGGGGGGATTTATAATCAAAATGGATTGGACGTAGAAAGAATAGAAAAAATTAAAGAACAAACGGGTTCAGTCGGAGGACAATTGGAGGAAGAAAAGAAAATTAATAATCAAGAAATATTGGAATTGCCCGTTGATATCTTGGTTTTAGCAGCTCTAGAAAATCAAATTACCGAAAAAAATGCCGATCAGATTAAAGCTAATTACATTGTAGAGATTGCCAATGGTCCGATTAATTATCAAGCAGATCAACGGTTAGCGAAAAAAGGGACGTTGATAATCCCTGATATTTTAGCTAATGCTGGGGGAGTAATTTGTAGTTACTTTGAGTGGGCTCAAAACAAAACAGGGAATATTTTAGATAGAAATTATTTAGAGAAATTATTAACAGAGAAAATGCAACGATCTTGGCAGAAAGTGTTTGCTCTTCATCAGGAAAAAGGGGGAATAGACCTAAGAACAGCAGCTTACATTCTTGCGATTAGAAGAATTTTAATAGCGGAAAAACTAAGAGGAAACCTATGAAAGAGGAACAATATGATTTAATTATTATTGGTGGTGGTCCAGCTGGATATACAGCTTCTCTTTATGCTTCTCGTTTTAAATTAAAGCACCTTATTATCAGCAAACTTTGGGGAGGAACATTAACGGAGGCTCATAAGGTATGTAACTATCCTTCGGAAATAGAAATCAGTGGAATGGATTTAATGGAAAAAATGAAAAAACAAGTTGAGAAACTTAATACAGAAATGATAATGGATAGTGTTAAGTCTTTAAAGAAAGAAAATGATTATTTTCTTGTTGCTACCGAATCTGGCAAGGAGTTCAAGGCAAAAACAATTCTTTTGGCTATTGGGAGTAAGCGCCGAAAACTTCAACTAGAGAAAGAAGAAAAATTCACAGGTCGAGGGATTTCTTATTGTGCGACTTGTGACGCGATGTTTTATCAAAATAAAGTAGTTGGGGTCGTTGGTGGTGCGAATGCTGCCACTACTGCCTCTCTTTATTTAGCAGAAATAGCAGAGAAGGTTTACCAGCTACATAGAGGGTCACAACTGAAAGGAGACTCTGTTTGGATAGAGCAAGCGGAAAAGAATCCTAAGATTGAAATTATTCCTGATGTTGAAATAAAAGAATTATTAGGCGATGATTGTCTCAGGGGGGTAGAGATGAGTAAACCTCACAAAGGAAAAGATGTTTTAAATTTGGATGGTTTATTTGTTGAGATAGGATCTATTCCGAATATCTTGTTGTCTACCCAGCTAGGACTAAAAGTTGATGATCATGGCTATGTTGAAACTCGGTCGGATATGTCAACTAGTCTCTTGGGAGTGTGGGGTGCGGGGGATATCACTACCGGTTCAAATAATTTTCGCCAAGCAATTACTGCTTGCGCGGAAGGAGCGATCGCAGCAGAAAGTATTTCTAATTTTTTACGAAATTAATTCAGGAAAAAAATTAAAGATATTTTTGATCCTATTCTTTGTAATATATATTTTAAAAGATATTAAATATGGAAGATTGTATTTTTTGCAAAATTGTCCGAGGAGAAATTGATTCAGCAAAGATATGGGAAAACGAGGAGTTTATGGCGATACTTGATTCTAATCCTAATGTCAAGGGAATGACTTTAGTTATTCCAAAAAAACATTACGATTCCGATGTTTTTACCATGCCTAATAAAGAGTATGAGCAATTTATGCTAGCGACAAAAGAAGTCGCGCGTTTTTTACGCCAAGGGCTAGAAGTTAAAAGAGTGGCAATGGTTATGGAAGGAGTAAGCGTGAACCATGCTCATCTTAAACTCTACCCGCTTTTTGGTTTAGATGAAAAATTTGTAGAGACAGTATCACCCCAAAAAATATTTTTTGATAATTACCCAGGTTATTTATCAACGCAGCTTGGGCCATCAAAAGATATTGTCGAATTAAAAAAATTAGCTCAAAATATTAAAAATAAAAATGTTTCCTCTTAATTTTTTAAAAACACCAAAATATTTCGATTTTTCTAAACAACTTAAAGAGTGTTTTAGAAAGACGATCGGAACGTTCAAGAGAACAATTCCCTATATCTTAGGAATGTTGCTACTTGTCAGTCTTTCGATAGTTTTGATTCCTTCTAGTTTTTATCTTCGTATTTTTTCTCCAGGGAAAGAAGTCTTAAATTTATTTCTTGGAACAACCTTGGGAAGCATTGCTATTGGAAGCCCGATAGTTGGTTATATTATTGGAGGAGAATTATTGAAACAGGGAGTCAATTTAATGGCAGTAACTGCTTTTATTTTAGCTTGGGTAAGTGTTGGGATTGTTCAATTACCGATGGAATCAGCGCTCTTTGGTAAAAAATTTGCTATTACTCGGAATATAGTTAGTTTTGTTACGGCGATGATCATTGCTGCTCTGACGGCTTTAACTTTATCTTTTGTTTTATGAGAAAAGAAGAAAAGAAAGAAAAACAGATAAAAATAATTGTTCGAAACAATGGCCGGTGGATTTTTTTGTCAGTGGTCTCATTTGTCTATTTGATGATATCTCTTTTTAATTTTTCTTTAGCTCTGGAAATATTTTCGGTTTTTGGCGGACTTCTTCTTAAGATCATACCAGTGCTTGCTACAGTTTTTATTTTGCTTCTTGTTTCAAAATTGTTTTTCAGTCCAAGAAGAGTTGTTCGTGTTTTGGGAACATCTTCGGGATACAAAGGTTGGATTCTCATGATTATCGGAGGAATTTTGTCGGCCGGGCCAATATATTTATGGCATCCTTTGCTTCATGATTTGCGACAAAAAGGAACGAAAGATTCTTTAATTGTTGCTTTTCTTAATAGTCGAGCAGTCAAAGCGCCTTTTTTGCCAATAATGATTTATTATTTTGGTTTTCCTTTTGTTTTGGTGCTTACTATCTATATGATACTGTTTTCAATTATTGACGGCTTGGTAGTAGAAAAACTTTTAGCAAAAAAACAAAAAGCTTAGTAAATTATTGTTATTCTAAAATAAAAAACGCCAGTCGATCCGTTGCCACATAATGGCTAAACAGAAGGACTGGCATGCGGTTTTTCGTTATTGTTCCTGCAACAACAAGAAAGCACCGAGGATGAGAAAGAGCAATCCCACTAATGATGTGGGGGAGAAACCTCCCAGATCAACATCGGGGATTTCCGGAGGAATATAAGGAGTTTCCGGCGGAACATAAGGAGTTTCCGGCGGAACATAGGGGGTTTCTGGAGGGACGTAAGGGATTTCCGGCGGACTAGGATTGTATCCCGGCGGTGAATACTGTGTCTGCACCGCTCGTTCTTCCGTGTAAATCAGATTCGGCCCCTGGAAAACCTCCATTACAACCGAATATGTTTCAATCGAAGGAAAGACATATTCGATTATTTGTCCGACTCCGGCTGAGACGTTGTTTACGCTCCAGTGGATATCGTAGCCAGGGGTGAACCAAGAAATAAAGCTGGTTGGTTCTCCCACTGTCGGAAAATGCGGCATCACATCGAACTGGGGAGGAGACAGAGTGCTGACAATTGTCATCGAGACTGTTTTCGGCGGACTAGGATTGTATCCCGGCGGCGAGTATTGCGTCTGCACCATTCGCCCTTCCATGTAAATCAAACGGGATTCCCGGAAAACTTCCATGACGATCGCATATGTTCCCATCGAAGGAAAAGTGTATTCGATCTTTTGTCCGATTCCGGCTGGGACGTTGTTTACGCTCCAGTGGATATCGTAGTCAGGGGTGAACCAAGAAATGAAACTAGTTGATTCTCTCACCATCGGAAGGTTCGGTATTACATCAAATCGGAGAGAGGATTGAGCTCCAATCGCCAACGAGATTACTACTAACAACAACACCATTCCAACAAGACACTTTTTCATAGCGCCCTCCTTTTTGTAACGCTTTTCTTCGTATCAAAAAATCCCATCACATTTGCTAAACCGAGCAGAACACCAATATCAATGAAAACTACTCCTATCGCCCCAAAGCGACTCTTCGATTCAGCAGAATTTTCCGAGAGAGGTTGAGAGACGGGAACATGTCTTAGTGTTAGTGATGGGCCCTGTGTTTCCGCTTCTATCCGATAGAAAGCTTGGGCTCCAGTCGTCAAGGTGATTATTCCCAATATCGACAACATCAATAGCAATGCTGCTAGAGCAAAACGATTCATCATCGCCCCCTTTTGTAATGAACATTTCTTAATAATAAAATGTTTTGTTGTATTTGTCAAGGGGATGAATGAAGAGAGCTTAATTAATCCTATTGAAGATTTTAAAAAACTTTTTTGAATTTTAGAAAGATTTTGTTATACTGCTTAGGCGTAATTTAAAGATAATTATATGAATTTTTTTCAAATATTAGAATATAATTTTGCGGGTAATACTCTTGAGAAGTATTTTATCGCTGGCGGAGTTTTAATAATGACTATTATCTTAATTAAGTTATTCAAGAGTGTTGTAGTTAGGAAAATTCGGCGAATAGGGGAGGAAAAAGACCTTGAGGTGATAGAAACGTTCGTTAAAATTGTTAATTTATTGAAATGGCCTTTTCATTTATGTTTTTCGTTATGGGTGGGTTCTCGTTTTCTTTATTTATCTAATCAAGTTAATCAATATTTTTCTTATATCTTGCTGATTGTTGCCGCTTATTATATGATAAGGATTTTGCAAGCCCTAGTAGATGTTGGCATGGTGGTCTTAGCAAAGAAGAAAAGAAACGGGGAAAAGGGAATGGATCATTCGATTGTCTCTTTGTTAGGCCGGGTAATAAAAATAACTCTTTGGATAGTAATTATTTTAATCCTTCTCCAAAATCTAGGCTTTAAGGTAACTACTCTGATTGCTGGGTTGGGAATAGGAGGAGTAGCTATAGCCTTTGCTCTTCAAGGAATTTTAACCGATGTTTTTTCCTGTTTTTCGATTTATTTTGATAAGCCTTTTGAAACAGGAGATTTTATTGCTATTGGCAAAGAAACAGGGATGGTCAAAAAGATAGGAATTCAATCAACGCGCCTTCAGACATTACAGGGAGAGGAATTAGTTGTTCCTAATCAAGAGTTGGTTGAAAAGAGCATCAAAAATTATCGGAAAATGAAGAAGAGAAGAATAGAGTTTTCTTTTGGGGTTGTTTATGATACCTCGGCAAAAAAACTAGAGAAGATTCCTGACATGGTGAAGGATATTATGAAGGAAATTGAGTCAATAGAGATTGACAGGGTGCATTTTTCTCAACTAGGGGAATCAGCTCTAATATTTAAAGTAGTTTATTATATGTTGATTCCGGATTATGGTCTCTATATGGATGCTCAACAAGAAATAAATCTTGCTCTTAAGAAAAAACTAGAAAAAGAGGGGATTAATTTTGCCTACCCAACTCAGACAATTCTTCTTTCGAAAAAGGATGCCCGATTACCCAAGAATGGTAAGCGTTCTTAATTCTCTAACTTTCTATTGATTTTATGCCACATGTTTCAAGGCAGCAGAAGAGGCTTCTTTACTAGCAAAAGATGGACGGCAACTGATTTAACTGTTATTCCTGGGAGTCCAGCCGATAAAGCGGGGATAATAGAAGCAACCTAGAAGTGGTAGCATCATAAAAACTAGAGACCTTAGTTTAAATTTAAAAACAATATTCAAAATGTTAATCAAAAAAAGTTTTATTGTTAAGACGGCAGTTTTATCTCTTTTTCTTTTTTTAATTTTGAGTTCAACGATTGTGGCGCAAAACGAGGAACTAGTAGCAACGGATCCGGTTTGTGCTGTTTATTTTACTGCTCTTGGTTGCTCTAATTGTGCTATTGCCGACCAGTTTTTATTCCAAGAATTATTGCCTTCCCATGAAGGGAATATTGTTATCGTAGAATACCGTCCTTATTTTTACCCCTTGGTAGAACCACCTCTTGCTGATAAAGAAAATAATCCAATAGCCGAAGAATATTATCAAAATTATTTAGAGGGATCTTCCGTTGCAGTTCCTTTGCTCTTAATAGGCGAGAGCAAAAAGGCTTATGGACGATTTGAAGTCTTAGAAGCAGATACTCTTTTTCAAGAATCTCTTCAAGAAAGGGAAAGAACATGTGCTTTAGCTAACGGAACGTCTATTCCTTTCGGGCAACTGGATATAAGCGGACTAGAAGGGCATCCTTCTTTTTGGGGAGGAAATAGGGTTCTTTGTAAAGAAGAAGGGGGAAGCGTTTCGAACGATTCTTTAAGATTGTTTTTAACGGAAGAGAATCCTGCTTTGATCCTCGAACAATTGGATTATGCAATTATCGAATCTAAATCAGTTCCAGTTTCGGATGGTGAAATCTTTTTTGAAAATGCCGTTAAAATTGGAGGATGGCTTTTCCGGTGGAACGGAGAGAATCTTCCAGCTAAAGATGTTCCTTTTGCTGGAGAAGCAAAGGAAGAGAAAGACATTTGCCCTAGTTGTCGATTGGGGCTTATTTATATTTGCGGAGCGATTATCGCTTTTATCACTATAATTTCTTTTTTCTCGTGGCGAAGAAAAAGAAGACAACACAATTAATTATTAATTCATGAGTAAAAGAACATCAAAAATTGCTATTTTTATATTATTAGGTTTCTTTATCGGAATTTTTATTTTAGCTAGGCAAGCAGACCCAAACTATTTTAAGGAATTAGGATTTTCTTGTTCTTTGCCAGTATTTACTCTCGTTATTGCCCTTATTGACGGATTTAATCCCTGCACGATGTGGTTAGTTACATTTTTGCTGGGATTGCTCTTTTCGGTTTCTAATAATCGAAAAAAGATTTTCTTAGTAGGAGCAATTTTTCTTTTCGTGACAGGGCTTTCTTATTTACTATATATGGTTGCTTGGCTGAATTTTTTTCGCTTAGTTGGTTTTATTAACCCTTTACGGATAACTATTGCCATCTTGGCTATTGGAGCAGGGTTGATTAATTGCAAGGAAATTTTCGCATTCAGGAAAGGAGTTACTCTAATGATTCAAGAAAAGCACAAATTGCCCTTGATGAAGAAAATAGATAAAGTTAAATCAATTATCCAGCACGGCACTTTTCCGGCCCTGATTCTTTCCTCGGTGATTTTAGCAGCCTTTGCTTCTTTGATCGAATTACCTTGCACAGCTGGCTGGCCTATTATTTTTACAAATGTTCTTTCTCAAAAAACATTACTGGGCGGTTTTTCTTATTATTTTTATCTTATGCTTTATAACATGATTTACATTATTCCCTTGGCGATTGTGATTTTGTTATTTGGTTGTTTCTTTCATGGAGGGGAAATTAAGAAAAAACAAATGCAGATTATCAAACTAATCGGGGGGATAGCAATGATTGTTTTAGGGATAGTGTTATTAGTTAATCCAGGGTTATTAGCTCTAGTTCAATAAAGTATCATACTAAAGGTCGATTGATGATTTGTTTAATTGTTATTAACTAAATATTAATTAAAATGAATAACATTAAAAGCATTCTCAACAGAAATAAAAAGATGAGCTTGGCATTAACAGGCCTTATTTTTGTGCTTATTTTTGTCACGATCGTCCTTTTTGTTGTGGAAATTCAAAACAAAGTTGAAGAAGGTCGTTATATCGGGAAAGAATTGATTCCTGTTAATACAATAACGGTAAACGGAGAGGGAGAAGTTTATGCGAAGCCTGATTTGTCATTAATTGATCTTATGGTTAAAACTGAAGCAAAGACGGTAGCGGCGGCGATGGAACTGAATAGCCAGAAAATGAATAAAATCATTGAAGCAGTGAAAGTCGGAGAAGTAGTTGAGGGAGATTTGCAGACAAAAACTTTTAACGTTTATCCTCGTTATGAATGGCAGAAGTCAGAGTCATCTATCTTTCCGGAAGGAGAAAGAATTTTAGTTGGTTACGAAGTTCAGCAAGAACTTACCGTTAAAATTAGAGATCTAACGAAAATTGGATCAATTATTCAATGTGCAACGGAAGCGGGAGCTAATCAAATAGGAGATTTGCAGTTATTGGTTGACGAAGAAGAAGCCTTTAAAATTCAAGCCAGAGAAGAGGCCATTCAGCAAGCAAAAGAAAAAGCGCAAAGTCTTGCTAGTCAATTAGGGGTGCGTCTTGGCCCGATAGTGAGTTTTCGAGAGCAAGCAGCGACTCCTTATTTCATGAGTCGTCTTTATGGAGCCATGCCAACGTCTCAGGAATCTACTGATTCCATCGTTCCAGAAATAGAAATAGGAGAAAACAAGATTCGAGTCGAGGTTGGAATAACCTACGAATTACTTTAATCGAGCAAAGGAAGTAAATCTCTAATAAAACACAATGGATTTAGAACAATTTCAAAAAATGGATTTAAGGATAGGAAAGATTGTGCATGCTGAAAAAATAACGGATTCTCGAAAACTATTGAAACTAATTGTGGATATTGGAGAAGAGGAAAGACAAATAGTTGCTGGCTTAAGTGAATTCTATCAACCCGAGGAAATTATTGATCGAGAAGTGGTGGTGATAACGAATTTGGAGCCAAGAATTATTTTAGGAATAGAGAGTCAAGGAATGATATTGGCAGCAAACAGTCAAGGGCCTGTGCTTTTAAAGCCAGACGAGGAAGTTCCACCTGGAACAAAAATTAGATAGTCTATTTTTTTGAAGAAATAGATAGAATAAGTCCCTGTCGAGAAATCGATAGGGCTTCTATTTTTAGCGACATAAATTAATTATGAAATTACAACAAGGAATTGCTTGAGTTGTTTGCTTTTTTAGAAAAATGAGAATACAATAAGCTCTAATCTTTTGTAAGCTTTATAATCTTATGTCTATAGACGAATTCGCCGAAAAAATATTAAAAATGTTTACGCCATTCTTCTTGATTGGAAATGTGGTCAAAGTGATGTTCGAAGATCGGAAAAAATAAAACATTTTCGGTTAAATAATTGCTACAGAAACAGGGGGAGAGAAATTTTTGTTTTTATTTCTTGATAATTCTAGGTAAAATAAAAGAATGTTAGCTAGTATTAAAAAAAGAGAAAAAAATATTCTGCTCCTCTTTTTTCTTTTAATGATTGTGGGTGGAATTCTTCGTATTTTTTCAAGCTCGTCGATAGATATTTCTCCAGTAGAAACGAAAGAAAAAAAAGAGATTTCAGCAGATTTTGATAACGAGAAAATTAATCAAGCATGGATAGAAGAACAATCGAAGATTCATTATCGAAACCAAGAAGAAATCACGGAATTTCTTTTAGAACTAAAACAGAGATTTCCTTTAGAGAAAGATAGATTGTGGGTTATTTCTTTTCTTCGGCTGGGCACCCCTTATAAACTCGGTTGTTTGGGAGAAGAGTCAGGAATAGATCTTGATCCTATCTTTCGGTTAGATTTTACCGATTGCACGGCCTTTGTTCTCACTAATACTGCCTTGCTTTGTTCGCAAAGCGCGGAAGAGGCTTTGGCAAAGATGGCACAAATAAATTATCGATCGGATTATATTTCTTTTTATAATCGTTTGCACTTTACTACGGATCGCAATAAAGTTTCTTTATTTTTTAAAGATGTCACTGAACAGCTTATTGATCCAGAGTTAATTGAAGAAGCAGAAATTATTTTAAATAAGAAAGGGAACGAAGGGAAAAGAATCGTCGATATAGACTGGGAGAAGCAAGGGCTTTTAAAATATATTCCCATTGAATATTGTCAGAGAAGTAATTTCTTGGAAACTTTACCCTTTGCTTTGGGCGTAGCTTTTGTCAGAGAGGCAACGATAGAACAAGGATTGGATGTGGTCCATGAAGGATTCTTATTTGAAGGAGAGAAATTTATCCACGCCAGTTCATTAAAAGGGGAGGTTATTCAAGTTTCTTTTCAAGATTATCTGATCCAGCAGGGCTCAAAGCATTTTGACGGAGTGATATTTTTTGAGGTTTTTTGTCCCAGTGAAGATTTAAGAAAACTTTCAGGTAGACGATAAAACAAAATAAAGCTATAATTAATCAATAATGAATGAGAGTTTTTTAAAACCATTGTTATCGATTCTTGGAACCCTATTAATCGGTTTTGGTTTAGGGTTAATTGTTGGCCGAGAAATTATCGTTAACCAATATCAATATCTAATTGGGATAGTAGGTTCGTTAATACTAGGCGGATTTTTCTTGGCTTTAGGAAGAAATAAAAAACCAAAGAATAAAATTTCTAAATTTGAGGAAGAAAATAACACGAATAATTACTCGGAAGAGAAAGAGTAAATTATATTAAATAATTTTGTTGTGTCTTTTTTATTAAATATCGTTAATAATTTTCCAAAATATTTCTTTGCCTTTGGTATTTTCCTAAGTTGCTGGATATTTTTGCAAGTTTTTTCTCTTTTGATTGTTCATTTTGTTAAGAAGAAAACAAAGCAAACTAAGGTTCACCTAATTCAAGGAATTGTTCGGACAATTAGAAAGGGGAGTTGGTTTCCCAGCATTATTGTTTCGATCTATGTTAGTTGCAAAACAGTTTCTCTATTTCCGACTATGGATGGAATCATCAGTCGGATTTTTGTTTCTTTGCTTAGTATTTATGTTGCTTGGTTTATAGGGCGGATTGCTAGTCATATTTCTAATCAGGCGCCAACCAATCGACAAGAAAGGAAAAGACATACTTCAATTGCTTTTTTCTGGAAATTGATTCAGATAGTTGCTTGGGTAGGGGTAATATTGTATATTCTTCCGGTGTGGGGATACAATACCTCTGTTTTTCTTACTAGTCTAGGAATCAGTGGGTTGGTTATAACTTTTGCCGTAAGGAACACTTTATCGCAACTGTTTTCTTCTTTGATTATCTTTTTAAATCGTCCTTTTGAAAAAGGAGAGTTTATTGCTATTGGTGAAGATCAGGGGAGGGTAGAGAAGATAGGTTTTCGAACAACATGTATCCGAGCTCCTCAAGGAGAAGATATAATAATCCCGAACTATCTTTTAACTAGCAAAATTTTACGTAATTATAGTGACAAGAAAAAAATTCAGATGATTCTCCCGTTTGCTTTAGATTATAGTTCAGAAGCAGATGATGTTAATAAGGTGGCAGTAATTGCAACTGAAGTTATGGAGGAAATTGATTTAGCTGAAAATAGTCAAGTCAATTTTAAAAAGTTTGGACAATCAGGCATGGTCTTTAACTTAGTCTATGATTTAATGACCACTGATTACGATTTAATTCAAAGAGTGCATCATCAAACTAGTTTAACTTTCTGGAAACGAACGAAGGAGAAGGGAATTGGGCTTAAGCCGGCTGACTAAAGTTAGTTAGCTTTGAGGAAATTACATGAGACAGAGTTAAATTTAAAGGTCGATTCTTTTTATTAGTAAATTAAATATTGAACATGGACAACCAAAATTCTTTAAGGGAAATAGGAGCCTGGTCTTTCGTTATCGGTTTGATTTTAGCCATCTTCGCTGGATTTGCCGGAATAGTAACTTGGGTTCCTGTTACTTTGTTTATCTTAGGGCTGATTGTCGGATTTTTGAATATTGGAAGAAAAGAAACCAGTTCTTTCTTGCTTGCTTTAGCAATATTGCTATTAGTTGGAGTCGGTGGATTGCAGGCGATTGGAATGGCAGGGAGCAGTTTCTCGGAAACAATTCAGGCAATGCTTCAAAACTTCATTTCTTTCCTATCAGCTGCTGGTTTAATAGTGAGTATTAAATCTATTCTAGCGGTTGTGAAGACACCAAGTTTGCCAAAAAAGTCAGACTCACCAAAATAGAGAATTGACAGTCTTGACAAAAAATCAAGACTTGCTAACATAACAGTGCTTCTTTTGACTTGTCGCTTGCGATAGGTCGAGAGAGGCATTTTTGTTTTCAAATCATATTGTGATAAAATAAAGAAACGTTAAATAAAATTTCTCTTTAAAAAGCCAATGTCTCTTTCAAAAAAAAGATCAGCAATTTCTTTAATTGTTTTTATATTATCTTTGCTGGTTTTGCCAGTTTCTTCTTTTGCTGATTTGCCGGATGATCAGAGAAGTTTCTTTGTTGATCCTCAGTACAATATTCAAAGAATGGGAGAAGTGTCAGCAACCCAAAGACAAATCTCAGAAAAAGCCTATTTTTACGTTAGCGATCAATGGTGGAGTGAGTTAACCGAAGAAGATCAGAGGAAAGCTGACCATTATCTAGCTTCTTTGGCGAGAGAATTCGATGATAATATTTATCCGGTTTTAACATCTAGCTATGGAGAAGAATGGAATCCGGGAATTGATAAAGATGATCGAATAACAATCTTGCTTTATCCCATGAAAGAGGGGGTGGGAGGGTATTTTCGATTTGTTGACGAGTATCCTCGTCTTTACAATCCACGTTCTAACGTTCGGGAGATGATCTATGTGAATGTCGATTTTCTTATGGGGCATTATATCAAAAGCTTAGTGGCTCATGAATTCACTCATTTAATTACTTTTAACCAAAAAGAGAAATTAAGGGGAATCTCAGAGGAGACTTGGCTTAATGAGGCAAGGGCTGAATATGCTTCGACTCTGACGGGATATGATAAGATTTACGAAGGGAGTAATTTGCAAAAAAGAACGAAGATTTTTCTTCATAATTCTTCTGATTCTATCGTTGGTTGGACAGATAAAGTAGAAGATTACGGAGGATTGAATCTCTTTACTCAATATTTGACTGAACATTATGGGAAAGAAATTCTTATAGACTCTCTTCAATCAGGGGCATCGGGAATTGCTTCAATAAACCAAGCGCTAATTAAAAATGGATTTAAAGAAGATTTTGCTCAAATTTTTACTGATTGGGGAATTGCAGTTTATATTAATGACTGTTCTTTAGATACAAAATATTGCTATCTCAATCAAGCCCTAAAGGATTTGCACGTTATTCCAGAGACTAACTTTTTGCCTTTACGCAAAAAGAGCCAACTTTCAGCCGATGGGGAAATCGGGAATTGGTCACTAAAATGGATAAGATTCATTGGAGGAGAAGGAGATTTGCGCATAGAATTTATTGGAAGTTCAGAAAATTTATTTAATATTCCTTATGTTATCAAGGATAGGGAAGGGGAATGGGAAATAAAATTTCTCTCTTTAGATGAATATCAAAAAGGAGAACTTCTTATTCCTGGTTTTGGTTCAGAAAAGTATTCAGTCACAATTCTTCCTTCGATTCAAAGCAAAGTTTCTGGATTTAACGGGCAAGAAAATAAATATCCTTTTTCTTGGGAAGCGACAGCCGATCCTCGATTAGAACAGATGAGAATGATAGAAGAGCTTAGGAAGCGGATTCGACTTCTTGAAGAAGAAATTGTTATCTTGAAAGGTAAAATTATTACGGTCTTAATAGAGCAAGAAGGAATAGAAATAGAATCATTCGGAGAGAATCTCTATCTTGGGATAAAAGATAGTGATCAAGTCAGGGCATTACAAATTTTTCTAAAGGTTGAGGGAGGTGATATTTTCCCTAATGGATTAATTACGGGTAATTTCTCAGATTTAACCCAACAGGCGGTTAGTCGATTTCAGGAAAAATATGCCAAAGAAATATTGGAACCTCTAAACCTAAGCAAAGGGACAGGTTATTTTGGTCCACAAACAAGGAAAGAAGTTAATCGATTATTGTTTTCTTCGGAGGAAATTATTGAATCTTCTAATTCTTAAAACATTCAGGGAAGATAATTTCCTTTAACCATGAAACAAAAATTTGATGAGAATAACTGGGAAAGAAATGTTAGTTTAAAAGAACACACCAGTTTCAAGATTGGAGGAAGGGCAAAGTATTTTTGCCAAGTTTATTCTGAGGATGACTTAATAATAAACTTGAGAAAAGCAAAAAGCATGGCTCTTCCTATTTTTATTTTAGGGGGAGGTAGTAATCTATTAATTTCTGATAAAGGATATCCGGGTCTGATTATTCAGATTAAAGCTTCCGAACTTCGCTGGGAAGGAGATGAAGTTTTTGGACAAGCAGGAGCTTCTCTGTCCTTGCTAGTTCATCAAGCAGAACAAAAAGAATATTCTGGATTAGAGTGGGCAGTGAGAATTCCTGGAACAATTGGAGGAGCGATTAGAGGAAACGCTGGATCCTTCGATGGCTCAATGGCGAAATTAGTAAAAGAGGTGATGATTTTAGATCAAGGAAATCTCAAGAAGAAAAAATATCTTCTTAAGGATTGCGAGTTTGATTATAGAGATAGTATTTTTCGGAGAAATCATAATTTAATTGTTCTTTCGATTGTTCTGAAATTAGCGAAAGGAAACGCTAGAGAAATTGCGATTACCACAGAAAAGAATCGACAACTTAAACAGCTCGCTCAACCTCATTATCCTTCAGCAGGAAGTGTTTTTAAAAATCCAACAGAATTATCAGCTGGGAAATTAATCGAAGAGGCGGGGTTAAAAGGCAGAAAAATAGGGCAGGCACAGGTTTCCCTAAAGCATGCTAACTTCATTATAAATTTAGATCAGGCAAAAAGCGAAGATGTTCGAAGGCTAATAATTTTGATTCAAAAAAAAGTTAAAGAAAAGTTTAATGTTATTCTAGAGAAAGAAATTGAATTTTTGTAGACCTTCATTTCAAAAAACCACTTGACAAAAAGAGGCAGATGTTATACCTTGATTATTATGATTTTGGAAGTGGTCAGAGTGGTCGACTGTCCCTGTCAGTAATAAATTTTAATTATCATGGAAGAAGAATTTGGAACAGAAGAAAAAGCAGAAGAAGAAGAAAAAGTAGAAGAAGATAGCACAGAAGAAGATTCAGAAGAAGAAGATTCAGAAGAAGAAGATTCAGAAGATGACGATTCAGAAGATGATGATTCAGAGAAGGAAGGCGAATAATTTCCTTTTTAACTAGTTATCTTTAAAACAGGTCTTGCTTTAAAAAAGCAAGACCTGTTTATTTATAATTGATTAATGGATAAGAAGATGTTATTTTGGAATTAGCTTATTTTTATAAAAATTATGAAATTTACTATTTTTGCTCCTGATTTTAAAATAACTCCAGCGATTCGTAGTTATCTTGAAAAAAAGACAAAGAAATTAGATGATTATTTTTCTCCTTTATCTAAACGATTAGAAAAAGAGGGGAAGAAGAATATCGAAATTGAAGCGCGAATTAAAATAGAAGAAGCGAATATTTATCCTCCAAAAGGAAAGAAGAGAAAACGAACTTCCAAAGAAGGAAAATTCAAAGTAGAAGTTGATCTTTCTCTTTTTGGGCAAGAGATTACAATCAATACTTCCGGCTCTAATTTATATAAAGTAATTGACAAAGCGTACAAGAAATTAAAAAGAGAAGGATGGGAGCATAAATTTCGTCGTTATTCGCTTTTAGTAAAAGGGTCGCGATCGTGGAAGAATATCAAAAATCGTGCTTTTCAAAAACAAGATACTAAAAAATAATCTATGGCATGGCGGAGTCGGATATTTGGTGATCCAAACCAGAAATACCTAAAAGAGATACAACCTTTGATCGAAAAAATTAATGCTTTAGAAGAAAAGCTCAGTGTTTTTTCTGATCAAAAAATAAAAGAAGAATTTGCAACTCTTCGTCCAGCAGCAGAAAAAGGAGCCTTTCAAGAAATTCTCCCGATGGCTTTTGCTTTGGGCCGAGAGGCAGCGAAGCGAACTTTGGGGCAAAGACATTATGATTGTCAATTGCAAGCAGGGATTGCTCTGCATCATGGAAAAGTTATTGAAATGAAAACAGGGGAGGGAAAAACTTTAGCAGCAACATTGCCCATTTCTTTAAATGCCTTAAGCGGGAAAGGAGTTCATGTGGTGACGGTTAATGATTATTTGGCTCGAAGAGATGTTGTTTGGATGGGACAAATTTATAACTTTTTGGGATTAAAGGTTGCAGCAATTAATCATCAGCAATCTTTTCTTTATGATTCAACCTATAGCAAGGATGGCAATCAAGACGATAAAACCAGAGATGAGTTAGGAAGTTTTAAGGTGGTTACAGATTATCTTCGTCCTTGTTCTCGTCGTCAGGCCTATCATGCTGATATTACCTATGGAACTAACAATGAATTTGGTTTTGATTATCTTCGCGACAATATGGTGGTGAGCCAAGAACAAAAAGCACAAAGAGATTTTTCTTATGCTGTTATTGATGAGGTAGATAGCATTTTAATTGACGAAGCAAGAACTCCTTTAATTATTTCTCAACCAGAAACAGGAGGAGGAAAACTTTATCCTCTTTTTGTAAAGCTAGCTGAACGTTTAAAGAGTGGAGGGGATTATAATGTAGATCGCAAAATGCGAACAATCAACTTAATTGAAGAAGGAATAGAAAAAACAGAAAAAAGCCTTGGTATCGAAAATCTATATGATCCCCAGAATGAAAATTATCTTCATCATATTCGTCAAGCGATCAAGGCGAAAGAATTGTTTTTACTAGACGAAGCTTATGTTGTCAAGGATAATCAAATTATGATCGTCGATGAATTCACAGGGCGTTTGTTGCCGGGGAGGCGTTATTCAGAGGGATTGCATCAAGCCATTGAAGCAAAAGAAGGAGTAGAAATTAAACCGGAAGCCAAAACCCTCGCCACAATTACTTTTCAAAATTTATTTCGAATGTATCCAAAATTAGCAGGAATGACTGGAACGGCCCTAAGCGCTGCCGAAGAATTTGATAAAGTTTACAACCTAGATGTTAAGGTTATTCCTACGCATAAGCCGATGGTTAGGAAAAATCTCGCTGACAAAATCTACGGGAAAGAAGAAGTTAAGCTTCGTGCAATCGTAGAAAAGGTTAAAGAGTTACATCAAAAGGGTCAACCGGTTTTAATTGGAACAACTTCGATCGAAAAAAATGAGTATTTAAATGCAATATTAAAGAGAGAAGGGATTCCTATTCAAATTCTTAATGCCAAAAATCACGAACAAGAGGCGCAGATTATTGCCCAGGCGGGACAAAAAGGGAGGGTTACTGTGGCGACAAATATGGCTGGTAGAGGAGTGGATATTGTTTTGGGCGGGAATCCCTCGACAGAAGAAGAACATCAAAAAGTCGTTGATCTGGGTGGTCTTTTCGTTTTAGGCACCGAAAGACATGAAGCTCGGCGAATAGATAATCAATTGCGGGGACGATCAGGGCGGCAAGGAGAACCAGGAGTTTCGCAGTTTTACATTTCTCTCAAGAGTGATGTTTTTCCAGAAGCGAAAAATGTGATCAAACAATTTGGAGGAGAGAGAATGGAAAGTTTAATGGAGAAATTTCATTTTCCAGAGGAGGAAGCAATTGAAAATAAAATGGTTTCGCGGGCTATTGAATCAGCTCAACGAAGAATTGAGGGAATGAATTTTGATATGCGCAAAAGATTATTAGAATATGATGATGTCGTTAATAAGCATCGTCAGGCGATTTATCAGAAAAGAACTAAAATAATGGAAGATTTCAGAGATTCAAAAAAAGGACAAATCGAATTAGAAAAAATTACCCAAAAGGAGATTCTGCGACTTGTTGAATTTCACGCAAAAGGAGAGTTATCTTCAGAATGGAATTTAGAAGAAATTGCCGAAGAAGCAAAAGCCATTTTCTCTATCAATGAAGATGTCAATTTGAATTTAGTTAAATTATCATCTCAAAAAGAAATCGATCGCAAGAAGGGAATGATCGGATATTTAGATGAGATAGGGAATAGGATTTATCAAGAAAAAACGAAGACAATTGGAGAAGAGAAATGGCGAGATGTGAGCAAGCTAGTGTTGTTAAAAATGCTAGATAATCTCTGGGTGCAGCATCTTGATAATATGGATTCTCTTAAACAATCAGTTGGCCTAAGGGCTTATGGGCAAAGAGATCCTTTGGTTGAATATAAAACAGAAGGACATAGAATGTTTCAAAATTTTATGTTAAGATGGGAATCAATTGTTACCAGAACTATTTTTAAAGTAAAATTAAGAACCTAAGCTTCATAATGCTGAGTAAAAAAGTTTTTTCTGTTGTTATCTTAACTGTGCTAATTTATTTTTTAATTAGCGTTATTTTTCCTTTTTCTTGGTCTTTTCCTGGATTACCAGAGAAGGATTTCAAATATGGGCTAGATTTGCAGGGAGGAGCAAGATTGATTTACGAAGCAGACGTTTCAGAAGTTTCTATGCAAGACAAAGATAGTGCCCTAGAAGGGATAAGAGACGTAATTGAGCGAAGAATAAATGCTTTTGGTATTGCTGAACCAAGAGTGTTCACAAAAACAGGAGGAACCAATCCTCGATTGATTGTAGAATTACCCGGAATTAAAAACATAGATGAAGCTTTACAACAAATAGGAGAAACACCGGTTTTAGAATTCAAAGAAAGAACTTCCACAGAAGATTTAGCTCCCGAAGGAGAAGAAGAATTAAATTTTTATAATCAAGCTGCCCAACGAAGAGCAGTAGATGTATTGGAAAAAATAAGAGCAGGAGAAGAAGATTTTGCTACTTTAGCAAAAGAATATTCGGAAGATCCTGGTTCAAAAGAAAAAGGAGGAGATTTGGGATGGTTTCGTCGAGGAGCAATGGTTATTGAATTCGAAGAAGCGGCTTTTGCTCTAGAAGAAGGGGAAATAACAGACAATTTAATTAAAAGTGATTTTGGTTATCATCTTATTCAAAAAACAGGAGAAAGAGAAGAGGGGGAGGAAATAAAAGCAAGTCATATTTTGATTAAGACAAAAATAGCGGAAGAATTTCTTCCTTTATGGAAAACAACAGGGTTAACTGGTCGTTATTTAGATAAAGCTACTGTTGCTTTTGATCAAACAACTGGATCGCCAAAAATAGAACTCAGTTTTAACGAAGAAGGAGCAAAAATATTTGAAGAAATTACTGCTCGTAATATTAAACAGCCATTAGCAATTTTCCTTGACGGGAAAGCGATTGTTGACACCGACGGAGATGGTGAGATTACCGATACTGATTTGTATGCCCCAACCGTTGAAAATAAAATTAGCGGGGGGAAGGCCGTGATCACTGGAGATTTAGATATAACAAAAGCAAAAGAGATAGTTAATCGTTTAAAAAGCGGAGCTTTGCCAGTTCCAATTGAATTGATATCACAGAAAACAATTGGTCCAACCTTGGGAAAAACTTCTTTGGATCAATCTTTGTGGGCGGGATTGATCGGGTTAGCGGCGATGGTTCTTTTCATGTTAATTTTTTATCGCTTTCCTGGTTTCTTGGCTAGTTTAGCTCTAGCGGTTTTCGCCATGATTATCCTTGCTCTTTTTAAATTTATTCCAGTTACTTTAACATTAGCGGGAATTGGAGGAGCAATTCTTTCTATTGGAATGGCTGTTGACGCGAATATTCTTATTTTCGAAAGAATGAAGGAAGAATTAAAAGAGGGGCGAGAGCTAAAACAAGCTATCAATGCCGGGGTTAAACGGGCTTGGCCTTCAATTCGTGATGGAAACATGACAACATTATTAGTTGCTATAATAATGTTTTGGTTCGGGACGAGTTTTATTAAGGGTTTTTCAATTACCTTGTCCTTGGGGGTTTTAGTAAGTGTTTTTTCTGCCTTATGGGTGACTCCAACCTTATTAAGGTTATTTGAGAATACGAGACTGGCAAAAATTAAAAAGTTATGGCAATAAGATGATAAATTTTCTGAAATTTAAAAATATATATTATCTTTTTTCTTTCCTATTGGTGGGAGGTAGTATTATTGGTTTAATTATTTTTGGTTTAAATTGGGGAATTGATTTTCAAGGAGGGGGTGCTTTAACTTTCCAATATCTTGATGGACAACCGACAGCGGAGGCAGCAAGAGAAGCCTTGTCTGAAACTGTTTCGGGAGCAGTTAATGTTCGATTGATTGGAGAAAAAGAAATGACGGTTCAGATTAATAGTCGTAATGTTAGCCAGGAAGATAAAACAGAAATTATTGGCGCATTAGAAGAATTAGGAGAGATCGATAAAGCATCAATTAACTTTGAATCAATTAGCCCAATTATTGGACGAGAATTGAATCAAAAAACAAGAACAGTAGTTATTCTTTCGACGATTATAATTCTTCTTTATATTAGTTTTGCATTTCGTAAAATTGCCCATCCTTTACCTAGTTGGCAATATGGCTTCGCGGCTTTAATAGCTTTATTGCACGATGTTCTTATAGCCTTGGGAGTTTTTGTTGTTATTGGAGAGCTATATGGAATTCAGATCAATATTTCAATTATCACTGCTTTGCTGGTTGTTTTTGGTTATTCGGTTAATGATTCAGTTGTTGTCTTCGATAGGATTAGAGAGAATTTACTTAAAGGAATAGGGAAAGATTATTTTGATACTGTGAATATTAGTCTTAATCAAACCCTGAAACGATCGCTAAATACTTCTTTAACGACCCTATTGGCTCTCTTGTCTATTTTCTTCTTTGGAGGAACTGCTCTTCACTTTTTCGCTTTAGCATTAATTATCGGAATTATTTCTGGAACTTACTCGTCGTTTTTCTTGGCTAGCCCTCTTTTAGCTAGTTGCTATCTTTTGAAAAAACGGAAATAATCTTAGTTTTCTGTTTTAAAAGATAAAAATCATTTGCTTATTTGTCAATTATCGGTAAAATAAATTATCCCATTAATTGGAGATAATATGATTAAGAATAAGAATAATACATCAAAGGAAGAATCGTGGTTCCAATATTATCCTAAAGGAAAGGACGTTTCTCTTGATTATTCTAATCATCCCATATACTACTTCTTTGATGAGATGGCAGAAAAACATCCTCGTCGAACAGCTCTTGATTTTTATGGTTACAAGGTTTCTTATCAAGAATTAAAAAACCTTTCTGATCGTTTGGCGAAAAAACTACAAGATTTAGATATTAAAAAAGGCGACCGGGTCGCCTTTTTACTTCCTAACTGTCCTCAAATTATAATAGGAATTTTAGCAACGATGAAAGCGGGAGCAATCCCAGTGCCTTTAAATCCTCTTTATCCTAGTGAAGAATTATTATATGTTTTGAAAGATTTTTCTCCTCGTTTCGTTATTTCTTTAAAGCGTTTTGCTGGGAAACTAAAAGGAATTGATCAACAATTGAACACACAAATAATTCTTACAAATATTTCTGATTACCTTCCTTCTTATCTCAAATCGCTTTCCTTAATTAAAGAAGCACCCAATTATTTTGCAAGAAAGAGAAATGAGCATAATTTAAATAACTTTCTTTCTTTTGTGAAGTTGATCGAAGATAGCCAATCTTCCGATTATCAAAAAAGAGATGGGGATCTAGAAAAAGACACAGCCTTAATGGTTTATACCAGCGGAACAACAGGGAAACCAAAAGGGGTAATGTTGACTTATTCTAATCTTCTCTCTGTGGTGGCAACTTCGCGAAAATGGACAGAAGGATTAAAAATGGATTCTTTTTTGGGCGTCTTGCCCTTTTTTCATATTTATGGGCTAACAACAGTTTTGTTTTTTGCTCTTTATCAGGGGTCAACGATATATCTTCAACCTCAATTTCATACGAAAAGCGCGCTTGCTGCGATTAAAAAGAATCAAATTCAGGCTTTTGTTGGAGTCCCGGCAATGTATCAGGGGATGCTTCGAACTTGGGAAAACGACAAGAAGAAGTATGATTTAAGCTGCTTAAGGGTTTGTACTAGCGGAGCTTCTTCTATCCCAGAAGAGACTTTTATTAAGATAAAAGAAATGGCCCCACAAGCTGTCCTGCTAGAAGGTTATGGGCTTTCAGAAACTTCGCCGATTATCACAATGGATCCCATTAGAGAGAATTACCAAAAAGCACCTGGATCTCCCGGAATTCCCGTTTTTGATACAGACATTAAGGTCATTAGTTTGGAAGAAAAAGAAAGAAAATTTTTAGATGTTGGGCAAATTGGAGAAATTATAATTAAGGGACCACAAGTTTTTAAAGGATATTGGCAAAAACCAGAAAAAACAAAGGAAGTTTTAAAAGATGGATGGTTTTATACCAAAGATGTGGGGTGGATTAGCGATGACGGACGAATCTATCTAAAAGGAAGATTAGACGATATGATTAATTCCCGTGGAGAAAAAATTTGGCCAGCGGAAGTGGAGAATATTTTAACTAATCATCCGAAAGTAAAAGAAGTGGCTTTTGTGGGCGTAAATAGCGAATATTATGGACAAACTCTAAAAGCTTTTGTTGTCCTGGAAAAAAATATTAAGTGTACTGCTAAAGAATTAATAAAATATTGTCAAGAAAAACTCATTTATTATAAAATACCTCGAGAGGTTGAATTCGTAGAAAATCTTCCAAAGAACATTATAGGGAAGATAATGCGCTATAAATTAAGAAGCACTCAAAAATAAAATTTTTCGAGAAATGCTATTCTATCTTGATTTTAATTTTTATTGTGCTTTAATAAGTAAGAATAATGGCAAATAATAATTATTTTGAAATTGAAAAGAGCGTTTTTCGATTACTACCTTCCCGAACACAAAAAGTTTTGCGGGAACGTTTTGGATTAGAGAATACCGAAAGAAAAACACTAGAATCAATAGGTACAGACTTTGGGGTTACTCGGGAAAGGATTAGACAAATCGAAGAGGCTGGTTTGGAAAAATTGCGAAAACAAAAATTACCAGAACGGTCGCTAGCAATCAAACAAATTATTTCTTACTTAGAAAAACAAGGAAAAGTGGCAAGCGAAGATTTGTTACTGGAAGATCTTGGTGGTAAAAACAATAAGGCAGAGGTGTTCTTTTTTCTTGTTTTAGCTCCTCAATTTAAAAGAAATAAAGTAAGCAAGGAGACCTATCCCTTTTGGGAGTTGGAAGAGGGGAATGCTACCGATGTTCAGGAAATAATTAAAAATGTCGTTGAGCAACTAGAAAAAGAAAATCATTCTTTGTCGCCAAAAGATATTATTACTAAAGGAACTATTGATGATGTTGATCTTCTGTTGTCTTGTCTGCAAATTGCTCGCCAAATAGAAAAAGGAATTGGTGGTGATTTTGGCTTAATTGAATGGCCGGAAGTGAAGCCAAAAAAACTAAAAGATAAAGCGTATTTGGTTTTCAAAGAAAAGAATACTCCCTTACATTTTGCGGAAGTGGCAAAGTTAATCAATCTTTTTATAAAAAAATGGGACTTAGAGGAAGATAATCAAAGAGAAGCTTTAGTTCAAACGATTCACAACGAATTAATCCGTGCCGACCGATTTGTTTTGATCGGGCGAGGATTATATGCCTTAAGGGAATGGGGATATGAATCAGGAACTGTTGAGAACGTCATTGCTCGAGTTTTAGAAGGAAGCAAGCGATTATTATCTGCCGATGAGATTATTGATAAGGTTCTTGAGCGCCGTTTAGTGAAAAGAAGCACGATCTTGCTTAACCTTAATCGTAGCAATCAATTTATTCGGAATCAGAAAGGTTCTTATCAACTAAAGTCAATTAATTAAAATGATTGGATTAGGACCTTCTTTTCCGGTCATCGGTCAAAGTCTGTTTGTTGCTTTCTATTGGGTTGGGCAAATGATTAAATTGTGGTGGTGGATTGCCCTGCCCTTTTTTTTATTTCCTTCTTGGCGTTTTTTGTATAAATGGCGTATTCAAAATCGTTGGGGGGCAGAACGCGCTCAATATAAACTTCTTGAGATAAAACTTCCCGAGGAAGTAAAAAGACCAATCAAAGCGATGGAACAAGTTTTTTCCCATCTTTGGTCGGTTTATGATCCTTCTAATTTTAAAGAAGAATGGATCGATGGAAAATTTTTGTTAAACTTTTCTTTAGAAATTGTTGGAATAGATGGAAAGATTCATTTTTTAATTCGCTCTCCGATTGCTCTTGAAGAAATGATAAAATCTATTATTTATTCACAATATCCAGAGGTTGAAATTATTGATTTTCCTGATTACACTCAACAAGTTCCGCAAAAATTACCTAATCGAGAGTGGAAAATTTGGGGATGTAATTATCGGTTGAATAGAGCGGATAGTTATCCAATAAAAACCTACGAACAATTTTTTGAGAAAAGCCCAGAAGCCAAAGAAGAAAAAAGAGTAGATCCGCTAGCTTCCTTATTAGAAGGAATGGCAATGATGAAAAAAGGAGAGCAACTGTGGATTCAGATTGTTGCCAAACCCATTACTGACAAGGAAGATAATTGGATTAGTCGAGGCAGAGGATTGAGAGATAAATTAACAAAGAGAACTAGTGACGAGAAGAGAAAATCTATTCTGCGTCAGGTCTTCGAAACTCTATTCCTTTGGAAAGGATCAGAAGAAGCAGTTGTTGAGAAGAAAAATTTTTCGATGATGGAATTTACGTCAGCGGAAAATAGAGTAATTGAGGCTATTGAAGATAAAATTGCTAAATATGGTTTTCAATGTACAATTCGTTTTCTTTATCTAGGGAAGAAAGAAAACTTTTTTAAGCCACGAATTAAAGTGCCGATCAATTTTTTTGTTGGGCTTTCGACGGAAGGATTAAATGGACTTAGACCTTGGATGGTGACGACAGTTTATTATCCTCCCCACAAAGAACAGAGAATTTACTTTAAAAAACGCGATCTTTTTTGGCATTACATTAAAAGATTACCCCCGCTTTTCCCAAAAGGAGGAGGGACGTTCGTTTTGAATACGGAAGAATTAGCAACTATTTTTCATTTTCCTGGGAAAATTGCTGCGCCAGCTCCTTCTCTGGAAAGGATTAGAATGTCTAAAGGGGAGCCACCTCTCAACTTGCCGGTTGCCGATCAAGAATAAAAAGTATTTTTGCTCTAAATTCAATCCCGAGGGAAGATGTGCTATGATGGATCAGTTAAGTTTTTATTATGCCTGAAGGGGATATTAATTTTTTTGCTAAGACTACTTTTCGAGGAGAAAAAAGGAAATTTGGAATTAAGCCGAATGACCGTCGTCGGCATGTGTATATTGTTGGAAAGACAGGGGTGGGGAAGACGGAATTATTAAAAAATCTTGTTATTCAAGATATTCAAGCTGGACGAGGAGTTGGTTTTGTTGATCCTCATGGGGAAGCAGCAGAGGAATTGCTAAAATTTATTCCTTCCAATCGTCTCAATGATGTTATTTATTTTAATCCAGGTGATATAGATCATCCAATTGCCTTTAATGTCATGGAGCATGTTGATTCTCAGCAAAGACATTTAGTGGCTAGCGGGCTGATGGGAGTCTTTGCAAAAATGTGGCCCGACGTGTGGAGTGCACGAATGGAATATATTCTTAATAATGCGATTCTTGCCCTTTTGGAGTATCCTGGATCAACTCTGATGGGGATTAATAGGTTATTGGCTAATGCTGATTATCGCCAAAAAGTTTTAAGCAAGGTGACGGACCCAGTAATAAGGTCTTTCTGGGTTAATGAATTTGCTCGTTACAGCGAAAGATATGAGGTTGAAGCAACTGCAGCTATCCAGAATAAAATTGGACAGCTTATTTCTGCCCCATTAATAAGAAATATTATTGGACAAGTTAAAACGCTGATTGATATTCGCAAGATCATGGATGAAAGAAAAATACTTATCGTTAACTTGTCAAAAGGAAGAATAGGGGAAGACGCTTCTAAGCTTTTAGGAGCCCTTGTTGTGACAAAATTACAGTTAGCGGCTATGTCGAGAGTTGATATACCAGAAAAAGAAAGGAAAGATTTTTTTCTTTATGTTGATGAATTCCAAAATTTTGCTACGGGATCTTTTATCGATATCCTTTCTGAAGCGAGAAAATACCGTTTAAATTTAATTATTGCTCATCAATATATTTCTCAAATGGAAGACAATGTCAGGGATGCTGTTTTTGGCAATATTGGAACATTGATAAGTTTTCGAGTTGGAGCAGAAGACGCTGAATATCTTGAAAAAGAAATGACGCCAGAGTTTGATGCAGGAAACTTAGTAAACTTAGATAAATTTCAGATTTACCTTAAGTTAATGATTGATGGAATAGCCGGAAAAGCTTTTTCAGCAGAAACTTTACCTCCCACTCCTTTTCCCTTAATTGATAATGAAGAAAAGATTATCAAAAGTTCTCAGGAGAGATATGGAACAGATCGAAGCATTGTTGAAGACAAGATAAAAAGATGGGCAGAAAATATTTCTACTCCTAACTCTGATTCTTCCGATAAACTCTATGAGGCAACTTGCAACCGATGCAATAAAAGAGTGAAAATTCCCTTTCAACCAAGCCCCAATCGACCAGTTTATTGTAAAAAATGTCTTGCTGTAATAAAGAGAGAAGAACAGAATGAAAAAAAAGAAGAGAAAGAAGGGAATTCGAATTTAAAAGGTCTTTTGTCGAAAACATTAAAAGAGAAGAAATCATCTTCCCTTAAAGAAATTAAACCAGGAGAAACAATTAATATCGATGATAAAAAATTTTAAGGACATCAATATTCTCGGAAAGAAAGTTTTACTAAGAATAGACTTCGAGGCTCCTTTTGAAAAATGCCTTCCTTCCTTGGAGTATGCTTTATCTCAAAAATCCCAAGTAATAATCTTGGGCTCCTTAAAAAATCCTAAGGAAAGCTTAGGATTAACATCGAACAAATTAAGCAAAGCATTAAACGAACCCGTTGATTTCATTTTCTCCTCTCTTTTAGAAGAAGAAACCAAAGAACAGATTAAAAATTCTCAAAATAAATTGATTCTTTTGGAAAATCTTTCTCGTTATCCAGAGGAGATTAATGGAGACAAGGGGTTTGCTCATTCCTTAGCTGAATTAGGTGATATTTTCGTCAATGATGCTTTTGAACCCTCTCTCCAAAATTATGCGTCAATAATAGCACTTCCTTCTTTTTTGCCGAGTTTTGCTGGGTTTGGATTGATGGAAGAAATCAAAACTATTGGAGAGAAAAGAAAATCACCAATAGTTGTTATTATTGGAGGGAATTCTATTGTTCCTTCGATTTCTTTTGTTCACCAATTTTTAACTAAAGCTGACTATGTTTTGGTGGGAGGAAAAATAGCCGAAGTCATTTTGCGAGTGAAAGGAATGTCAATCGGGAAAAATTGGCCTGACGAGGAAACAGTACAAGTCGTTGAACAACTTGAACTAACTAATCTTAAATTACATCTTCCGGTTGATGTAGTTGTTGCTCCTCGAGATTTTCCAAATATTTATACTCGCCTTGCTGGTCCTGGCGGACTTAGAAAAGAAGAAGATATTTTTGATATTGGGCCAGAAACAGTAAAACTATTTTCGAATATTATTAAAACAGCAGAAACGATAATTTGGCATGGGTCATTAGGGATGCATGAGTTGCCTAAATTTAATCATGGAACGAAAGATATTGCCCTAGCAATAACTCGTAACGAAAATAGTTTTAAATTAGTTGGAGGAAAATCAACGGTTGATTTCTTGAATGAATTTGATTTAGCAAAGAAAATGTCTTTTCTTTCTAAGGGAGGGATAGCGATGATGGAATTATTCCTGAGGGGTTCTTTGCCAGGGATAAAGGTTTTGGAAGAGAAAAATCAAGAAGGAAATAATCTTTGATGGCAAAGCAGATCAAAAATTTAGCGGAAGTTTCTGAACGCATAAAACAAGCTGTTAAGAAAAAAGAAAAGATTATTCTTTATGGGGATAGTGATGTTGATGGAGCAACATCAGTGATTATTTTAAAAGAGGCAATTGAACGCCTGGGTGGCGAAATTGATTATTGTTATTTTTTTGACAGGGCAACTGACGGTTATGGTTTAAATAAACCAGCTTTGAAGTTTTTAGCTTCTCGTTCTCCTGCTTTATTAATTTTGGTTGATCTCGGAATCGGCAATTATAAAGAAATCACTTTAGCAAATAAACAGGGCTTTGAAGTAATCGTAATTGACCATCATAAAATTCCGGAGAAACTTCCTCCGGCTTCTTTGATTATTGATCCGAAACAGGAAGATGATGAATACGATTTTAAAGAAATGACAGCGGGAGGATTGTGTTATAAAGTGGCTCAATTATTGCTTCGAGAAGATCCTGAATATGATTTTTTTGATCGGAGTTTTGTTGAATTGGCCAGCCTTTCGGTGATTGCTGATATGATGCCACAAGAAAAAGATAATGCAGATATCGTTGTCAGGGGATTGAATAGTTTGCCAACTACTAATAGACTTGCTTTGCAAATTCTAGAAGAAAAATTCGCCGAAGAGAGTCCATCTATTTTATATTTATCAACGAAAATCATTTCTTTGTTGGGAGCTAGTCGGATATCATCATCTTCTCATAAAGCTGATGTTTTTTTAGCATTATCAACTTCTCAAGAGGGAAAAATTCGCCGAATAGTAAAACGTTTAGAAATTAATTTAGTGAAAAAACATCGAGCTAGAGATGAAATTGTTGCCACTATTCAGGAAAAATTAGAAGGAGAAAAAAATCCGCCTCTTGTTTTTGGTGGGGAATCATTTTGGTCGCCAATAGCGTTGGGGTCGGCGGCTTCTCGATTAGTGAAATTGTATGGTTGCCCGATTTTTGTTTATCATCAAGGGGAAGAAGAAAGTACCGGTTCGGTTCGGTGTCCCAAGAATGTTGATAGCGTTGAATTAATGAGAAAGTGCTCTAAATTATTAATTACTTTTGGGGGGCATGCTCCTGCTTCTGGATTTCGAGTTAAAAACTCTAAACTTAATCAATTTAAAAATTGTTTATTAAAAAATCATGACCAAGCTATTGATTAGTGTTGATGGTGGAGCAAGGGGGAATCCTGGGCCAGCAGCTGTTGGTGTTGTTATAAAATTTGCTGACTCAAAAAAAATAAAAGAGTACAAACAATGCATAGGAAAAGCCACCAATAACGAAGCAGAATATCAAGCAGCTATTCTTGCTCTTCAAAAAGCGAAACTTCTTCTTGGCAAAAAAGACGCCAAATTAGCATTTTTAGAACTTCGATCAGATTCTCAACTTTTGGTTGAGCAAGTGAACGGACGTTATAAGGTTCTTAATG
Organism: uncultured Candidatus Saccharibacteria bacterium; assembly: GCA_964647465.1. Taxonomy (GTDB): domain Bacteria; phylum Patescibacteriota; class Minisyncoccia; order Minisyncoccales; family UBA1441; genus CAZYFS01. Next base: position 16,193 of record CAZYFS010000002.1, on the reverse strand, counting down.
AAAGGATTCAACCATTGTTTTTAAAACTTTGGAATGCAAAAACAGATTTCAAAGAAGTGATTTTTCAATTAATTCCTAGAGAAGAAAACAAAGAAGCCGATCAACTAGTGAATCAGGCTTTAGATCAAAAAAATTCCTCTAGTCTTTTTTAATCATTTGACAAAACAACAATTACTTACCATAATTACACTATTCTGGCTGGTGAAGTGATCGCGCCATAAAGTGATTTATGGTGAGGAAAGTCCGAACATCCCCTCATTTTTTTGAGGAGAAGGGTAGCGGCTAACGGCCGTCGTTTGGTTATTAATTTAACTGAATAGAGGTGCGAACAGAGACGCTATTTTTCGAAAGAAGAATAGCTCCTTTTAAAGGAGAGCTTTAATGGTGACATTAAAGGTGAAACGGCTAAATCCTTACTTGGATGCAAGAGCAAATTTAGATTTTTCTAAGGTAGCTCGCTCGAATCTAACGGTAACGTTAGATCCAGATAAATGATCACAAAAACAGAATTCGGCTTATCACCAGCTGGAATTTTTGTTTTTTTGAAAGAATTAAGCTATTCTAACAAAAGCATGATTAACAAAATTCTGAGTCATCGGGCAAAGAGCATCAGCAGTGCGGGTTTTATCTTGACTTTTGCGGGATTAGCAAGCTCCTTTTTGGGTCTAATCAGGAATAGACTGTTGGCTACTAATTTTGGAGCGGGAAGTCAACTTGATATTTATTTTACAGCTCTTCGAATTCCTAGTTTTATTTCTACCGTTTTGATTACAGGAGCAATATCAGTAATGATTATTCCTCTCTTTAGCGAATGTCGAATGCGTTCGAAGGAAGAAGGATGGAATTTTGTTTCGGCAATTCTTAACTTGTTTTTGGTCTTCTTGTTTGTTCTTTCTCTTATTTTAATGGTTGCTGCTCCTTGGATAATTCCCTCGATAGCCCCAGGGCTTAAAGAGGTCGAACAAAAAACAGCTATTTTAATGATGAGAATAATGTTGCTTAATCCAATCTTTTTGGTTTTAAGTACGGTTTTGAGTGGTGTTTTGCAATATTTTCATCGTTTTTTAATTACTTCCCTTGCTCCTTTGGTTTATAATATAGGAATTATTTTAGGAATTATCTTTTTAGTTCCTTACTGTGGCTTAATGGGATTAGCTTGGGGGGTTGTCTTGGGTGGTTTTTTGCATTTAACTTTGCAAATTCCAGCTCTTTTATCTTTAGGATTCCGGCTAAATTTAAAAATCAATTGGCGTTATGCTCAAATTAAAAAGTCAATAAAATTGGCGGGCCCTCGTGCTCTTGGAGTAATTGCTTCTCAAATTAATCTTCTCGTTTTTACGGCCGTTGCCTCAACTTTAGCGGTAGGGAGCATTGCCGTTTATAATTTAGCGGCTGATTTTAGTCAGGCCCTTATTCGTTTAATTGGAGCTTCTTTTGCTACGGCTGCCTTTCCAATTCTTTCTTTGTCTTTTGCGCGAAAAAGAAAAGACGATTTCATAAACAGTTTTCAAAAAACATTTTCCCAGATATTGTTTTTGATCATTCCCGCTGGTGTTCTTTTCTTTATTCTTAGAGCACAATTAGTAAGAATTATTCTGGGAGCTGGTCAGTTTGGTTGGCGAGATACGCGATTGACAGCTGCTTGCTTGGGGGTTTTTGCTCTAGGTGTATTCTCTCAAGCCTTAGTTACCTTGATTTCTAAAGCTTTTGGAGCCTTTCGTGATACTAAAACTCCGGCCTTAATCAATGTCTTTGTTATTCTTTTGGGGATCGGGTTTGCTCTTTTGATGGTTGAGGGGCTTAAACCCGGATATCCTTTGCAAATCTGGATTAGCAATTGGTTGAAACTTTCAGGAATTGCCGACATCAGAATCATCGCCTTGCCATTAGCTTTTTCTTTTTCTGGGATAATTCAATTCTTCTCGTTATTTTATGCGTTGCAGAGGAAATTAAAAAGCATCCCTTTCAAAAAACTTACTATCTCGGCGGTGAAAATATTTTTATCTACTCTAATTATGGCCGGAGTAACCTATTTTCTCCTTTATAAGACGGCCTTAATCGTTGACATGGAAACCTTGTTAGGGTTATTAAAACAGACTTTAATCGCTGGTGGGGGGGGAGTAATAGTTTATATATTAAGCAGTTGGGTCTTAAGGTCTTCTGAACTTAAAATGATCAAGAAATCATTATTAGCTGAATTTAAAAAATAATTATGTTGTCGAGAGATAAGATTAGAAACTTTGTAATTATTAGTCACGTTGATCACGGGAAATCTACTCTCGCTGATCGTCTTTTAGAAAAAACGGGAACAATTCTTCCAAAAAAAATGCATGATCAATATCTTGATCGGATGGATCTAGAGCAGGAAAAGGGAATTACTATTAAAATGCATCCTGTTCAAATGAAATATCAATTTGCTGGACAATCCTACGTCCTTAATTTAATTGATACTCCTGGGCATACTGATTTCGCCTACGAAGTCTCGCGAGCGCTAGCAGCAGTAGAAGGAGCCGTCTTATTGGTTGATGCAACCCAAGGAATTCAAGCTCAAACAATTACTAACCTGAGATTAGCTCAGCAACAAAATTTAATTATTTTACCGGTTATTAATAAGATTGATTCTCCGCAAGCACAAACAGAAAAGGCAAAGAAAGAGTTAGCTATCCTTTTGAAAGTTGATCAAGACAGTGTTTTAGAAATTTCTGCTAAGAAAGGATGGGGGACCGAAGAAGTGTTAAAGCAAATAATTCTTCTTTTTCCTTCCCCGGAAGAAAAAGATCTAAAAAACCCTTTTCGGTGTTTGATTTTTGATTCTCAATACGATTCTTTCCAGGGAGTGATTGCCTATATTAGAATTGTGAATGGAAAAGTGAAGGTTGGTGATAAAATATATTTGTTGGCAGCCCAAAAAGAGGCAGAAGTGAAAGAGGTGGGATATTTTAAGCCTGATCGTCAATCGTGTCCGGAATTAGTTGCTGGAGAGATAGGCTATCTCGCAACGGGCATCAAGGATCCAGAAATTGTTAATGTTGGCGAAACTATAATCTTAGAATCTCAACTTAAACTTTCTCCTCCTCAACCTTTGCCAGGATATCATGAACCGATGTCGGTAGTTTTTAGTAGTTTATATGTTTCTGGTGATCAAGATTTTAATCTTCTCAAGACTTCCTTGGAAAAATTAAAGCTTAGTGATCCTTCTTTAACTTTTGTTCCGGAAAAAAGAGAAGGTCTAGGGAGAGGTTTTCGTTGTGGCTTTCTCGGATTATTACACACAGAAATTACAGTTCGTCGCCTAGAAGAAGATTTTGGCCTTGATTTAGTCATTACTTTTCCAATGGTTAGTTACTCTCTAAAGCTTGCCAGTGGAGAAGAGGTTAAAGTGAATTCAGCTGCTGATTGGCCAGCTCAAGGAAACATTAAAAGTATTGAAGAACCGTGGGTAGAACTGGCTATTGTAACAAAAATTGAATACTTAGGGAAAGTGATGCAGTTGCTGAGTACCCTTGAGGGAAATTTTTGTAGGCAAGATTATCTTCAGGAAAAAACTTATCTTTTAATTTATCGTGTTCCCTTAAGAGAAATTATTTCAGGATTTGACGATCAATTAAAGAGCATAACTCAAGGACATGCTTCTTTCGGTTTTCATTTTACTGATTATTGTCCGGGAGATTTAACGAAGCTGGAGATTTTTATTGCCAAAGAGAAAAAAGAAAGTTTATCAAGGATTGTTTCTCGTCATCGTGCTTATCGAGAAGCTCAAAAAATCGCAGATAAACTTTATGAACTTTTACCTTCTCAACAATTTGCTGTTCCTATTCAAATTCAGAGCGAGGGTCGAGTCATTGTTCGTCGAACAATAAAAGCTAGAGGAAAGAACGTGACACAAGCGATTTATGGGGGTGATTACACTCGAAAGAAGAAGTTGTTAGTAAAACAAAGGAAAGGGAAAAAAGAATTAGGAAAAACAGGGAAGGTTAAGATCCCATCAAAAATATTTTTCCAAATGCTAGAAAACAAAAAATAATTTTTTTGTGATAAAATAAAAGATGTATTATCGAAAGACAAGAAGAAAAAAAAGTCGATCAATAGCCAAATTGATCCTTTTGATAGTAAGTGTAGCAATCATTTTATTGCTAGTAGTTTTGTTGGTACGAATGAATTTACGAGCCAAGCATCAAAGAATTACCCTAGAGGAAAGAGTTCTTACTCTACAAATTCAATTGGAGGACTTGGAAGAGAAAAAAGACAAATTAGCCAAGCAGATTGAAGAAACTAAAGATATTGATTATTTAGAGCGGGTTGGGAAGGAAGAGTTAGATTTAAAAAAGCCCGGGGAAAAAACGGTTTCTTTCTTAATCCAAAACAATACTTCAATAATAGAGGAAGAGGAATTAGCTGAGCTGGGATTTTGGAGAAAATTATTTGGAAAGATTAAGTTTTTATTTAATTAGCGGTAGTAGCTTAGTGGTAGAGCGTCTGCTTCCCAAGCAGAAGATCGCGGGTTCGACTCCCGTCTACCGCTCTTTGTTCGTGGCCGAGATAGCTCAGTTGGTAGAGCGGGCGCTTCGTAAGCGCCAGGTCGTGGGTTCGAATCCCGCTCTCGGCTCTTTTATCTTCCGAAGATAATATGGTAACATTAAATAAAGTTTTTTATGGTTTCTTTTGAAACAAAAATCAATCAAATGCAGGAATCTCTCCAAAAATTAATGGACTGTCTTTGACTTATCTTCTAAAAAAAATAAAATCGCAGAACTAAAAATTAAAATCACTGAACCCAATCTTTGGAATAATCCACAGAAAGCGATTGAAATTAAAAAAGAATTAACAAATTTAAAATCGGAAGTAGAAGGATTAGAAAAATTAGAACAAGAACTAACAGATATTAAAAAGTTGAATCAGCTATCAGAAGAAGATCGAGATCAGGGAATAGATAACGAATTACAGGAAGAAATAAAGGGAATCGCGAAAAGAATTAATCGAGAACAAGTTAAATATTTATTAACGGGAGAATATGACAAAGGAAAGGCTATCTTATCTATTTTTTCGGGAGCTGGTGGACGGGAAGCAGAAGATTGGACGGCAATGCTATCTCGAATGTATCAACGATATGCGGAAAGATCTGGCTTTAAGATAAAGATATTAGCTTGTTCTTTCGGAGAACCAGGTGGGCCAGAGAGCCGGACAGCTTTAAAGTCGATTGTAATGGAAATTGATGGTCGTTATGCTTATGGATATTTAAAGCGCGAGTCGGGAGTTCATCGGTTAGTAAGAATTTCTCCTTTTTCTGAACAGCATCTAAGGCACACTTCTTTTGCCTTGGTGGAGGTATTACCAGAGCTTACTCGAGAGAAAGAAGCTGAGATTGAAATTGATTCTAAAGATTTGAGAGTTGATACTTTTCGATCTTCTGGCCCAGGCGGACAACATGTTAATAAAAGGGAGTCAGCGATCAGAATTACTCATTTGCCGACGGGGATAACAGCAAGTTGTCAATCAGAAAGGTTGCAAGGATCAAATCGTGACCAGGCTCTGAAAATGTTAAAAGTACGATTATACCAGGCTGAACAAAAGAAAGAAAGAAAGACTTTAGCGAAGTTCAAGGAAGATCCAAAGGCCGCTTGGGGGAAACAAATTCGTTCCTATGTTATTCAGCCGTATCAAATGATTAAAGATTATCGGACTAAAGTAGAAACATCGCGGATAGATGAAGTATTAGATGGGTCATTAGAAAAGTTTATCGAAGCTGAAATTAGATTAAATGATTAAACCAATAATTAAATTTGATCAAGTTAGTAAGATATACTCGCGTAGTTCGGTTGCCCTAAAAGATATTAATTTTGAAATTCAAGAAGGGGAATTTATCACTATTGTTGGACGTTCGGGAGTAGGAAAAACAACTCTTATTAATTTATTAGTGGGGAAAGAGCGCCCAACCAGGGGGGATGTTTTTTTTGAAGGAAAAATTGTAAACCAAATGTCGGCTCGAGAATTATCAGAATTACGTCAAAAGATTGGCGTGGTTTATCAAGATTATAAGCTTTTGCCAAGACAAACCGCTTATCAAAATGTTGCTTACGCGTTAATTGTTGTTGGGGCTAGCGATCAAGATATTAATCGTGATACTCCTCGTGTTTTGGACATTGTTGGATTAAGAGATAAAAAAGATAATTATCCTTGCGAGCTTTCAGGAGGAGAAAAACAACGATTGGCAATTGCTCGAGCATTAATTCATCAACCAAAATTAGTTGTCGCCGATGAACCGAGTGGGAATCTTGATCCTTATAACACCTGGGAGATAATTAAGATATTCAAAAAAATTAATCAATTAGGGACGACAGTTATCGTTGCTACTCATGACAAAGATGTTATTTCGCAAACGGAAGGGCGAAAAATTGCTCTGCGTCAAGGGAAAATTATTAGAGATGAAAAAGATAGTAAGTTTACCTTTTAATTATAATTTATGATTACTTTCTGGCGACGAACTTTAAACTTCGGATGGCGCAGTTTCCTTAGCAATAAAGAGGCGAGTAGTGTCGCTACTTTGATTGTTGCTATCGTTATTCTTTTGGCAAGCTTCTTGTTCTCATTTCAAGGAGCAAGCCAGGCTTTAGTTACTCAAGTAAGAGAGCAAGTTAGTCTAGCTGCTTATTTTACTCGCGATACTTCACCAGGAGAAATTGAGAACATCAAAGATCAGGCGAAACTTGAATTTCCAGAAGTAATTCAGGAAATAAAATATATTTCTTCGGCAGAAGCATGGGAAGATTTTACGATAATGCATAAAGGGGATTTAATTTATCAACAAGCCCTGGAGCAAATTGGCGAAAACCCTTTTCGGGCCTCTTTAGACATTCAAGTAAAAGAAGAAGGTCAATATCAGGTAGTTGCCAATTATTTGAGTGATAATTTTGGAGGTTTGATTTATAAAATTGATTATTTTAATCGCCAGGAAGTAATTAAAAAGATTTTTGCAATAACGGCTCGAATTAATCTAATCGGAGGAATTATTGGTGTGCTTTTATTAGTCTTGATTGTTCTGATTGCTTTTAGTGCTGTGCGTTTGGCGATTCGTTCGATGGAAAGCGAAATAGAGATTATGAAATTGGTTGGAGCATCCAACTGGTTTACAAGAATGCCCTTTATAATTCAAGGAGTTTTATATGGATTATTTGGAATGATTCTGGCAAATTTAGTTTTGTTCGCTCTTATTTATTTCTTTGGTCCTCGCTTACAGGCTATTTTGCCTAATTATAATGCTTGGATCTACCTAAAACAAAATTTACTATCTTTGATTTCAATTCAATTAATTGCTGGAGTGGGAACGGGGGTAGTTTCAACATTTTTAGCTGTTAGAAAATATTTAAAATAATGTAATTATTGGAAGGTCGGCTAATGGTAGGCCGATGGATTCTGGCTCCATTAATGCAGGTTCGAATCCTGCCCTTCCAACTCATAATTATTATGCAATTAGAGCAAAAGTTCAAAAAAGAAGCGAGAGTAATTATTTTCTCGCTTCTTTTTTAATGTTTTCCATCGAAAAAAATGGAAAATAAATTAAATTTTATTTCTTTGGTTTATTCTATGGTATACTGAATTTAAATAATGGTTTTATGTCTAAAAGTAAAAACAAGAATTATTTACATCGGGCTAAGGGAATTGTGATCAAAATTGTCGGTTTGGGAGGTGGCGGAAGTTCAATAGTTACAGAAATTAGTCGTCAATTAAAGGAAGTAAATTTTTTAATAGCTGACACCGATAATGTCAATCTAAAAAGAGTGGCCACTACTAACGTAGAGGTTTTTTCTTTTGGAGAAGAAGAGACTCACGGATTAGGAACAGGGATGAATGTTGTTTTAGCTAAAAACTTAGCAAATCAGGAAAAAGATAAAATCGACAATCTTTTCAAATCGGCTGATCTTCTAGTTTTAATATCTTGTCTTGGTGGGGGAGTAGGATCAGGAGCTTTATCAGTTTTTGCTCAGGCGGCAGAGAAAAGCAAGGCATTGACTTTAGGAATCCTTACTCTTCCTTTCGAATTTGAAGGGGCAAAAAGACGGCAAATAGCTCAACGAGCTATCAAAGAAACAGAAAAATTCCTAGATGCTCACGTGATTATTTCTAACGAAAAGATTTTTTCAGTTGTAAGTGAACAAACTTCTTTCACGAAATCATTGTCAGCAATTAATCAAGATTTGGTTAAGAATCTGAAAACATTATTGGAAACTATTCGTTCGCCAGGATTAATTAATATTGATTTTGCCGATTTTAAAACAATACTGAAAGGAAAAGAAAAAAATATATTTTTTAATACAATTATTGCCGAAGGGGATGATCGCATTAAGAAAATTCAAGAACAAATCATTCATCATCCTTTTTTGGTTAACGACCTAAAGGAAGTTAAGAAGGTATTGTTTAATATTATCGGAGGTCCTGATTTACAAATGGCGGAGATCGAAGAAATTAGCGCTAAGATTAAGGAACTTAATCCATTGGCAAAAATTATTTTTGGTTTGTCGCGAAAAAATAACTTTAATAAAAAAATAGAGGTCTTTCTCATGGCAATGACAGAAGAGAAAAGAAAAGTAAAATCAGAAGAGAAAAAGCCAACAAAGAAGAACCAAAAGGGAAAGAAAGAAAAAAAGAAAATTGTTTCTAAGAAAAAAGAGAAAATACCTTCAAAGGAAAAGGAAGTGAAAAAAATTAAGGTAATACGTCGTTCAGCTCTTGATATCAAAAAAATGAACAAAGATACTGAGTTTCAAAAAACTAACAAAGAGAAAAAATGGGACGTGCCTGCCTTTTTACGACAAAAGTGATTTTAACCTAATTATCTTATGACAGAGATCAAAAATCTTATTATTCCCTTGCAAAGATCTCAAATTGGTTTCTCTTCTTTGATTAAAACAGTTCCTTTTGAATTGTGGTCCTTAGCTGGCCGGCCATTAATTGAATATTTAGTTGATGAAGCTGTCCAATCAGGAATTAATGAAATAACCTTTGTTGGTCCGAGCAAGGAAAAGAATATTTTAAATTATTTTAATGTTGAGCATAAAATAGAGAAATCTCTTCAGGTGCAAAATAGCAAATTAAAGGAAACTTTTCATTTGTTTCATCAAAGATATCAAGAAGTGAAGTTTAATTTTGCTTTCTCTGATAAAATTTTATCTGATGGATCAGCAATTTTGCAAGCTAAGAATTCTATCAAGAAAAAAGCTTTCGCCGTTACTAATTCAAGGGATTTGATTTTTGGGGAAACTCCTTCACTAAAACAATTGATCAAAGTTTTCCATGCTTCGGAGCGTCCAATTATTGGTTTAAAGCGAATTCCCGCTAGTAAGATTAATCCCCAACAAGCCGTGGTTAAGGTTGAAAAGATCGCTCAAAAGGTCTATAAGCTTCGTGAATTAAATTCAGAAGAAAACGATCTTAAGGGAGAAGAAGTTTTTACTCTTGCTGGTCGTTGTATTTTGACAAATCAAGTTTTAGAATTTGCTAAAGAAGTGAAAAAAGAGATGGAATGTCCAGAAAATCTTACGCTTGAAAAAGTTTTAAATTCAATGTTGCAAGCAGGGAAACCTATTTATGGATATGAAGTTAAGGGAAGAAACTTTGATCTTCTTTCTTTGAGAAATTGGCGAAAAGCTGAGGCGTCTTTGATTTTAAATAGTTTTGGCTATGAAAAAGAATGGCAAAAATATTTTTCTGAAATTGATTAATTATGTTAACCAAATTAGCAAAAATAAAATCAATTTCGGCAAGAGAAATTTTAAATTCAAGAGGAGAACCGACAGTTGAAGTTAAGCTGGTTACCAATCGCGGGGAATATATTGATTCAGCTCCTAGTGGTGCTTCAACGGGGAGCGCAGAAGCGATTGAATTGAAAGATGGCGGAGAAGAAGGATTCAAGTCCTTGGGAGTTACTAAGGCCATTCAACATGTTAACGAAATTATTAATCCGGCATTAATAGGAGAGAGCGTGGGGGGGCAGGGAAAATTAGATAAATTGCTTATTGAATTAGATGGGACAAGCAATAAATCAAAGTTAGGGGCGAATGCTATCCTTCCGGTTTCTTTGGCAATTTGTCGAGCCGCCGCCGACGAAAAAAATATTCCTTTATGGCAATATATCTCTCGATGGAGGAAATCTTCTCGACAGTTTTTTTTACCTCGACCTTGTTTCAACCTTCTTAATGGAGGGAAGCATGCAGGAGGCAAATTAACTGTTCAGGAATTCATGATTGTTCCCCAAGCTGAGAAATTCCATGATAATTTACAATTGGGAGCGGAAATTTATTATAATCTTAAAAAGATTTTAGAAGATAATTTGGGAGTATCTGCTATTAACATTGGAGATGAAGGAGGATTTGTTCCCTCGTCTTTAGAGAAAACAGAAGATGCCTTGAATTTTATAGCGATGGCAATAACGGCGGTTAACTCTTCTAAGGAAGTTAAATTTGCCTTAGATTGTGCGGCTAGCGAGTTTAAAAAAGAAAAGGGTTACAACATAGATGGTTCTTTTCTAAACAGCGAAGAGCTGCTTGATTTTTATCAGAAATTGATTAGTAAATATTCTTTTGAATTTCTCGAAGATCCTTTTGGAGAAGAAGAATGGGCCAATTTCCAAAAAATTCTTTCGCGGATGGGAGAAAAAATCGGGATTGTCGGTGACGATCTTTTGACAACCAATCCAGGGCGTATTCAAAAAGCTTATCGCGAGAAAGCCGTTAATGGTGTTATTTTAAAACCAAATCAAATTGGGACTCTAACAGAAACAATCGAAGCAACTCACTTAGCCCAAAGCTATGGATGGAAGACGATTGTTTCCCATCGCTCCGGAGAGACTAATGACGATTTCATAGCTGATTTAGCTGTAGGCTTGGGGGTCGATTTCATTAAAACGGGAGCTCCAGCTCGAGGAGAAAGAGTGGCTAAGTATAATCGCTTACTAGCGATAGAAAAAGAAATTTAATTTCATGAGAAAGACCCTTTTAGTTATTTTAGATGGAATGGGAGATAGACCTGTGTCTGCTTTGGGAAATAAAACCCCTCTCGAGGCGGCAAAAACCCCTGAGCTTGATAAGATGGTTGAAGAGGGAAGCTGTGGTTTGATTCAGCCGGTCTATAGTGGCCAATTTCCAACTTCTCATGAAGCTCATCTTTCTTTATTTGGCTATGATTTAACTAAATGGAATTTAGGTAGAGGAGTTTTTGAAGCCGTTGGAATGGGCGCAAAGCTTAAAGAGGGAGATGTTGCTTGGCGGGGGAATTGGGCGACAATCGACGGTACTGCAAAAATTATTGATCGGAGGGCTGGCCGGATTTTAAAAACAAAGAAACTCATTCAAGCGCTCTCGGGAATAAAAATCAAAGGAATAGAATTTATTTTAGTTCCGGGTATTGCTCATCGTTTAGCGATAATAATGAGAGGGCCGGGAATTTCTTGTCGTGTTAATGGCAACGATTTGCATCAAACAGGCATTTGTCCATCTATTATTGCTCCCCTTGACAATCAGGCAGAGTCAAAATTTACAGCGCTAGTTTTAAATGAATTTTTAGGACAAGCCCATAAAATCCTAAAACAGCTTCCCTTTAATAAGCGGCGAGAGAAAAATAATCTTCCTCCAGCGAACTATCTTTTATTGAGAGGAGGAGGAGAGCTTAAGTCTATGCCTAAATTTAATTCTCGATATCCAGGAAAAGCGTGTTTTATTGCCGGGGGAGATCTTTACGGGGGAATAGCTTTATCTATCGGAATGAAAAGAATTAAAGTTAAGGGGGCTACTGGTAGATTTGATACCAATCTTGTCGGGAAATTTGCTAAAGCGGTTGAAATTCTTCAAAAAAAGGAATATTCTTTTGTTTTTTTGCACGTGAAGGCAACAGATACATTTGGCCATGATGGGGAATGTTTCGCAAAAATGAAATTTATCGAGAGAATTGATGAACAAATAAAACAATTATTCGCTTTATCTAATGCAACTGTTATAATTACCGCTGATCATTGTACCCCCTGTGAATTAAAAGAGCATTCGGCGGATTTGATTCCCTTTCTTGTTTGGGGGAAGAAAGAGTCAAAAGATTCTATCGCTCGTTTTGGAGAAAGGAATTGTCAAGATGGACAATGGGGGATAGTTGAACAAGATCAATTATTAAATAAGATAATGAGATAACATCGTCATAAATAAGCATCAAGAATTATTATTATTAATTTAAAATCATGACAATGAATAAATTCAATGCGCGTTTACTTATTTCTATTGTAGCTGTTCTTCTTATCGGTCTTGGGGGAGGGTATTTAGTTGCTGAAAAAATTAATCTTGGACCAGAACCAGAGAAAATTGATACAAATATTTTATCAATGGAAGACATTTCTAAAAAAGTCGTTGATTTTATTAAAGAAATGGGGGGATCTCCAGAGGAAATGACTGTGGAAGTTCTTGAAATCACAGATACTCGCGACGATCTTTATCGTTTGAAACTTTCTGTTAATAGCCAAAACTTTATTTCTTATATAACGAAAGACGGGAACTTGCTTTTCCCTGAATTTGTTGATATGAATCCTCCTAAACCCCTAACGATCCCTCTTTCGGAAAAACCAGTCGTTGATTTGTTTGTTATGTCTTTCTGTCCCGCCGGGAATCAAGCAGAAGATTTAATGAAGCCAGTTGTTGATCTTTTGGGCTCGGTGGCTGATTTTAATCTTCATTACATTATCTATTCTGATTATCAAAGCGAAGACTTTTGTTTAAGTTCTGAGCAAAAATATTGTTCGATGCATAGAACAGCTGAAGTTAACCAGGACATCAGAGAACTTTGCGTGGCTGAATATCAATCAGACAAATTATGGAGTTTCGTTGATGAAATCAACAAGAGGACTACGGCCGAAAAAGTTGAAGAAGAATGGGAAGCAATTGCTATGGACCTTGGTTTAAATGTTGATGAGATAAAGCGATGTCAAAAAGAAGAAGGAACAATTTTGTTGGATCGAGAGATAGAATTAACGAATCAAGAATATCCAGTTCAAGATCCAAGCAGGCATCAAAGAGATGGAGAATACAAGTTTGAAGAGGATGTCCAGGGTTCGCCAACCCTAATTGTTAATGGGATGATTTACGACGGAGAGAGGAGCACAGAGGGTTATAAGGATGCTATTTGTGAAGCATTTGGAAACGCTCCTTCTGTTTGTGACCAAGAAATAGAAAGTAGCGAAGGGATACAAACGGGAACCTGTCAATAAATTTATTTTAGGGAAGTGAAAAAGCAATTAACTTTTTCAGAAAGCCAGGATCTTCTTTGCCGATATAACATTCCAGTTATTCCTTCGAGAATATTTAAGACAGAAAAAGTGGGGCAATCTCTTTTCTCAAAAATGGAAAAGCCGGTTGTTTTAAAACTTGTTTCGCCGCAAATTTCTCATCGAACCGAAAGAGGATTGGTTTGTTTAAATATTGAGAAAAAAGCTGAATTCCAAGAGGCTTATCGGGAATTAAAACAAATAGCAGAGAAAGAAAAGATAGCAGGTGATTTTTTGCTTCAAGAAATGCGAACAGGAATCGAATTGGGGATTGGAGCTAAACGAGATATTCAATTTGGTCCGGTGATAATGTTTGGATTGGGAGGAATCTTTATTGAGGTGATGAAGGATGTGAGTTTTCGCATAGCGCCTTTTTCTAGAAGAGAAGCCCTGTCAATGATTAAAGAAATTAAAGGATATCCTCTCTTGAAAGGTTTTCGGGGAGGATTTTCGGTTAAATTAGAAAAATTAGAGAAAATCTTAGTTGGACTTTCTTCGTTGATGATTGAAAATCCAGCAATCCAAGAAATGGATCTTAATCCAGTTATCGCCCAAGGAACTAGAGTAGAAGCGGTTGACGTTAAAATAATTGTCAATGACGAAAAATCTTAAACATTTATTTGATCCTCATTCGGTCGCTTTTATCGGAGCAACTGATCGTCCTCGGTCAGTTGGCTTGGGCATTGTTAATAATTTATTGATTGGGAGTAAACAACGGAAAATATATTTTGTTAACCCTTATCAAAAAAAAGTGAAAGGGATATCCACCTATTCTTCGGTCCTTGATATTTCCGAAAAAGTTGATTTAGTTATCATCGCCGTTCCTGGGGAAAGCGTTTTAGAAGCAGCTCGTCAATGTGTTCAGAAAAAAGTAGGCGCGGTAATTATTATTTCTTCTGGTTTTGCAGAAATAGGGAAAAAGGGAAAGGAAAGACAGAAAAAATTATTAGAAATTTTCCAATCGACTCAGATTCCTCTTCTTGGGCCAAATTGCCTAGGGATTATCAGACCAAAATCTCACCTAAATGCTTCCTTTGCTCCAGCAATGCCAAAAGTAGGGGAGATTGCTTTTATTTCTCAATCTGGAGCAATCCTTAACTCGGTTATTGATTATTCAACAAAATATAATTATGGATTTTCTTATTTAATCTCCTCTGGCAACGAAGCAGACTTATCAATAACTGATTTTATTCGCTATTTGGGAGATCGTGAAGATGTTAAGGTTATCGCTATTTACGTAGAAGGAATAAGCCAAGGCCGGGAGTTTATGGATATTGCTAAAAAAGTAAGTAATCACAAGCCAATAATTGCTTTGAAGGCTGGGCAAACCGAAAGAGGAAGACAAATGGCTTTTTTACACACGGCGTCTCTGGCTGGATCAGCTCAGATTTATCGAGCTGCTTTCAAGCAAAGCGGAGTAAAATTGGTTAGCACTTTAGAAGAAATGCTAGATGCCGTTCGCGTTTTAGCCTGGAAACCTAGAATCGCTAATGGAATCGGGATAGTAAGCAATGCGGGAGGGATGATGGTTTTGGCGACTGATTATTCAGAACGAGCAGGAATCAAAATTCCATCATTGTCACTATTGACAAAACGCAAATTAAAAAAAGCAAAAGTATTTTCTCCATCTGTTTTATTTAACAACCCTTTTGATGTTTTGGGGGATGCTTCCCCGGAAAGATATAAAGTGGTCTTAGAATCTTTATTGAGTCAAAAAAACATTAACGGCTTAATTGTAATGCAGACTATGCAAATTAATACGGAAGTCTATCAAAACGCAAAAGTAATAATTGAAGCACAGCGCAAATGGCCACAGAAACCAATAATTTCTACTTGTTTACCTGGAGAAATTAGTGCTTCGGGATTAGCTCTTTTGCAGAAAAATCATATTCCTAATTATCCCGATCCGGACCGAGCAATTAAAGCCATGAAGGCTCTATTGATAAATTAACTATTATGATTAAAAAGTCCCTTAAAAATATTTTATGGCTTAAAGAGATTTCTCATCAAGATGCTTCTCTGGTGGGAGGAAAGAATGCTTCTCTTGGAGAGATGTATAACAATTTCAGAAAGAAGAAAATCAATGTCCCCAATGGTTTTGCAACGACTACAAAGGCCTACCTTGATTTCTTTGAAGAGGCGGGATTAAAAGATAAAATAGCGGAGATTTTTGCCGGGTTAGATGTTAATAATATTAAGAATTTACAGAAGACTGGTCAACAAGCAAGAAAACTAATATTAAAAGCAACCCTTCCGATTTCTTTTCAGGAAGAAATTTTGGAAAATTATCACAAGTTATCAAAAGAATATCGAGAAAAATATACTGATGTTGCCGTTCGCTCTTCGGCAACAACCGAGGGTTTATCAAAAAATTCCCTTGCCGCACAAAACATACAACACGGGCAACAAGAAACGTATTTAAATATTAGAGGAGACCAAGAACTCATCGAGACAATAAAAAAGTGTTTTGCTTCTTTATTTACTGATCGAGCAATTGCTTATCGGGAAGAAGCGGGTTTCCCAAGATGGAAGATTGCTTTGTCGGTAGGGATTCAAAAAATGGTACGTTCTGATTTAGGTGCTGCTGGAGTGATGTTTACCCTTGATACGGAAAGTGGATTTTCTGATTTAGTTTTAATTAATTCTGCTTTCGGTCTAGGGGAAATGTTGGTGAGAGGGCGAATAATTCCCGATGAATTTTATGTTTTTAAGCCAACCTTGAAACAAGGACACGCGGCGATTATTAAAAAGAAATTAGGCAATCAACAAAAAAAATTAGTTTATGGACAAGCGGGAGTTAAAGAGGTAAGTCTTTCTAAAGATCAAAAAAACACTTTTTCCTTAAGCGAAAAGGAAATTATTACTTTGGCAGAGTGGGGGTGTTTAATTGAAGATTATT
>CAZYFS010000001.1:0-92689 GCA_964647465.1 uncultured Candidatus Saccharibacteria bacterium | reverse complement strand
CCATTGAATATTTTGCCAATGGATTAACCGCTCCGATAACATCAAAGTGAAGATGGCAACCAGTTGAGTGCTTCCCAGTCGTTCCCATTAAACCAACGGGCTGTCCCTGAACAACCGTTTGACCAACTCGAACAAAGATTTTTTGGAGATGCCCATAATAAGTTTTTATCTCGTTGGCATGAAGGATGCGGACATAGTTACCACCATTCCAAGTATAGCCAACTTTCTGAACTGTTCCTGATGCAACTGCATAAACAGATGTTCCACACTTATTGGCAACGTCGATGGCGTTATACCAATGTAACCTCTGAGAGATTTGGCCCTCGGTCGGCAAAATAAAAGAGGTGTTCCCGATAGAAACAAGTTTTCTTGTTGGGATTGATTGTTTCTTCCCGTGCGGAATGATTAGAAAATCTCCGCTCAAAATCGCATTCTCTTCGTTTATTTGATTAAAAGCTGTAATTCCTTCAACGTCAACCTTATAATCTTTCGCAATTTGACTAAGGGTATCACCGCTATGCACCAAGTGAATAACTCCAGAGACAGGGAGAATAATCAATTCCTTCCCTTCTTTTAAAAGGTCTTTTTCCTGGAGATCATTGGCCCAAAGAATGGTATCCTTGGAAATATTAAAATTTTCTGCAAGATTGCCGATGGTGTCACCAGTCTGAACATGATAAAATGAAAGCTGGTCGCGATGACTGTATTCCGGTTCATTTAAGCTTGCTTGTGAACTTTCGCCTATTTTCCCTGGCGATGTTCCTCTTTTTAGGGCCGTTCCTTGAATAATTTCCATCCAAGAAAAAGAAAAATCTTCCGCCTGGGAAGAAGCGGATATATATTGCGAATCTGTTTTAAGGCGATAGCTTACCGGTTCAAAATCTGCCCTCGATAATGGCAGAAAAATAATTGTCAACAATACAATGCTCAGGCCAAGAAAAATCTCATTGGCCCTCTTTGGTATCGACATGTTGTCTTCAAGAATAGTGTATTTATTCCCTTATGTCAAGTCAATTCTCCTATAAAACAAATCAAGGCTTAGAAGCTTGGACAAAAAAAACCATTAAAGAATATGGTATTACCCCTAAGAAAAAACTAGGGCAACATTTTTTAATTGACCAAAATGCTGTAGAAAAAATCCGGCAAATCGCAGAACTAAAACTCACAGATAGAGTTTTTGAAATAGGAGCTGGATTAGGAACAATCACTCGTGTAATTGCCCCTCACGTAAAACAAGTAAGCGCTGTTGAAAAAGACTGTCGCCTGATTCCCGTCTTAAAAAAGGCCTCTCTCGCTTATCCATCTATTTTGGTTATTTTTGACGACGTTTTTAATCTATTGGCAGAAAAAAGAGACTGGGCCACTTATAAAATCATTGGAAATCCTCCTTACTCTCTTAGTCCCTATTTAATAGAACGAATATTATTTTTAGACCCTCGGCCACTTTCTGCTGTCCTCGTTCTTCAAAAAGAATTTGGCGAAAAATTAACCGCCCAACCCCCGCGAGCCAATCGACTATCAATTCTAAGCCAACAAACTGCTCAATTTCATCTAGTTGGAGCTTTGCCCGCAGCTTCTTTTTGGCCAAAACCACGCATTGATTCGGTTATTGTAAAAATAATTTTTGGCGAACAAAGAAAAGTTCCAGATGATTTTATTGGCCTTGTTAATATCGGATTTGCCTCTTCTCGAAAGACCTTGATTAATAATTTATTAGCAGCTTGGCCAAAGAAAAAAGAAGAAATTATAGAGGATTTAACGAATTGTCAAATTAACCCTCAGCGACGAGCAGGAACTCTTTCTCAAGAAGAATGGAGAAAGCTCTTCCAGGTGTTTTCCAAGAAAGATAAAATAAAGTATAATAAGGATAATTAAAAAAGAATTTAATGAATTTTTCTTTACTAGGTTTTTTCAAAAAAAGAAAACTATTCACTAGTCTTGTTTTTGTCTTCTCTTTGTTTATTTTAATTCTTCCTCTCTCGGCTGAAGCAAACTTTTCTTGGGATCTTTTCGGGATAGTAAGTGGAGCTATGAATATTTTCTCCAACGCAATAGTAATGGTTGTTTTTGCTGTCCTAACTGCTCTAACTGCTCCTTTTATGGAATTCGCCCAACAAATCTTTCAATGGGTTATCAGTGATTCTTTTATTGGAGTAAGTTTTACCGGACCTGACAACTTCATTGTCCAAGAAGGATGGACGATGATGAGGAATTTTTCGATGTCCTTTATTATACTTGGCTTAGTCTATATAGGATTAGCAACCGCTTTAAGTCTAGCTAATTTTAAAACAAAACAGGCCCTTTTTCGAATTATTGTTGTCGCTCTTTTAATAAATTTCACTCCTGCTCTTTGTGGAATTATTATTGATGGAGCAAATGTTGTTACCAGGATCTTTTTACCAGAAACCACGACTCTCCTCTCGGGAATGGGGGGAGAAATAGCAAGCCAGTTTGCAACTTTGACAGGCGGAGGACTTACTGCTGATCCGGCGATTGCTTTAGCAAAAGGGTTATTGCTTGTCGTTTTTAATTTTGTCGCAATGTTTATTTATTTGATTTTCGCTTTTCTCTTTGCGATGCGTTATGTCATTCTTTGGTTGCTTATTATTATTTCGCCCCTTGCTTTCCTCCTTTGGATCTTTCCTTTTGGTCAAAAACATTTTCAAAGATGGTGGAAGGAGTTTATTAACTGGAGTATTATCGGCATTCCTGCCGCTCTTGTTATTTACTTAAGCGACAAATTAATTGAGGAAACTGTAAGTCGACCCACAACGAATATGGTTCTAAACAATACAGCGGGATCAAATTTTATGACAACCGTTGCTCAATATAGCGTTCCTATGATTTTCCTAATAGCTGGCTTTCTTTTTACCCTGCAAGTAAGCGCTACCGGAAGCAATCTTGTTGTAAGCAGAGCAAAGGCAATCGGCAATAGAGGGAAGGGAGTGCTAAAGAAAGGACTTAAGGCTGGAGGAGTAGGAACAGTACGACGAACCACCGGAGCAATTGTCGGGATTAAACAAGGAGCCGCAGAAGGACGACAATTAAGAAAATCCGGCGATGCAGGATTTGGGGCTGGCACTGGTCACGCTATTATGGGGGGAGCCCGAGGAGTCTTCACTAGATCTGGGGTTGCAAGAGGAGAAGAAGCAATTGAAAAAATGTCTATGGAAGAAGGAAAGGGTTTCGGTGGTTATGCCAAACGATTAACCGGAAGAACTGTTAGCTCCATGACAACAACTTCTCGCGGAAAAGCGCTTCAGGTAGCCATGGAAAAAGCTAAAGGGAAAACAACCAATGAAAATGTTTCTCGATTTAATTCGGCAATAAATCCAATGGCTCAATTAGCTATCGTTGCCTCTGAAATTAAAGATGGAAACTTTGAGCAATTTAAGAAAAACTCTTCTCTTGATGACGTCGGCGTAGAAAAATTATATCGAACCGCCATACAAGCTAAAGGCAATAAAACCGCCAAAGAAACAGCTAAGGCCCTAGAGGAACTTTACGCTGGAGAATTAGGAGAAATGTTCGGGCGAATAGCTCAGGAAACAGGAGCTTACACCAAGGAACAACAAGCAGAAGATCGAGCAGGAAAGGGTTACAATAGTTACACTGATCGAATTGTTGATAAGGCTGGCGATACAGATGCAATCAAAAGATTAAGCTCTTCCATCGCCTCCTCTAGTGTCCAAAGCGCCATCCATGAATTCTGGGGAGGAAACCAATGGGCGAAAGCAGCTGAAACAATGGGTCACAAATTTAGTAATGCCATTCAAGCAGCCCCGCCAAAAACAACTGATTTCTACACCGATATTAATAAAAATACCGGTCGGCCAAGAAACTCATCTTTAGCCTTTTATCGACAAAGTACGGCTGCTGCAAGATCAGGAATTGGTCTTCGCGATGGCAAAAGCGCCGTAGAGATTCAAAAATCTCTCGATGAATCTCTTAAAAAAGTGGGAAAAATTGTTAATGGGTTGGTTTTATCTAAAGGAATGCAAGATCGAGCTCGCGAAAAAGGTGGTTTTATTCAATCTGGTCCTTCTCTTGCAAAACAAAAAAGAGAAAAAGTTCGCGGGCAAGCAAAACTAAAAAAGCAGTTGAATCGGCAAAGGAAGAAAATAAGATCCGGAACGAGGGGAAGAAATAGATTATAAGCTTAAATATCCCCTATAAATAAAAAATCCGGGAGGAACAAAATGTACTTGTTCCTCCCTTCGTTGTTTTCTACTCCTCCTTTTTGCCCTCCTGTATTTCTTGGAGAGCGATCTTTAGCTCTTTAAGAAGGGTCCCTAGCTCCTTCTCAGAAACTTCTCCCTTAGATCCTCCAAGGGATTTAAGGGCCGCCTCTAGTCCAGGAACTTTTTGGACGATCATGCTGGCGGCCAAAGGAGACTTCTCAAGAGCTTCGAGAGTTCTGATGGCCAGACCGAGATCTCCATAATCCTGAACGGCCTTGTTGATGAGGTTAATTTCTAGAGCCCTCGCCTCGGCAAGCCTTTCTATCTTCTTCGCCTCTTGTTCGGCCAGATAAGCAACCATTGTTTGCTCTATGTAACCTTTCGGAGGATCAATATTCTTGATGTCAAAAGAGATTAACTTAACACCATAATCCCGAATAAACTCGTCGCGAAGATCAGAAATTCCATCGTAGATAGCCTTTGCAACATCCGTGGGATCCACTATTAACTCTTGGTAAGAAGAGCTCGTAACCTTATCCCTGATTGCCGGCTTCAGTCTTTCTATCACCGCCTCAAGATAGTTTTGGATATCAAGAAGTGCCTTGCGAGGACATACAATCTGAAGAGTGATAACAAACTCCACCCTCAGAGGGAGTAAATTCTTGTCTTCTGCTTCTGTCACTTCTCCCCAATACAAGTCGGGGCGAACTAAGACAAAATCTAGAAGTTCCTTCTCGTGAAAATCTATCTCTCCTTTGCCGTCTACTCCCCACCATTGCATCTCATAAACGAGCATGTCTGCCAACGGCCAAAGACCGTAAAAGCGAAGACCTCCAAACAGTCGCTCAAGCCATTGACTGAAAGATTTTTTCTTCTGCAATAAAGCGCCTTCCTCCGGTTTTTCGATCAACCCAACATAGCCGTTTCCGTCTAATTCGCGGCCCTCCCATTGCAGTAAAACCTTGCGAAATGCTCCACTACGAGTAACAATCTTCGCTGTTCCTTCGGAGATGAAGGTGAAGCAAATGTTGTCCTCGGCAAGACCCCAAAAAATAACTGGGAAAATCATCACCAGGGCATAAATAACCCCGACCCACCAAAGCCAGAACCAACACGAAAGAACTGTTGGGACTAACCACAAAATCAACCATCCTGGAGATCTTAACCTTTTGGATTTCATGCTTCCTCCTCTTTTTTGTTTTTAGTTTTAGAGAACGTATTTAAATAATAATACAGTTAAAGAATTTGTCAAGGAAGCAACCTCTTTATTCTGGCTTCTTGTAGTCTCTGTTAAAAAATAGTAAAATGAGGTAATTAAAAGAAATTGTTATGCGAGAAATAAGCGAAGATGAATTTTGGCAGCTTTACAAAAATATCCCTCTGGGTCAACAGAAAGCTATTTTCTCTGAAGAAACAGCTAAGATTATTCGCGATCTTTCTTCTCGCTACAAACTAGACTCTATCCAGGAACAAAAGTTACCAGAGATAGTTGGAAATTTATTATTAAATCTTTTTTCTCTTTCTGATTTGCCTCTTGTCCTTCAAAAAGAGCTGACCATCGAACCTGCCCTAGCTGAAAGTTTCAAAAAGGAAATTAATGCTTTTATTTTTGCGCCTCTTTCCTCAGAAAAAACTCCTTCCGTTGTTGATAAGTATCAAGAACCCCTGAATTAATGCAATACCTAGTCCCAAAATTTATTGAGAGAGAACCAAAGATTGTTGGTCCCCTACGGTTTAAACAATTACTCTTCCTGGGAGGAGGGGCTTTGTTGCTTTTTGTTCTCTACTTTTTTCTTCCTAGTTCAGCTTTTTGGGTAGCAATTGCCATTGTCGCTATTATTACTACAAGCTTAGCCTTTCTCCGTCCGAATAGTCGTCCTTTGTCTGTTTTTATAGAGAGTATTTTTAAATATATTCTTGGACCCAAAATTTACTTATGGAAAAGGAAAGAGATGACCCTACCCATTCCCGTAGTTTCTAAAAAAGAACCTCCCGAAATTCAAGGAAAAAAACAAAGAGATGTCTTGGCTATTGCTCCGTTGAGTCAGTTGTCTCGTCTCAAAAATAAATTAGATTTAAAAAAACATGGGCGATAAGGCAACAACACAAGAATTCCTTCCTTTCCAGGAGATTAAAGATGGCGTTATTATTTTAAAAAACAAAGCTTTGCGAGGAATTCTCATGCTCTCTTCTTCGAACTTTGCCCTTAAATCAAACGATGAACAAGAGGCTATCATTTTTCAATTCCAAAATTTTATCAATTCTCTTGATTTCGATACTCAGATTTCCGTTCAATCTCGCCGAGTGAACTTAACTGGCTACCTCGAAAAAGTGAAAACCTTGGAAGAAAATCAAACTAACGAACTATTGCGCATTCAAACTGCTGACTATAGACGCTTTGTTGCTAAAATTATTAATCGGGGAACCATCATGAGTAAAAGGTTTTTAGTGATTGTTCCTTACACTCTAATTGAGGTAGAGGGATCAAGTTCATTCAAGAGACTATTGGCTTCCAAAAAACAAGAAGAATTAATTCCTGAATCAGCCTTCGAAAGAGCAAGGACTCAGTTAAGGCAAAGAATGGAGTTTATTTCTATTGGCTTAAGGCGATGTGGATTAAACTCATCCCCGCTAACAACCCCCGAATTAATTGAGTTGCTTTGGGCTTGGTATCATCCACATTCAGCCGAAGTAGGATATTATCCCTCTATTATGCCAGAATTAACAGAAGACGTTAAATGAAATCAACTTTACTTAAAAACCTATTTTCCTCCCTGGGAGGAAATACGATTCCCGTTAGCAAAGCAGTAACTAGCCGTGACCTCATTGCTCCTTCTTCCGTTAAGATACAAAAAGATCACGTCGAAATTGAAAAACAACAATTAAAAACTTTTTTTGTTTTTTCTTATCCTCGTTATTTATCAGTTGGATGGCTATCGCCTATTATTAATCTAACTTCGCCTCTTGATCTTACCTTCTTTCTCCATCCAGTTGAAACCACTTCTATTTTAAAGAAATTAAGAAAAAAATCTGCCGAAGTTCAAGCTGAAATGATTGACCGAGAAGGCAAGGGCTTTGTCCGTGATCCCGGATTAGAAACAGCCTACCAAGATGTCGAATCACTTCGATCCAGCTTAAAAAATGCTCAAGAAAGAATGTTTCGGGTTGGAATTTATCTCAATCTTTATGGCGCTTCAACTGATGAATTAAGGGATGTAGAAACAGATGTCCGAGCTATTCTTGAGTCGCGCCTGATTTACCTTAAACCAGCCTCTTTCCAGCAAATAGAAGGATTTACTAGTTGTTCACCTTATGGCCTCGACCAATTACAAGTTCACACCTTAATGAACACCTCTCCTCTTTCGAGCATGTTTCCTTTTATCTCTTTCGACTTGAGTTCCAATAAAGGAATTCTCTTTGGCATCAATAGGCACAATAATTCGCTTATTCTTTTCGACCGCTTCTCTTTAGAAAATGCCAATGAGGTTATTTTTGGAAAAAGTGGAGGAGGCAAAAGTTATTTCGCTAAGCTAGAAATTCTACGCCAATTGATGGAAGGGGTGGATGTCATGGTTATTGACCCAGAAAATGAATACAAATATCTTTCCGACGCCGTTGATGGATCTTATTTCCATATTTCTCTTTCTTCTCCCAATCACCTTAATGCCTTCGATTTGCCGCAACCAACGGCCGATGAAGATCCTGCCAATGTTATTCGGCGTAACGTCATTGATCTAGTAGGACTCTTTCGAACAATGTTGGGGGGCTTAACCCCTGAAGAAGATGCAATTATTGATCAAGCCCTTACGGCCACTTACGCTGCTTGCGATATTACCTCACGAACAGACTTCTCTCGACTTAAACCTCCTTTAATGCAAGATTTCGAAGAAGTGCTTGAAAGCATGGATGGAGCTCAGTCTTTGTTGCGCAGAGTACGTAAATACACTCGAGGGAGTTATGCTAATTTTTTCAATCAACCCACTAATGTCGATATGAACAATAAATTAATCGTTTTCGGCATTAAAAACATGAGCGATGACTTGAGACCAATTGCCATGTATATTATCCTTCATCACATTTGGAGTTCCGTTCGCGGAACATTAAAGAAAAGGGTTATTGTTATTGACGAAGCTTGGTGGATTATGAAAACAGAAGATGGCGCCTCTTTTCTTTTCGGCATGGCTAAAAGAGCCCGAAAATATTGGCTCGGCCTAACAACCATTACGCAGGACGTTAGTGACTTCATGGGTTCACGTTACGGGAAACCAATTATTAACAATTCTTCCCTTCAATTACTAATGAAGCAGTCCTCTGCTTCGATTGGATTAATTCAAGAAACTTTTGGGCTGACAAACAGAGAGAAAGAACTTCTTCTCTCAACTCAAGTCGGAGAAGGAATTTTCTTTGCGGGGACAAAAAGAGTAGCAATGCAAGTAGTTGCTTCCTATGCCGAAGATCAAATTATCACTACTAATCCATCCGAGGTTGCCAAGATTCAAGAAGCCAAACGAATGATCAAAAAAGAAATTTAAATTATGGAAGATAATTCTCCTAGTTTTTTATCCCCCATTGCTGTTTTAATGTTTTTTATTGCCGGACTTCTTGATTTAGGAGGAGTTATCTGCCTTATCCTGTCCATAACTATTGTCTTGGCGCCGATCGGCTTGGTTCTTTCCGTGATTCTTGATATCGCCGGCTTAATTATTTTTGGTATTTGGACTTTAATGCGTTCTGGTCAAATAAAAGGAAAATCAGCGAAAATATTAAAAAGATTACTAAAACGAAGCGTTCTTCCTACCTTGGTCGAATCGATTCCCATCTTCGGAGATATTGCCGCATCTTGGATCGTGACAGTTTATTTAACAATCAAGAATGATAATTAAGGTAATTTTAAAAAAATGACTACCAAGATAATTAAAAAAAGCATTGCCTTCTTTTTTTTGATAAATATTTTTTGCTTGATTTCTTTTCCTTCCTCCGTTTTTGCTGCCGAAGAAGATTTTTCTAATCTAATCGGAACCGTTTTTGATTACAGCATCAGATCAATCGGGATTATCTCTCTCGCGGTTTTGATTTATGGTGGGATAAAATATCTTTTTTCGACCAGTTCTGTTGCGGCAAAGAGTTCTGCTCAAAAACAAATAATTGGTGGAATAGCTGGATTAATGATTGTCGTTTTTTCTTATCTCATTCTCCAAACAATAAACCCTCAGCTACTCCAACCGATCCTTAATGAACTTCCTCCAGGAACTATAGAAGAACCAAGCCCTCCCCCTCCTTCCGAAGAAACTGTTTTTGGTTTTCAAGAGATTCCCTTTGGAATGTTGTTAGAAGAACGAATTTTAGCTAAGAACATTAGTTGTTTTGATGATTCTGGTGAACTAGCTGACTGCCGTTACGACCAGTTTAATCTCTCTCCACCAATTCCCCTAGGGGAATTGGAAAGAATTGCCGAAAAAATGAAAGTTGATTTTCCGGAACAATGGCCCAACGCTATAGCCGAAGACGCTGAAATTGCCTATCTATGTTACGCCTTTGATGATGAAGGAGACTTTCTCAATGAAGCACAGCCAATCACTCGAAATGATCGCCTAGACTGTCTCAAGAGAATTAGCGAAGCGATCCAAATTAAAGGAAAAGAACTTCGCGACAAATCAAAAAGATTAGCGGACTTATCCCAGCAATGTGCTTGTGGGTATTGTAGTTGTGGTGGCTGTCCCTGTCCCCCCGCAGGAAGTTGTCGCTGTGGAGCTGTTTGCTCGGGAGATCCTTGTCCAGGTCGCGGAGAAATGAATCAAATTCGAGAAAAGGTTCTAAACATGAAGCAAGTTATTGGTGGACACAACTGCTTAGAAGATAGTGAATTAGTCCACGTTTCTACGGAAGATTATTCTCAACTAACTACTGTTAATAAATTAAGATACCTCGCTTATCATTTTCTTCCAGCCTATAAATCCAGCCTCGAGGTAGATTTATCTTATCTTGAAAAAGCAGAGGGCCTTTATAAAAGCGATTGTCAATATCAAACAATAATAAGCCATTCCGCTTTTTACGACATCAAAGAAATTACCAAAGAAAGGACGAAACAATTTGTCTTCTGCCTTAACGATCAACCACATCAATGGGGAGAAGAATGTGATCAAGAACAACAACTTGATATCACAAAGTATTGTCGAGATTTTAACTGCAAAGATTGCGAAGAAGATGGGGAGAAAATCTCGTGTGGAGATTGTGATCTTGATAAACTGGAAAAGGGGACTGAAGTTGAACAATGGTGGAACAATCAAACCCAGACGAGTTATAAATGTTCAAAATACCTCATAAATAACGAGCAAGGGAAAGACGAAAGAATGCCATCTGACGAAGAAGGGATCATTTGCCGAGTTGAACCAGAAACTAACGAAAATCAAGGAGAAGAACGAGAATGTTATGTCTTTGATCAAGACGCTTTTACTTTTTATTGCCCGAAACCTTTTTCTGAACGAGCAGAGAAAATCACTGCCCGCCAAAATATTACAGAAGGCGTTGTTGACACCGAAATAGAAGATGGTTTTCCTGTTGGGACTGCTTCAATCGGCGAGTTAATTGATGACGCCGAAGCCTATATTGAAAAACTCATTCCTGAACTAACTACCCTAGTCGAAACCTCTGTCCCCGAAGAAGCTTGTCCGGTTTATGACAAGAAAGATCCCGGGAATCAATGCACTCTCTATAATTTACCCCCTCGCTGTCTATGTAATTCTGGAACGATAACAACCCAAGACTCTGCTGCCACTCATTGCAAGCGTGGGGGTTGTTACACT
This sequence comes from uncultured Candidatus Saccharibacteria bacterium, assembly GCA_964647465.1. Taxonomy (GTDB): domain Bacteria; phylum Patescibacteriota; class Minisyncoccia; order Minisyncoccales; family UBA1441; genus CAZYFS01. The sequence continues at coordinate 81,705 of CAZYFS010000001.1, read as the reverse complement.
ACTCATGGTTGTCGATGTAATGATTGTGGTGCTTGTCCTGGTTGTCCGTGTAGTACTTGTAATGCCCCCAGTATGGAGATGCATCCTTGTCCATTAAGCATAATTTTTAGGAGAAGCGCTGAGGTTAACCAGTGGTTCGAAGAAGAAGAGAGATCAGTTAAAAAGAGAACTGATCATCTAATTGATTTAATTGAAGCTAAGAATTTGAAAGAAGATGATCCAAGCAGGACAGAGTTAATCAATCAACTAATGAACGTTCGCCAAAAGCTAGAAACTTGCATTACTGGGTTCGGAGAAAACGCAACCACTAAAGACTTATTTAGTTGTTCGATTTTGCTTGATAAGCTATCCACTTCTCGAATTACTATCTTCCCCGATTTCAAAAATTGCTATCCCTATAATAGCGATTCCCCTTATGGGAACAATGCTTTATCAGAAGACGAAAAGAAAGCTTGCTCGGAAAATCAAGACGGTCTAATCTGTCAAGAAGCCGTTAAAGACCTGATGCTGAATTACTTCTGCGCAGAGGCAGGAGAAGAGGAAAATTAAATCAAAATTAATTTATTAAAAATGAAAACTTTCTCAAAATATCTTTTTATCGTTTTTATTTGCCTTGTTTTAATCGGAACTTTTTTTACTATTAAAACAGACTCTCTTTTCGCTCGAGAACTGGAGATTCATTATCCGACTCTCCCTGGTGGCCAAGCTGCTCCCTCAACAGATGCTGACGGCTCTGCTTATCTTAGTTATTTATTTTATTTCGCTATCGAGAGCGTTGGAATAATTGCTTTTGTTATTCTTGTTTACGGAGGAATTTCTTACTTGATTTCCGCTGGCTCGGTAACAAAAATGAAAAACGCTCGAACTAAAATTTACGGCGGGCTTTTCGGGATTGTGATCGTTTTAGGGTCTTATCTAGTCGTTCACACGATTAATCCGAGCCTTGTAGGAATAACCGACGAACCTCTTATTCCCGCTCACGGCATTTGCTTATATAGCAAGCCAGATGTCGACACGGGCAAACAAGATCTCTTTTGTATCAGAGAGAGTACTCCCGAAATTATTTTACCAGCCGATTTCGAGATAGACTTCGTTGAAATCGAAAGCCCCAAAGAAGAATTAAGCGCTATTTTTCTTTTCCCTGAATATAACTATGCCGGAGGAGCGTTTACAACGATAGAAAATAATTTCGTTGATGCGAGCGGAAATACTCGCCAAGAACTCTTTTCTAACCCCAAATCTATCTACTTCGACGATTTAATTTCCGGATTAGTGTTATTCCCATCAGCAGGAATATTTGGCGGAGGTTGCCGAATAAATTTTGAAGATTATCCAAATAATCTTCCTTTGCCAATTGGAATAGGAAGCAGCGACTTAGGGCTTTTCAATGATCACACTGAATCCCTCCGCTTTCGCTTTACTTATAATAATGCTGAGGGTTGGATATCTAGTCATGACAATGACACTCTTGATTATTATTCTCCTGATATTTATTGGGGAGGAGTCTTTCATACCAAGACTGGAGGAGAGGGCCAATGTGGTATTGTTCACGAAGGAAGGGAAGTAGACACCCACAATCTCGCAGAAAACATTAATTACACTATCCTTCCTAAATGCACTGCCTTAGATGATCTAGATATTGAACCGAGTCGCATTCGCAGTGTTGAAGTTTTTGCCCGTCAGTTCAGCAAAGAATTAAAAGGTGGGGTTACTTTTTGCCAAAACCTTGATTTCGCAACCGACGTTAGCGGAGCTGGTTGCCACACTATTTCTGCTGCCGAAATTCAAAATGGACACGAATACTTCTGGGAAGAAGAGATTAATTATCCGTGGAATGGCCTTGAACGAATTTATTCCGTCAAAGTCGATGGAAGCTATTGGGTGGTATTGAGTAACGACACTCTCTATAATAATGAGGAAAACGCTGGTGCTGATTGTCAGGTTTTTAGGGATAGCACCACTGATTTAAAAAGCAGTTCCATCTTGCGAGGAACTGAAGCTTTTCGCCCAAAAGTAGGACGTATTTCTATTATCCCTGTCGTCGAACAGGGTATATCTCAATAGAGTTTAGGAGGTCGGTTTGATAATTACTCTTCTCTCCTTTCCTTGTCCTTCGCTTTCCGTGTAAACATCTTTTCGCTCGATAAGAGCAAGATGAACAATTCTCCTCTCCCAGGAAAACATTGAAGGAAGAACTTCTTTCACTCCAGTCAAAGCAACCTGATCGGCAGTAGTTGCCGCCGAGTCTTTAAGTTGCTTTGATTTTGTTTTTTTATAACCGTTAATATCAAAATCCACAAAAATTAACCGATCTAGTCTTTTTGTTAGAATTTTCTTCAATAAACTTTGAATGCTCAAAAGCGTTTCTCCATTTATTCCAATTAATATTGGTGCTTCCTCAACTTCTATTTCGATATTGATTGTCCCCGGAGAAGAGCCTTTAACCTTCGCCGAACATTCAAGCAGCATTTGTTGGAAAAAATTCTGGACAATTTCTTGAACTAATTTCAATTCTTTTCCTTTAATCATGTTTGCGCTTAAGTAAATAGTATTGCTGAACTAGAGCAAAAAGATTGCTAGTTAGCCAGTATAGACCAACGGCTGAATTTAAGCGCGAAAGAATATAAATGGTAAAAAGAGGGAAAAAATAAAGCATAGACTTTTGCATTCCTGCTCCCGTTGCTTTCTTTGATTCTCCCTTCTCTTTTTTAGAAGAGGGTGTAATCATTTTTGTCTGGAAAAACTGAGTCACTCCGGCTAAAACAGCCACCACCATGTTTGATTGGGTCAAATTAAGAATTCCGAATAAAGTCGGAGAAGATAAATCTGGCATGGCAATAAAGGAATAAAGATTTGGTTGTAGAATCTCTGGACCAAAACCACGAGAAAAGACTTGAAACAAAGCGATTATGACCGGGATCTGGATAAGCATCAAAAGAAAATTAGACCAAGGACTAATGTTGTGTTTTTTATAAAGCGCCATCATCTCTGCTGATTGCTTCTGGACGTCATTCTTAAACTTCTCTTTTACTTCTTTTAAGCGAGGCTGTATTTTATTCATTGCCTCTTGGGTTTTAATTGATTTAACAGAAAGAGGATAAAAGAGTAGACGCACCAATATTGTGAGAACGATGACCGCCACCCCTAAATCGTGTCCAGGAATATAAACGTACAGCAAGATTAACAAATTAAAAGAAGGCTGATACAAGAATAAATTAAAAATAGAAATAATCGACATAACTTTACAATAATTTAGCTTTTTTAAAAACTTCCATTAGGTTCTCTTTGATTGTTTTGTATTCTTGGTTTCTAATTTTCGGATAAGTAATCACCATGATATCATATCCTGGCCTTAATTGAAAAAGCTCCTGACTAAATAGGTATCTTATCCAACGTTTAATTTTGTTACGAGTAACTGCCTTTTTAGAAATCTTTTTACTAACCACTATTCCGAGGCGATTAATCGATAACTCATTTTTTAAAACCTTGATCATTAAATAAGGGCCACGGCAAGTTTGCCCATGATCGTAAATTCGTTGAAAATCTTTATTTCGAGTTAAACGGTTGAGTCGAGATAACATAAGACAAAAAGATTTTCTATTAGAATAACAACCAAGCCACCTTTGGTCAATCTGTTTGTATTGCTCAGTTTATACACAGGTTATTAACAAAATTTCGTTTTTGTTGATGTTGTGGGGAGTTTTGGGAAAGCTTGCAATTTTATGCTACAATAAAAAATATGACTAAGGAAGAATTGTGGCAATCTGTCTTAGCCCAACTACAATTTAAAGTTTCTCCAGCAAACTTCGCGACTTGGTTTAAGAATACAAAAATTATCGAGAAAACCGATCAAGAAGTTTCTATTTCTGTCCCTAATAATTTTTCGAAAGAGTGGTTAAGCAAAAGATACCATTCTTCTATTTTAAAAATTCTCCAGGAATTAGACTCCACTATTAAAAAAATACATTATACTATCGTTCACCTAGAAGAAGAAGAAGTTGAGGCTTCTTTAGCTCCCCAAATAACAAGAAATAGTCAATCCTCTTTTGAACAATTGCGGACAAATCAAAATACTGGCCTCAATCCTCGCTATACTTTCCAACAATACGTAACCGCCCCTTTTAATGAATTAGCTCATGCTGCTGCTTGGGCAGTTTCAGAAGATCCTGGACACGCTTATAATCCCTTGTTTATATACGGAGGGGTCGGTCTCGGAAAGACACATCTCCTTCAGGCTATTGGTAATAATATCAAGGAAAAGAATAAATCTAGTAAAATAGAATATACTTCTACTGGAAAATTTGTTTCGCGAATCGTTGCTTCTATTAGAGGAAAATCAATTGAAAAATTAAAATCTGAATTACAAAATCTTGACGTTTTAATTGTTGACGACGTTCAATTTTTGTCAGGAAAAGAAAAAACCCAAGAAGAATTTTTCCATCTTTTTAACGCTCTTTACCAAAAAAATAAACAAATCGTTCTTTCTTCTGATCGTTTGCCTAGCGCTATTCCCACTTTGGAAAAAAGATTACAATCTCGATTCGAAGGAGGAATGATCGCTGATATAAGTCGCCCAGAATACGAAAGTCGACTTGCTGTTTTAGAATCGAAAATTCAAGAAAGTGGTGTATGTCCCGATCAAGATGTTCTGGAATATATCGCCTTTAATGTTCAAAACAACGTTCGTGAATTAGAAGGGGCTGTAAATCGTCTCTGCGCTTTTCAGAAGTTATACGGAGAATTACCTGATATTAAAAAAATAAAAATTCTCCTTCGTGATTTAGTTCAATCCCCAACAAAAACAACGACTGTTAAAAAAATAATTGAATCTGTTTCGAGGTTTTATAGTCTTGATATTAAGCAAATTTTTTCTTCTAGCCGAAGAAGGGATATCGCTCAACCAAGACAAGTAGCCATGTATTTATTAAGAGAAGAATTACGAAAATCTTACCCTAGTATTGGAGAAACCTTCGGAGGACGTGACCATACAACAGCTATGTATGCTTGTCAAAAAATATCTTCTGCCATTGAACAAGACCAACGAATCGCAGAAGAGATTCATCTTATCAGAGAAAGAATTTACTCTGGATAAGTTGAGGAAAATCTGAGTAAGAAAAGTGAGTAAGTTGTTTAAAACTTTAACCTCAAAAAAAACCAAGAATATTAGTCCCTATCTTTTGAAGAATTTATCCACAGCATATCCATCCTTAAAAACACTTCTAATCCTTAAAAAATCAGAGAAAAGTATTACTTATTAACTTATTCCATCTTCCTAATAACAATAATTCTTTTTAAATAATTAATCTATATTATTATTATGAAATTACAAGTTCTCCGAGAAAAATTGAACTATGGAATAAATATCGTTAGTCGAACGATTGCGAAAACAACTAGCCTTCCTATTCTTGAAGGGATTATGGTGAAAGCCGAAAAAAACTTTCTTCATCTTACGGCAACTGATTTAGAAGTCGCAATTGATTGGTGGGCTTTAGCAAAAGTTGAGAAAGAAGGAGAAATTGTTATCCCAGCAAGAAATTTTTCAAATCTTATTAAATCGATAACTTCTTCAAAGCTTAGCTTGCAAAGCAATAAAGAGTCGTTATTAATCCAAGACAAAATTAGTAAAAATAGCTTACAAGGATTAAAAGTAGAGGAATTCCCTCTTATTCCGGGGATAGAAGAAAAGGAATGTCTTGAATTGAATAGCGCTGACTTCTGTCATGGGCTTGAACAGGTTGTTAATTGCGTAGCTTTATCAGAAACTCGTCCAGAAATTTCTGGGATTTATCTTAATTTTTCTAAGGATAAGATATTAATAGCAGCAACAGATAGTTTTCGTTTATCCCAGAAAACCATTTCCTTAAAAAGCAAGAACACAATTAAAAAATCGATTGGATTAATTCTTCCTCACAAAACAGCTCAGCATTTAATTGCTGTTTTAGCGGATGAAAGTCAATCAATTAAGATTTGCTTTTCCTCTGGTCAAATTTTATTCGAAACGCCGATGACAGAGACAGAACATCCTCGTGTTCGAGTAATTTCTAGATTAGTGGAAGGAAGTTATCCGAATTATCAGGAAATTATCCCAAAGAAATATAATTTTGTTTTAAAGGTTGATAGGAAAGATTTTCTATCAAGGGTTAAGACTGCTAGCGTCTTTAGCGATAGAGTTAATGAGGTTAAATTAAATATATCTTCTAAAGAAAAAAAACTGATAATCGAAGCCCAAAGCGCACGTATTGGAAAAAGCGAATCTTCTCTTCCTATAGAGTTGAAGGGTGATGATCTTAAAATATCTTTTGATTGTAGGTTTTTAACAGATGCTTTAACAAACATTAACAGCAAGGAAGTTGTTCTGAGCTTTGTTGATCAAGAAAAAGCCTGTTTAATAAAATCAGCAGAAGATGAATCCTACTTTTATATTTTGATGCCAATTAAGTCGTAAGAAACTTAACTCAACGCCTTAAATCCTCTGGAAATTATTCTCCGGAGGATTTTTGTTTATCTAGGTATTGAAGGGCGTATTGCGTGAATTCATTCCACGTCTTTCCTGCGGGAACTACGGAAGGAATATGGGCCATTGGTTCTTGATTGTTGTTCCCCATCCAAAGACCGACAACTAGATCTTCGTTGTAACCGACTGACCAAAAGTCAACATATTTTTGGGTTGTTCCTGTTTTTACGGCGACATCATAACCAGGGATATATAAGTTAGAATTATAACCAAACATTGGAGCGCGAGCGTCTTCGTCAGATAGAATACTAGTAATAGTTTGAGCCGTTTCCTGACTCAAAACCCTTCTGTGATTCGTGGAATAACTAGAGTATATTACATTGTTTTCCCGATCCTCGATTTTCACGATATAAACCGGAGGAACTCTTAATCCCTTGGTGGCGAAAACACCGTAAGCAGAAGTAAGATCAATAAGTTTTATTTCGCCACCACCAAGAACAATTGAGGGAACAGCTGGTAAATCAGAAGTTATTCCGGATTGACGCATTGTTGTTAAGCTATCTTCAATTCCTGCTAGGTTCATAAAAACTTTAACAGCGGGTATATTTAAGGATTGAGCGAGAGCAGACCGAAGAGTTATTGGTCCCCGAAAGAAATTGTCATAGTTTTTAGGAATATATCTTTCCTCTCCCCATATTCCAAAATCGGTTTTTTCGTCAACGACAATGTAGTTATCGGAAAAACCTTTCTGAAAAGCAGTTGCGTAAACAAATGGCTTTAAGGCTGAACCTGGGTGTCGTTTTCCCAGGGTGGCAACATTAAACTTAGGATTAAACAAACATTGCGCAGGGGTATTTTCACAGTTTGCTGGATAAGATTCTGCAAAATAATTTTTTGATCCAACCATGCTTAATATTTGTCCCGTTTTTGGCTCAATAGCAACTAAAGCTCCATTGTAAATATGGTAGAGCTTATTATCTTCAATGGCTGACTCCATGGTTTCTTGAGCTTGTTGTTGGAGATTCCAATCGAGAGAAGTATACACTTTCAAACCCTCTCTTTGTAGATAAGAAAGGCCGTATTTTTCTTCTAGCTCCTTTTTAACTTCCAAGGTGAAATGAATCGCTTTATTAAAAAGAACTGGATCATTAAAAACAACTTCTTCTTCTTGAGTTTTTTCTTTTTCGGCAAGAGAAATATAGCCCTCTTCAACCATTCTTGATAAAACATAATCTTTACGGGCTAATAACCCAGAAAGATTTTTCGAATAAGGAGAAAGAGCGCTCGGAGCTTTAATTAAGGCCGCCAGAGTGGCTGCTTCAGAGAGGCTAACTTCCTTAGCTGACTTATTGAAATACCCTCGACTGGCTGTTTCTACTCCATAGAAATTTGATCCCAGGGGGATTTGATTCAAATACCATTCTAATATCTGTTCCTTGGAATATTTTTTTTCTAATCCTATAGTTAGAATAATTTCTTTGGTTTTTCGGCGTAACGTTTTGTCATTGTTTAAAAAATAAGAACGAATTAGCTGTTGAGTAATAGTTGAAGCTCCTTGTACAGGAGCTCTCATTTTCAGATCGGTAGAAATAGCTCGAACAATGCTTGGAATATCAATGCCACGATGCGAATAGAAGTTCTTGTCTTCAGTGGCAATTATCGCCTGCTGAAGCAAAGGAGAAACGTCTTCTAAGGGAACGAGAGTTCGATTCTCTTCATTAATCATTGAATAAAGAAGAACATCACCAGTTCGATCATATATTCTAGTAGGTTCAGCAAATTGACTTTCGGAGAATTTCTCTGGACGAGGAAAATCATGAATATAATCGGCAAAAAGGACAATTCCTCCAAGCACTAGAACGAAAAAGATAACAGAAAATAAACCGAGGAGATTTTTAATGATTCTCCAAAAAGGAGAAGATTTTAATTTCATAATTCGCTTTTGTATTTTTAATCATTATAATGGAAATGGAAATAAAAGAAAATGGAAACAAAAACAAGCAAAGATAAAAACAATATACTTTGGCGAAGAACAGAAGAAGTGATTGTTGATAAACATTTTCGGAAAGTTTTACAAAACGGAAGAAAACTAAGAATAAAATTTGGTATTGATCCGACTTCTTCGGTGCTTCATTTAGGTCATTCGGTTTGCCTTCTAGCCTTACGAGAACTCCAAAAAAGAGGACACAAAATTATTCTCTTAATTGGTGATTTTACTGCTTCTATCGGTGATCCTAGCGGAAGAGTGAAATCACGCCCAATTCTATCGACAGATCAGATAAAACAGAATATGAAAACCTACCAAGAACAAGCTGGGAAAATTATTGATCTTACTAAAGTAGAGGTAAGACATAACGGTGAGTGGTGGGAGAAGATGTCTGCTAGGGGAATGCTAGAGCTTGCCGGCGCAGCTACCTATCGACAGCTAGTAACTCGTGCTAGTTTCCAGGCTCGCCTCAAAAGCAATAGCGATTTCACGGTGAGAGAATTTATATATCCTCTTCTTCAAGGATATGATTCGGTAGCCCTTAAGGCAGATGTTGAAATTGGAGGAACGGATCAGAGGTTTAATATGTTAATGGGGCGCCAAGTTCAAAGGCAATACGGACAAGAGCTTCAAGATGTAATTTTATGTCCCTTAATTGAAGGGACGAAAGGAACAAAGAAAATGAGTAAATCTGAGGATAATTATATTGCTCTTAGTGCTCAACCAAGAGAAATGTACGGCAAAATTATGTCGATTTCTGATTCTTTGATTTTGCCTTACTTCAATCTTCTTACTCAATTAGATGACGAAGAAATAAAAGAACAACTCAAGAAAGGTCCTCGACAAAGCAAGGCTAGTTTAGCTCGGGAAATTGTGGAGTTTTATTATGATTCTCAGGAAGCTCAGCTTGCCCAAGACGAATTTAATCGTGTTTTTCAGAATCAAAAACAACCAATTAAAATACCAGAAGTAAAAACCAAGGAAGGAAAAGAAGATATTTTAACCCTTTTAGTACGAATCGGCCTAACAACTTCGCGGAGCAAGGCTCGACAATTAATTGAACAAGGAGGGATTCGTATTAACGACAAAACACAAAACGATTGGCAAAAGGAAGTTTTAGTTAAATCGGGAATGATTGTCCAAAGAGGGAAAAGGAAATTTATTAAATTAATTTAAGGTTGGTTAGGGATAAGCGTTAAAAAACTCCTCTTGTCGAGGAGTTTTTAATTTTCAAAAAAACTTTTTAGGATAAAAATTGGTTCTTTATTAAGAAACAAGTTGCAACTCCTAGGGCGTCAGCGGCGTGATCTGGAGTAGGAATTTTTCGCATCTTTAACTTCTTCTGAATAGCTTCCTGCATTTCCTCCTTGGAGGCTTTCCCATATCCAGCAATAATTAATTTCGTTTCAAGGGGGGTAAATTCGTAGACGGGAACCTTTTCTCTTTCGGCTGTCAACAAGATTATTCCCTTAACCTGGCTAACTCCAATAATTGATTTCTGGTTGCGGAAGAAGTAGATGCTTTCGACGGTAACAATGTTTGGTTTTAAGGTTTTAATAATCTGCAACAAAGCTTTTTCAATAATTGCTAGGCGAGCAGCTTCTTCTTGATAAGGTTGAGTTTTGATTACCCCATAATCAAGAACAATAGGAAGGCTGTTTTTCTTTTCTAATTCGACAGCTCCATAGCCAACAGCAGCTATCCCTGGGTCAACACCAAGAATAATCATATTTTATTCTGTATTATCATATACTTCTTGAACATCTTCATTCTGATCAAGGGCAAGAAGTAGTTTTTCAAATTTCCCCTGCTCTTTTTCTGAAACGGAAACTTGATTTTTGGGAATCCATTCTAGGGATGATTCACGGATGTCAATTTCTTTTTCACGGAGAGATTGGATTACTTTTTGAAGATCATTTGGTTGAGTTAGAATAATTAAATCGTCTTCTTGGATTCTTATATCTTCAGCTCCCGCTTCAATGACTTGTAGTTCAATAGCTTCTTTTTGTGCTTGATCTTTTTCAGAGACAAGAATTGTCCCTTTTTGTTCAAACAACCATTTAACTGAACCAATTTCAGCAAGTTTCCCCCCGTTTTTACTCAAGGTTTGTTTTATGTCTTCTAGTGTTCGATTTTTATTGTCGGTAATCACTTCAACAATTATCCGGATTCCTCCTGGCCCCAATGCTTCGTAAGTGATCCTTTCAAGATTTTCCTTCGTTGCTTCCCCCGATCCTCTTTCGATGGCACCGTCAATTTTTTTCGTAGGCATGTTTGCGCTTTTAGCCTTCTCAATTACTGAACGTAATCCTGGATTGCTTCCTGGATCACCACCACCTTCTCGGGCTGCAATAGTAATTAGTCGGGCAATTTTCGAGAAACTCTTCCCTCTTTTTTGATCTTCGGTTTCTTTCTGGTGTTTGATTGTTGACCAATGTGAATGTCCACTCATGATAATTTTTCTTTTAAAACAATAACAATAAAACTAAAAACAAAAGAGAAACTTAATCCGGCTACAAAAACACTTAATTTTCGCGGAAAACTTTTGGGTGTTTGAGGGCCCAAAACAGAATTGTCCTCTAGGAAAGAATTGTCGAGCTGGTTTTTTTCTTCAAGAACATCAATCAATTTTATCTCAACTGGGAAAAGGTAGAAATCTTCCGCATTAGAATCAGTGTTTTGAAAATTTCCTTGATTTTGCTTCCTCCTTAACTGCTGCTGCGCCTGAGGATTGAAGGGATAGAGAGATCCTTCGAAAAATTGACTTATTCCCTCTCCCCAACCCAAGGCATTAATTATTTTACCATTTTTATCAAAAAAAGCGATACTATTATTTATTGATAAATTAGCCGTGCTTTTTACTTGAACGGAGAGCGATTGAGCATATCCATTGTTTGAATTTGCCCAAATAATTTCTCCTTTAGGAGGAATGATGGTTGAAGAAGGGAAAATTCTGAGAGAATATTCTTTTCCTGTTGAACTCTTCTTTTTGAGCTGATAACGACTAACGTTAATTTCCCGATCAAGCGGATTATAAATTTTAACGTAGTCTTCGTCAACTTGAGCTCCTCTAATTTGAACTTCAATAATAAAAGGAGTAAGGCTTGCTTTTGTTTCGAGAGGGAGAAAAAGGAAAAACAGCAAAAGAAGAAGTGATCGGAACAAGAAACCTCCATTCATTTTTCGCTAACCCGGAGGACTTCTTCAAGAGTAGTTTTTTGTTGAATTACTTTAACTAGTCCGTCTTGATACATAGAGGTCATCCCCTTTTTCTTTAAAGCTTCTTTTAATCGGGGAATTGATGGAGATTCGAGAACGAAATTTTCAATCTCGTCATCAAGAGCAAAAGCTTCAAAAATTCCTGTTCGTCCTTGATATCCGGTAAAGTTACAGGATTCACACCCATCTGGATGAACATGGGCTATTTTTAATTTATCGAAGTCAAGAGAGGCAAATTTCTGAAGGACAGGACTTCCTTTTAGCCCCGAACGTAAAGTCTCCTTTTCTTTGTCTGTTGCTTTAAGGAAATAAGCGCAACGCGGACAAACGTTACGAACTAAACGTTGAGCAATAACCAAATTGAGGGCGGGGGCAATATTAGTGCTGCTTTCTCCGAGCGCTTCTAATCGAGAAATTGTTCCTGTGGCGTCATTAGTATGAAGAGTGCTAAAAACTAAATGTCCGGTCATCGCCGCCTGAAGAGCGATTTTTGCTGTTTGATAGGTTCTTATTTCCCCAACAAGGATAACATCGGGATCTTGGCGAACAATAGCCGATAGTCCTGACTCAAAGTCGTATCCATAAGTTGGATTAACTTGAGTTTGGGAAATTCCCTCCAACTCGTATTCAATTGGATCTTCAATAGTGATAATTTTGATCCCTGGGTCATGAACCGTTCTTAAAAAGGCGTAGAGAGTTGTTGTTTTTCCTGAACCAGTTGGTCCGGTCACAAGAATCATTCCATTAGGTCGTTTAAGTTCCTGCTGGAAAAGAGCTAGAATATCTTCCCGGATCCCTAGTTTTTCAATATTTTTTAAGTTCTTTGGATCGAGGATCCTCATTACGATGGCTTCCCCGTATTCAGAAGGAAGAGCAGAGGTTCGTACTTCGATGTTTTTTTCTTCTCCCTCTCGATCAAAGATAATATTAAAACGGCCATCTTGGGCTTTTCGACGAATATTTAATTTCAACCGGGAAAGGAGCTTAAAACGATCTACTATCCCCTTGTATGTTTCTGGCGAAAAATAAATTATAGTCTGAAGAACCCCGTCAACCCTTATTCTTAGACGAACTTTTCCGCTTTGAGGCTCGATATGAATATCAGAAGCGCGAAGAATAATTGTCCCACCAAGTATAATATCAACGATTTGCGAGGTATTTTCAGAAAGATTCTTTTGAAGAGATTGTTGGAAATTACGAATATTTTTAATAGAAGGGAGTATTTCCTTGATAACGAAAGGACTGATATGAACACCATCTGTGGCTTTAGTCATAATATTTTTAAGAAAGAGTCTTAATTATTTTTTTAGCAACCAAAAGAGAACTTTTTCCGGAGATAGAGAATAAGCTACGATTAGTGTTAACAACCCCTTGGTAGCGTGACTGAAGAAGAGCTAGTTTTTTCTTATCTTTGAGATAAGCAACGACTTGAAATTGACCATCATTAATGGGCCACAATACCAGAAAGTTTTTGAGAGAAAGTAATCCTTTCCGTAATTCTTGAAAGAGAAAAATCAAATCAGTCGAAGAGCTGGAATTTATATCCTTGGTCGATAAGCTAGCAAAGGCGATATTGGCTGACAGAGAAAACTGCAATCTACCTACTAATGTTTTTAGTAAATTTAGTTGTTTGAGGGACTGAGTAGAGCAAGGGTTAATTTTATATTCTAGGGCTCGGTGATTTACAAGATTAGCAACTGTTTGAAAAAAATCATCAGAAGGAGAAAAATTTGGGAGAAATTGCAAACTACGCAATAAATAAGCAGCGCTTCGTTGATCTATCAAATTCTCGTCGATTTTTTTTAGAAGACGAAAAATAACTTTTGCACAAGAAACAGAAGGAGAAAGGGGTAATATTGTTTGGAGGGGAGAAATTTTCTTATCTTGTCCCCCGATAGACAGCCAAGGAGTGCCTAGAAAGTTTTTTTGGAAAAGAGGGTGTTTAATCTCTTCAGAACTATCAGCTCCTATTGTTATCAGTAAATCAGCCCGTTTTTGTGTTGAAAAACCGGAAAAGATTACATCTTGCTTTTTTGGACTATTTCCCTTATTATCAAAATAGAGAACCAAATTATCCTTCTCTTTTTCATAACGAAGTCTCCTAATATTATCCGCGGAAGGAGAAAGAATAGTTATTTTATTTTCATCTTCGGTTGGCTTAAAAATTAAGCTTTGTTCACTTAAGGGTAACATTCCCAGAATTAAACCAGAGCCTTTTTCTAATTTTTGGAGAGCATAAAATAAGCCTAGCGAAGGGAGGAGGAAATCCCGATTTGTTGAAAGGGTTGGGAAAATGTAAATTTGCTGGCTAGTTTTAATTAAAGCAACAGCTTTCTCTAATTGGGTTTTATCCATTTTTGTAATAATTGAGCCATTTTTTGTTTTATTATTGCCCATAACAATGAAAATTACTACTAATAGTGTAGCAGAAACAAAAAGATTGGGCCACCTGTTGATTGAAGCCATTATTCTAGCCAAAGGAGAAGTTAACAACAAGGAGTCCTTTACGATAGTTCTGGTGGGTGATTTAGGCGGGGGGAAAACCTCTTTTCTGCAAGGATTGGCTCAGGGACTTGAAATTAAAAGGCAAGTTTTAAGTCCAACTTTTGTTATTTTTCGAAAATATAAAATTAGAAGACCAGATTTTCCTTTCAGTTTCTTTTATCACTTTGATTGTTATCGAATAGAAGGGAAAGACAACACCCTTGGCCTGGTAGAAATTTTGGACAACAAAAAAAATATTATTGCCCTAGAGTGGGGAGATAGAGTCAAGAAACTTCTTCCCTCCCCTAAAATCAAAATTCATTTTGATTTCAATAACATTAGCGAAAGAGAAATTATTTTTTCTGGATCTCCTCTAGTGCTTAAAGAATTATCTTTTTTATGGAAGAAAAAGTAAGCAATAAAACCAAACCTGTTTTACTTATTGTTGACAGCAATGCCTTGATTCACCGTGCTTATCACGCCTTGCCTCCTTTGACGACTGCTAGCGGCGACCTAATTAATGCCGCTTATGGTTTTTTCTCTCTGCTTTTTAAGGCTATAAGAGAAATGGCGCCTCAATATATAGTAACGACTTTTGACTCCCCTGGGCCAACCTTTCGTCAAAAGATATACCCCGCTTATAAAGCAACGAGAGTTAAGGCCCCCCAAGAATTATATGATCAAATTCCGCAAATTAAAAAATTACTCAACTTATTAGAAATTCCGATAATTGCCCGAGAAGGATATGAAGCAGATGATCTTATTGGAACCATAGCTCGGGAAGTTAAAAAGATTAACATTATAATCCTTAGTGGCGACAAAGACTTGCTTCAATTAGTTAATGATCGAACGAAAGTCATGCTTTTAAAAAAAGGATTAAGCCAAGTTGAAATCTACGATAGAGAAGCTGTTAAGCAAAAATACGAAGGATTAAAAGTTGATCAACTTCTTGATTTAAAAGCTTTACAGGGAGATAGGTCAGATAATATTCCGGGGGCACCTGGGATTGGAGAAAAAACAGCTATTAAGCTTTTAAAACAATTTGGTTCGCTCGACAATTTATATAAAGAGATGGGGTATGGATTGGCTGAAATTGAAGAGAGAAAACAAACAATCTTGAGAGAAAATTATCAGCAAATTCTCCTAAGTCGAGAACTAGGGAAAATCAAACAAGATGTAGAAATTGACTTCGAATTAGAAAAATGTAGTCAAAAGAGTTATAATAAAGAACAGGCAAAGAAAGCTTTTCAAGCTCTTGGGTTTAACAGATTGATAAATTACCTCCCTTAATTTTAAAACTATGTCGTTAATTAATTTCCGCCCACTTTTTTCTCGAGATGATCATTTTTTAAAAAACAAAAAAGAAGAGAGAGGAAAATTAGCGCTTTTTCTTTTTATTAATTTTGGAGCTTTAGGCGCCATATTTTTGAGTGGTATTTATTATAATGTTTTTCGATTCCAGCCTTGGTTTTCCTTAGGGAATGGTATAGTAATTTGGGCGATTTGGCTTATTGCTAGCCTTTTTCTTTATTCAGAAAAGAAATTTCAAACGGTAATTCTTTTTTCTAATAATACTTTTTTTGTTGGATTGTTTGTTTGGCTTATTTACTTAACGGCTATTGATTGGACGGGATCTTTTTTTATTTTTTTTCTCCTATTTCTCTTTTTAGAAAATTGGTTAACGACTAATTTTTTCTTAAGAAACTCATTGTTTTTAGGATTTTTAGCGTTATCCGGGATGATAAGCATTTTTTTCTTTTCCCCAATTTTCTTAGAAGGAAATCCTTATTTTTTAGCAAGATTCCTTTTTGCTTTGGTTGCCATTGTTATGATGACGGCGATGTCGACCTGGAATGGATTAAAAAGCTACAATAGCTTACAGCGAAATAATCAGATGAAAATTAACCTAGAAGAAACAGCTCGAGTACTGCAAATAAGGATTAAAGCAAGAACTAAACAATTAGAAGAGCAAGCAAAATTCCTAAGGCAAGAAAATAAAGTAAAAACAGAAGCTTTACGAGAAAGGATTGAAGAGCTTGAAAGATTCCGTCGTTTAACCGTTGACAGGGAACTTAAAATGATAGAATTAAAAAAAGAGATAGTGATTTTAAAAGAAAATAATTTCTTAAAAAAGAAAGATGGAAAGCAATAAAGAAAATTTTTTCTCTTCATCAGAAAGAGTTATTTTGCTACATAGTCTTGCTCGACAAGTCAAAATGAGAAGGTTTTTACTCCCGAGTTTTGTTTTATTTGCGTTTTTGTTTTCCCTTGTTTTGCCGAGTTTCCCTAATTGTGTTTTGGGAATATGTTTAATCTTTTTCTCTTTTGGTTTATTTTTCTTCTTCGTTAGCTATGCAAAAAAAACCTCTCATCTGTTAAAGGATCAAGTATATCGTTTATTGGCCAGCATCTTTGTTCTGGAAATATTAGCAGCTTGGTTTGGCTTTTATCTTATTGCCCCAGTTCTCATTTATTATTCATTCCCTCTTTTCTATATTGCGGCTTTGTTTTTTGTTTTCTATTTGATTTTCAATTCTTCGCTCATCGAAATAGCCCCCTATCAAACATTTTTCTATTCTTTTGCCTGGCTGGGATTAACTTTCTTATCTCTTTTAGAGAACAGCGATTTTCTTTTGAGTTATAAGCATTATCCGTTGCCAACAGAGTATCTTTCTTCAATCCCGACAACAACGCTTACGGTTATTCTAAGCGGAGCAGTAATTTTTGCGACACAATTAATAGTTAATTATACTCACGATCGTTCAGGTTGGATTACTAGACAGCTCAAAACAATAAATGAGAGGCTCCAAGATCGATTAGGACAAAGAAACACCGAAGCGATTAATCTCCGTCGATCTCTCCGGGACGCAAAACAAACCCTAGAGACAAGGAGTCGAACTTGGGATCATCAAACAAAACAATTAATGCAAACGTTTCGTCAAACGATGGAACAGAAGAAAAGAACAGAAGGTGAACACCAAAAAGAACAAGCAGAAGAACTAAAGGAAACATCTAGCGCTCTTTTAAATATCCTAGAAGATACAGAAAAATCTCGGCTTGTTGCCGAAAGAGAGAAAGAAAAAACGATGATAATTATTAATAATTTTGTTGATGGCTTGCTAATCGTTAACGAAGACAACATAATTAAAATTGTTAATAAGAGAGTCGAACAAATATTTGGAATTCGTTCTTCGGACATGATTGAAAGTAATCTTTCTGAATGGCGGAACAACCGTCTTCTTTCGTCTGTTTTAGACTCGATTCTAGACACTCAGGACAATCTTAGGATAACTTCTAAGGCTAATATTTCTTTAGGAAAGGACCGAACAATTGAAGTGTCGGTTATTGCGATGGGGAGACGGCTACGAATAATAAATTATTTAATAATCTTCCGCGACATTTCTCGAGAAGTACTTGTCCAGCAAATGAAAACCTCTTTCGTTTCGGTAGCTGCTCATCAATTAAGAACACCTCTATCGGCGATAAAATGGAGCATCAAGATGTTGCTTGATGGGGATGAAGGAGATTTAAATTCTGAACAAAAAAATTTACTTTCTAAAACTTACGAGAGTAACCAAAGAATGATTCGTTTGGTTAACGATCTTCTCAATGTCAGCCGGATTGAAGAAGGAAGGTTTCTTTATGATGTCCAAAAAACGAGCTTAAGAGATTTAATCACTCAAGTAACGAAAAATCATCAGTTAATAATAGAAAGGAAAAAGCTTAAATTTTCTTTTCGTGGAGCTCGGCGAGATTTCCCAGACGTCAAAATAGACACCGAAAAAATGAAATTGGTTATTCAAAACCTTCTTAGTAATGCTATCAACTATACGCCAAGTGGAGGGTCGATAGTTATTAATTTATCGCAAGATAGCGATGCCCTCCTTTTTTCTATTAAAGACACGGGAATTGGTATTTCGGAATCTCAACAAGCTCATATTTTTAGAAGATTTTATAGAACAGAGAATGCTATTTCTACAATGCCAAACGGAACAGGGTTAGGTTTATTTATTGCCCGAAACATTATTAATGCTCATGGTGGTAAAATTTGGTTTTCTTCTAAGAAAGGAAAAGGAACGACATTCTTTTTTACAATTCCTCTGCACTCGCCAACGAACCAAACTAGTTGACAAAACCATCTTTTTCGGAGTAGAATAGATAACAGAGAGTAAGTTGATAATATGATCAAGACAATTCTTATCATCGAAGACGAAGAAGTTCTAGCCTCTTTTCTTAAGCGCAAATTGTTACGTCGAGGATACAGAAGTATTGTTGCTGCAGACGGAAAAGAAGGTCTTGAGAAAATCAAAGAAATTCGGCCCGATTTAATACTGCTTGATGTTGCTATGCCGAAAATGGACGGGTTTGAAGTAATGGAAGCGAAGGATAGGATAGAAGAAATTAAAGACATTCCAATTATAATCATTTCTAATTCTGGGCAGCCGGTAGAAATTAGCCGAGCTCAGAAACTAGGAGCGAAAGATTGGATTATAAAGACAAACTTTGATCCCGAAGAGGTGGTTGGGAAAGTAGAGAAAATTTTACCCCTCAATTAATAAATAGTTTTAACTTTATTTATGGCCAAAGAAAATAGAAAAATTCTTATTATTGAGGACGATATTTTTCTTAGCGAGTTAATGTCGAAAAAATTAGTAGAAGAGGGATTTAAGATCATAAAGGCTGTTGACGGAGAAGAGGGGTTGATCAAAGCAAATGACGAAGCCCCAGATTTGATTTTATTAGATCTTATTCTTCCGGGGATTGACGGATTCAAAGTCTTAGCACAATTAAAAGAGGAGCCAAAAACAGGCTCCATCCCTGTTATTATTCTTTCTAATCTTGGCCAAAGGGAAGACATCGAAAAAGGTTTTGAATTGGGAGCGGTAGACTATCTAATTAAAGCTCATTTCACTCCCGATGAAATCGTTGAAAGAATTCGTGCGCCATTAAAGAGTTAATTCCTCGATGCCAGAACTTCCAGAAGTTCAAACAATGGTTAATGATTTAAAAGAAAAGGTCCTACAAAGGACCTTTCTTGATATATGGACCGACACTCCTAAAATCATTCATTATCCGGAAACAACTTCTGAATTCAAAAAATTATTAATAGGAAAAAAGATTGCGCAAATTTCTCGTTACGGAAAAGTTATTGTTTTTTGTTTGTCTGACCAGAAAAAACTTCTCGTTCATCCTAGAATGACAGGGCATTTCTTAATTGGTTCTTGGAGATATCAATCGGGAGATTGGTTGCCAAAATTAGAAAAACAACAGATACGCCTAATGTTTTGGCTAGATAACGAATTGATGTTAGCGTGGTCGGATCAACGAAAGTTTTCTTGTTTTGAATTACAATCAACCAGTAAAGACATGAAAGAAATAAGGATGACAAGAAATATTGGTTTAGATGCTCTGTCGCAAGAACTGACGTTTGCTCGTTTCTGGGAATTGATTCGAAACAAAAGACGTCAGATGAAAGCGATTCTTATGGATCAATCGATTGTTGCTGGAATAGGAAATATTTACGCGAGCGAAATTTTGTGGGAAGCTAAAGTTCACCCAGAAATCAAGGCCTCGTTTTTGAAGAAGGATCAAGGAATGGATATTTACAAGGCAATGCGTTCGATTCTTGTTCGGGCGATTCAAAAAAGAGGAACGACAACCGGTGAATTTCGGGATACAGAAAATAAATCTGGGCAATACGGTTCCGTGTTAGAGGCCTATCATCGTCAAGGGCAACCCTGTTCCCGTTGCCAAACTCCTATTAAGCGGATCATAATTAATAACAGAAGTACTTTTTATTGTCCCAAATGTCAAAAATCATTATAAAAAAACAAAAATGATATTCTTTCTTTGCGGCGATGACGAATATCGCTTATCAAAAAAAATCACCCAAATAATTGATCGCTATAAAGAAAAACACCAAGGAGGTGTGGAATTAATTAAAATTGAGGCGAAAGAAGTTGAATTTAATAGTTTTTGGGATGATTTTCAACAACGATCGATGTTTGTTAAAAAAAGATTGTTCATTCTTCGAAGCGTTTTTCAAAACAAAGATTTTGCTAGGGCCCTAGAGAAGAAAATAGAGGTTCTGGAACGATCGAAAGAAATTATTGTAATCGAAGAAAGAGGAGTTATTAAAAAAGATAAACAATCTTTAAAAAAAGCACTAAATCAACACAGTCAGAAAATAGAAGAGTTCAAAAAATTTAAGTTGGGAGCATACAGAGAATGGCTAAGAGAAGAAGCGGGAAGATACGGCTTGTCTCTTACTCGGGAGGCCGAAGAAAAGCTCGCTGATTATGCAAAACTTGATACATGGCGAGGGGCAAAAGCAATAGAAAAAATTGCTGGATATAAGGGATGGGCAAAAGATGACGAGAATATAAATAGTGAGTTGGTTGAATTTTTAATAATTCCCTTTAAAGAGGTTAATATTTTTACCCTACTTGATTGTTTGGTAAGGGGAGATAAGAAAAAAGCCTTAAAAATATTCATGGATTTATCTGCAGAAAAGAATGAGGCGCAAATGCAGATATTTCTTGTGGGGCTAATTGCGACAAAGATTAAAAATCTTTTTCTGATTAAAAATTTGGCCGAACAAGGAATTTCTTATCAAGAAATTGTCCAGAAGAGTAAATTACACCCCTATGCAGTTAGTAAGCTTTATTCTTTGTCACGGCAATTTAATTGGGCAGAATTAAAAAAAATCTACCGTCAATTATTTACGATAGATCTTCAGATTAAAACGGGACAAGTTAAGGCGAAAGAAGGAATGGCTTCCTTTATTTTGTCTCTTTAATTTCTATTTGATTTACAAGCTTAGTCAAGCTGGCTTTTTTTCGACTAGCTGCATTTTCTTTAATAACGTTAGATTTAGCTGCTTTGTCAACAGCCTTGTAATAGTCGGGAAGAAGTTTCCCCGCAGCTTCCTTTTCCTGCGTAGCAACAAGTCGCTTGATTTCTTTAAACAATTCCTTCATCCTTTGCTTGTAGATAGAATTCCTTTTTTTCCGTTTTAAATTTTGTCTTAAAGCTTTTTTAGCTGATTTAGTAATGGGCATAATATTTCTTTTAGGTGGGTTTTATTATAACATTTTTTCAATTAGAGAAAAGACAATATGAACTGGAAGGCAAAAATCAAACTTTTTATTCCCAGCCAATTTCTTGAATTTTACCATTTCTTCTTAGCGGGAGCGGCAGCATTTTTTTATCGATTTCCTTCTCGGAAGTTAATTGTCATTGGCGTTACCGGGACAAGCGGCAAATCAACTGTTGTCGAAATGACTACCCAAATACTACAAGGAGCTAATTACAAGGTAGCATCTCTTTCTTCAATTTGTTTTCGAATCGGAGAAAGAAGTTATCCTAATGAACTTAAAATGACAATGCCCGGAAGGTTTCAATTGCAGAAATTTTTATCAACTGCTCGAAAAAATAATTGTCAATACGTAGTTATCGAAGTGACTTCTGAGGGAATTAAACAATGTCGTCATCGTTTCATCGATTTCGATCTTGCTGTTTTTACTAATTTATCTCCAGAACACATTGAAAGGCACGGAGGCTTTATCAACTACAGAAGAGCTAAAGAGAAGTTATTTCAATCACTATCTCCTTCTTGGTTTGGCAACTCAACAAAGAAAAAACAGCCAAAAACTATCATTGTTAATTTAGATGATCAATATGCTCACGGCTTTCTTCGATTTAAAGCAGAAAAGAAAATAGGTTTTTCGATAAAGGCTTCCTCGCCAGAAGAGAACATAGAATTTCTTTCTGCGAAAAAAATTAGTTCATTTCCGGGGCAAATAATCTTTTTCGTTAACGAACAAGAAATAAAAATAAACCTAGATGGGCTTTTTAACGTTTATAACGCCTTAGCGGCTTTGGCGATAGGATGGTCACAAGGCATTGATTTCAAGTCAATGAAACGATCTTTGGCTCTAATAGAGAAGGTTCCTGGGCGAATGGAGGTTGTTATTAAAAAACCCTATCCGGTTATTGTTGATTATGCCCATACTCCTGTTGCCTTAGAAAAAGCATATCAGGCAGCGCGTCATTATTTAGGAAGTGGCGGAAAGTTGATATGTGTTCTTGGAGCCTGCGGAGGGGGAAGAGACAAGTGGAAAAGACCGATCTTTGCAAAAATTGCTAGTCGTTACTGTCAGAAGGTTATTTTAACCAATGAAGATCCCTATGATGAAGATCCAGAAAAAATTCTTGCAGAAATGAAAACCGGATTTAAAAATTTTCCTGTCAGTAATAAAACAGTGATTCTTGATAGAGAGAAAGCTATAAATCAAGCTTTATCTTGGGGAGGTGCAAATGACGTAGTTATCATTACGGGGAAAGGATCGGAATCGTTAATGTGTATTGAAAACGGACGGAAAGTTGCTTGGGATGATCGGGAGGTAGTTCGACGATTAACAAAGGTTAATCAATAGATTTAATCATATAAGTTTTTCGAAGCTTATATCCTAATCTACGATAATATCCACGGACTCCTACCCCGGAGATTACAGCCATCTTTTTTATTTTTTTCGGGAATTCATTTCTTACGATTTCTTCTGCTTCATGAATAAGTTTTTTCCCTAAGCCGCGATGCTGAGGGGATTTTTTATTTTCTTGAGAAAAAGGAAGTTGAAGTCCATAGGTGTGGACTTGACGAATAATAGCAGCATCTCGAAGAATTGGAATAAAATGAGGATGGGAAGAAAAAACAGAAGAAGGAATACGTAATCTTAACAAGGAATATAAATGGGTTCGAGAAAGATTTTCGTAACTCAGAAATATTTCTTTTCCCTGTGATGCTTGATAATCTAATCGATATAGTTTTATTTCTTCTTGTCCATCATAATCTCCTCTTATTTCTCGGCAGCGAATACATTGACAAGGAGTTCCTTCTTTTTTTAATTCTTTTAATGTTGTTTCTCGAAGATTTGATATTTTTGTTGGTCCAGTAACAATACTAGAAGAAGGGATATCTCGAATAACTCTTTGAATGCGACAATAAAAAGGAACGTCTTTTTTCATCCTTTTTAATAAAGAAACCAAAACATCCTTAGAATATGCCTTATAGTCCCCTTTTTTCCATAACTGATAAAGAGGGGCTTCTTTTATAATAGCCGTGGGATAAATCTTTAAAAGATCAGGACGAAAGCGGGAATCGGCAAAAACCTGTTTAAATACTTGATAGTCCTTTTCAGGAGTTGACCCGGGCAAATTAGGCATTAGATGATAACTAACCTTAATTCCAGCATCTTTTAAGAGTTGAGTTGCTCGAATAGTGGCAGCTATTCCATGTCCTCTCTGATTTAATTTTAGAACTTGATCATCTAAACTTTGGACGCCGATTTCTACGCGAGTTGCTCCCAATCGACGCATTCTATTTATTTCTTCAGGAGTAATATAGTCCGGTCTTGTTTCTAAAGTTATGCCGATAATTCGATGCTTCCCTTTTTCGTTTTTTCGGTGGGCTGCTCTTAAAGAAAGGCTCTTTTTGCCATTAGCGGCTTCAAAGCATCTTTTAATAAAGTATTCTTGGTAAGATAAAGGCAAAAAACTCCAAGTTCCCCCGATTACAATCAATTCAATTTTACTAGGTTTGTGGCCAGTCATTTTTAGTGATTGTAGGCGAGAAATCACTTGAGAGAATGGATCATAATTATTCTTGATAGCTCGCATTACGGCTGGTTCATTCTTTAAGTAGCTTTTTGGAACACCAGCTTGGTTAGGACAATAAATACATTTTCCTGGGCAGGGATATGGTTTTGTTAAAACAGCGACAACAGTAACTCCTGATCGAGAACGAACTTGTCGGGTGACAAGAAGGCCTTCGATTGATTGATTGGGCTTAATTCTTTTTTCCCCTACCATTTTATGATAAACTTGGTTCAGAACGATTTTTTTAGGAATTATCTTCTTGTTCTTTTTTGCCCAAAATCGTTCTATCTTCTCGAAATCACGAAAATTTTTCGGCTGACTCCGAATTAATTCATAAATAATTTCTTCGTAATATTTTATTTGAGTTTGATCTAAGTTATACATAAATTATGGATAAGGAATACGCACAATATCTTCAAGAAAGAAACAAGGAAGGTTACAATAAAATAGCTGATGACTTTTCTCAAACAAGATCAATAAAGAGAAAAGAGTTAGAACAATTTAATCGCTTCGTTAAGAGAGGAGATTTTCTTTTAGATATAGGTTGCGGAAACGGGCAGCTAATTGACTCCTTGAAAGAAAAGGAAATTAGTTATATCGGGATAGACAGCTCTTCGCGTCTTATTGAGATTGCTCAACAAAAATATCCCCATAATCGTTTTGTAGCCGGTGACATTTTTAAGGTTGTTTTTCCAAGCGAGACGTTTAACGGAGTTTTTGCCATTTCTCTTCTGCATCACATTCCTTCTTTTTCATTACAGTTGCGTCTTTTAAAAGAAGCGGTGAGAGTTTTAAAGCCGAATGGGCTTTTGTTTCTTACTGTTTGGCAGATACCTCTACCTTTTTCTCGATTTGGAAAACCTTCTTTCCTTCGCCAGAGATTAACAAAGAAACCTTCGTTAGGAAAAAGAGATTTCATTCATCAATGGGGTGGACAAACTAATCTTTATTATCACGCTTTTACGCAGAAAGAACTAAAGAAATTAATTCGAGAGATAAATTTGAATATCGTTGATTCAGGAGGGATGACCAACACTTCTGGTAGTCGGAAAAATCTTTATTTAATTGCTCAAAAATAGTCCTTATAGCTTAACGGATAAAGCGCAACCCTCCGGAGGTTGAAATGAAGGTTCGAATCCTTCTAAGGGCATTTTCGAAAGGTCGATTTTACCATAATTCATTTTTAGTTTTATGTCTAATATAAAAAATAAAAAGGAAATTTTGGTCGGAAAAGTAATCCACTACTTTGACAAAATCAAGGTGGCAATTGTTGAGTTAAAAAAACCACTTAAAACTGGTGAAGAAGTAAGATTTACAGGAGGAGAAACTGACTTTAAGCAGAAAATCGGTTCAATGGAAATAGATCACGAAAAAGTTAAGCGGGCAAAAACAAAACAAACAGTAGGGATGAAGGTGAGTAAAAAAGTTCATCCTGGATATCGAGTTTACAAAATATAGCCTTTATAATATTGAAAAACGTCTAGAATGAATAAAGCCCTTTTTTTAAGTTCCGCCCAATTAATGGGAGGATTAATCGGAGCTGGTCTTTTTAGCTTACCCTTTCTCCTATCAAGCGCTGGATGGCTGCCGTTTTTAATAATTATAATCGTTTTTGGAGTGGCAGTTACTTTTCTTCACCTCTTTTTTGCAGAGGTTATTTTGCGCACGGAAAAAGTTGGCACCTTGTCAATGTACGCGAAAAAATATTTAAGCAAACCAATAGGAAAGATTATTTCCGTCATTACGGTATTGGGAATAGGAGGGGCTCTATCGGTTTACGTTATTTTAAGTGGCATTCTTCTGTCTATTGTCTTTACTTCGTTGGAAATTTCTCCAATTTATCTTAGTCTTTTTTTCGTCATAGTCGTCTCATTTATTTTTTTAAAAAAGCGTCAAAGTTTTCCCGCGGGGGAATTTTTTCTAACAGCATTCTTGTTTTTAGCAATGTTTCTAATTGCAAGCGTAGCTATGCCTTTTGTTGATTGGCAGGAGATTTCTTCTTTTGATTGGCGCTACATTTTTATGCTTCCAGGGGTTGTTCTTTTTAGTTTAATTGGCTGGGATACCCTTCCTTCAATTAACCGAGTTCTTAAGAAAGCTGGGCAACAAAAAAAGATTGGACGAATAATTATTTGTTCAATAACGATTGTTATACTATCTTATTTCTTGTTTAGCCTGTCTTTTACCGGGATAGGAGAAGATGTTTATCAATGGCAAAATGTAGACATTTCTTCTTTCCCGTTGGGAGGATTGTTTATTATTCTTATAGCAGTCGTTGGTTTCTTGATAAGTGTTGTTTCTTTTCTTGGCTTAGCTAATTATCTTAAAGTCAGCTTAATAAACGATTTTCATTTACCCGCCTCGATAGCTTTTTCTCTTATTATTTTTGTCCCACTTCTTTTGCTTATTAGTGGTTTTGATGGATTTACGGTTCTTATAGGAATAGTTGGAACGTTAATGGGAGCAATCGAAGGGATAGTCATTATTATCCTCTTCTGTCGAGCAAAGAAGAGAGGAGATAGGACCCCAGAATACTCTCTAAATGTTCCTCGCTATTTTCTTTACATCTTAATTGCTGTTTTAGTCTTTGGAGTCGGAAGTCAAGCCATTTTCTACCTTTTGTAGTAGTTTTAGTTTTATTAATTTGACAGCATTCTCTTAAAAGAATAGCATAAAGTATTATGGAAGAAGGAATTTTTTATTTGACTCGTGCAGGATTGAAAAAGATTCAACTGCAATACAAAGAGTTACAAAAAACAAAGAAGGATAAAATTAAAAATAATGCGGATAATTTTCATTCTCAGGAAATTGAATCCGATTATTTAGTTTTTCACGAAAATATTGAAATTTTAAAGGGTAGAATTCAGGAGCTAAAGCATGTTCTTGACAATTATCAAATGATTAAATGCCCACCGCTCAAGGAGAGAACATCAATAAAATTAGGGGCAACGGTTGTTGTCGAGGTTGAAAATCAACTAGATGAATTTCAGATAGTCGGATCACTAGAAGCTGATCCACCAGCTGGAGCCATTAGTCATCAATCACCAGTTGGTGAATCTTTGTTGGGTCATCGGGTCGGTGATAAGGTTAAGGTTTCGTCAGCGATTACTACGGTTTACCTTATTAAGAAAATCAAATATTGATGACTGATTTAGTTCGTTTTTTTTCGGAAATTAACAAATTGAAAGCGACTCGTCGGAGAGGATGGGTAGCTCACCATATTGATCCGGCCGAAAGTACCGCTAGCCATTCCTTCCGTTTGGCGATGATGGCGTGGGTTTTGAGTGGATTCAAAAATCTAAAAAGTCAAAAACTGATTAAGATGGCCTTAATCCATGATATTTGTAAGGTTTATTGTTTTGATGCGACGCCTTACGATCCTTTGTTGCCAAAAGATTTAGAACCCGGAAAAACAAAAGAGATTCTTCGTAGTTGGCCGAAACTTTCTCCTTCAGAAAAGACTTCGCGAAAAGAAGCTAAATATCAAGATGAATACGAAGGATTAAAAAAGATAACTTCTTATCTTCCTCTGGCTTTACGAGAAGAAATTATAAATTTATGGCAAGAACTTGAATACCGAGAGAAGACAACCGGAGCTTTCATTAAACAAGCAGATAAGGTAGAAAACTTTTTTCAGGGAGTAGAATATTGGCAAGCTGGAGCAGAGATTCAAATACGTCTTTGGCTCAGATGGATCAAAGAAATTATCGATGACCAAATTTTAATAAAATTCAAAAAAGCTATTTCTCGTCATTTTTTAAAGAACCAATCTTTAAACAAAGAACCGATGGATCAAACGGTTCTTTTTTTAATTGAAGTTGGAAAATTGAAATTAATTCCTAAACAAGAATGGGTTTCAAAAAAAGTGGAAAAACCGGAAACAGTAGCAGAGCACAGTTTTAATTTAGCTCTTATGGCTTGGATCTTAGGGCAGGGAACGAAATTAGATATAAACAAGATGATCAAAATGGCCTTGATTTATGATTTGGCGAAAATCCGTTTTGACGAAGAAAAAATCCACAAAGGCGGGATGAATCATTTAATCAAAGAAAAGAAAGCAAAGCGATTAGGAGAAAAGAAAAAGAATGAAGAGGTTTTTAAGAAACTTATTGATTTTCTCCCTCTCCCCCTTCAAGAAGAAATTGCCCTTATTTATCAGGATTTTAACAATAAAACCAGCAAAGAGAGCCATTTTGTGCATCAACTTATTAAAATAGTTGATATTTTTCAAGCCAAGCAATACAAGAAAGAAAATCCTCATTTTTCTTTGGACTTTTGGTTTGCTGAATTGGACAAAAAAATCGATCATCCCGTTTTATTGAAATTGTTAAGCAAAATAAAAGAGGATTAAATAAAACAGAGAACTTATGTCGCCAAAAAAAATTCTCTTGTTTTTCGTTTCCCTAAGTATTGGTTTGGCGGCTTTCTTTCTTATCGGTGGAGAAGCTGGATGGGGAAAAGTTATTCAATCTTTATCCTTGATAAAAGCGTGGCAATTTTTCTTAATTGCCTTTTTCTTTTTAGCGGGAATAGAGACAGCTGTTTGGGCATGGAAAATGATTCTAGCTTACTTGGGAGTTCAGTCGAATTTTTTAACTTTAAACAAAGCTTTTCTTGCTGGTTTTACGGTGAGTTATTTAACGCCGATTACCCTGGTCGGAGGAGAGGCTCTTCGCCTTTATCTATTGAATGAGAAATTGAACGTCTCCTGGGAAAAAGGGATATCTTCGATTATTGTCAACAAAATGCTTGATTTTGTTGTTTTGTTGGCGTTTGTTATTAGTGGATTGGCGGCTTTTTTCTTAAGAGGAGGGGCTTTTTCTCAAAAGGTTGGATCCCTGCTTGTTTTTTCTCTCGGGGTTATTATTTTCTTCTTTGTTTATCTGTTTTTCCGAGGGGCGAAGAAAAAAAGCGTAATCAGAGAATTGTTAAGAATTATTCGTCTCGATGATTTATTGGAAACACCGAGAGGGCAAAAGTTCCTTCGATACGAAGAAGAAGTGTTGGGCTTTTTTAATATTCACAATCGTTATTTTTGGAAAATCATAGGATTAACTTTTATTCAGCACCTTTTTTGGCTTATTCAAGCACTTCTTATTGTTCTCTTTTTGGTCGGATCACTCAAAGGATTTACGGGGCCTTTAATAGTTTATAGTTTTGCAGCGCTTGGTTCGGTTCTTTTTATTCCAGCAGCTCTCGGGTCTCTAGAAATAGTAGAAGGGATAGCTTTTATGGCCCTGGGTGCTCCCTATAGCGTAGCGGTGGTTTTTAGTTTAATCTGGAGAGGAACACGCTTGGCCCTTTGCTTCTTCGGCTCCTTTTGCTTTCTTTCCCTTGCCAAAGAAGTTATTTTAAATTATTTTACAAAAGACAAAAATAGATTTAAGAAATTGTGGAAAATAAAAAAATAGCCAAAATTTTCTTAGAGATTTCACAATACCTTCAAATGGAAAGAATTTCCTTTAAATCTCGTGCTTATCGGCGAGCGGGAATCTATTTAGAAACAACCTCGATTGATCTTCGGAAAATCTACGAAGAGAATGGCTTAAAGGGGATTATAAATCTTCCAACGATTGGTGATAGCATCGCTAAAAAGATAGAGGAATATTTTCTGACGGGACAAGTACATTATCATCAAAAATTAAAAAAGAAGATTCCTGTTAATCTCGATCAATTAATTAATATTGAGGGAATTGGGCCAAAAACGATTCAATATCTTTATCAAAAGTTGTCGGTAAAAAATATTACCGATTTAGAAAAAATGGCCAAAGGAAAGAAAATTAGAAGCTTACCTGGTTTTGGCGAAAAAAGAGAGAAAAATATCTTAGAGTCCATTAAGATGTTCAAAAGAAGAAAAGGAAGATTTCTTTTGGGCGAAGCCCTCTCCTTAGCCCAGGAAATGATTGATCAATTGTCTTTTCTCTCCGAAGTTAGAAAAATTAATCTAGCTGGATCCATTCGCCGGATGAAAGAAACGATAGGAGATATTGATATTTTGGCAGTAGCAACTGATCCCATGAAGGTAATGGACTATTTTACAACTCTTCCAGAAGTGGAAAAAATTTGGGGGAAAGGCGAAACAAAATCGTCGATTCGATTAAAATCAGGATTTGATGTGGATCTAAGAATAGTCGAAAAACAAAGTTATGGAGCGGCTCTTCAATATTTTACCGGATCCAAAGAGCATAACATTGCTTTGCGTCGAATAGCTATCCAGAAAGGGCTTAAGCTAAATGAATACGGAGTCTATCGTGGGAATCAGAGAATGGCTGGGCAAACAGAGAAAGAGCTTTATCAAGCTTTAAAGATGGATTGCCCGCCTCCAGAAGTAAGAACAAACAATGGGGAGATTGAAATGGTTCAAAAGCGTAAATTCCCTTGTTTGATTAAAGATGGCGATTTACAAGGGGATCTTCATTGTCACACAAAGTGGAGCGATGGAACGGTTTCGATAGAAGAAATGGTCATTGCGGCGAAAAAGAGTGGACTTCACTATCTTGCCATTACTGATCATGCAGTTGATTTACGAGTTGCCAATGGTTTAAACGAGGAAAGATTAAAGAAACAAATGAGGGTTATCGATAAATTGAATAAAAATACTTCAGGAATCAAAATCTTAAAAGGCATAGAAGCTAATATTCGAAAGGACGGATCCTTAGACATTAGCGATAAACTACTTGCTGAATTAGATATTGTTGTTGCTGGAATCCACTCTAATTATCATCTCTCTAGATCGGTGATGACTCAACGATTAGTTCGAGCGATGAATAATCCTAATGTTCATATTATTGCTCATCCTAGTGGGCGAATAATTCAAAAAAGAAAAGAATGTGATTTGAATTGGGATCTTCTCTATGAAGCAGCAAAGAAAACAAAAACAATCTTGGAGATCAATTCTCAGCCAAAGAGGTTAGATTTAAAAGACAATTACATTAGATCAGCAAAAGAGAAGGGAGTTAGAATGGTCATTAATACCGACGCTCATTGTCCTAATCATTTCGCTTGGAAAAAATTAGGGATAGGACAAGCTCGGCGAGGATGGGCGGAGAAGAAAGATATTCTCAATTCTCGATCATGGGAAGTGATTCAAAAATATTTAAAATAAGAATTTATGGCTCACAAAAAAGCGGCTGGAATAATTGTTTTTCAGGAAAAATTAGGATTAATTCGATATTTACTCTTGTGTAATTTAAGGGGAGAATGGGGTTTTCCCAAGGGAGGAGCAAAGGGAGGAGAAACCATTCTTGAAACAGCTCTCCGAGAAACAAAAGAAGAAACGGGAATAGAAGAATTAGAGTTTCAAAAAGGATTCAAAGAACAAATTCAGTATTCTTGTCAACGAAGCAACAGAAAATTTTGGAAAACAGTTGATTATTTCTTAGCACTTAACAAAAATAGAGAAGTTAAATTATCTTCTGAACATAATAAATATCTTTGGCTTCCTTATCAAGCGGCTTTAAAAAAAATGATTTTCTCTAGCCAAAAAGAAATATTAAAAAAAGCCCAGGTATTCCTGGGCTCTAAATCTTCTTCGGCGAAGACTAATCTTTAACTTCCTTAATAATATTCTGAAAGATTTCTGGATATTCTTTCCCTAGCTGGGAAAGAATTTTTCGGTTCAATTCAATTTTGTGTTCCTTGAGAGCATGAATAAATAAGGAGTAAGAAAAACCGCTTGAATTTAAAGCAGCTCCAATCTGAATCTGCCATAATCTCCGGAAATTTCTTTTTTTCTTTTTCCGATCACGATAAGCATTTACGCGAGCATGTCGCAAAGCGTCTTTTGCTAAGCGCAGCTTTGATCGGCGACCCCATCTAAATCCTTTTACTTGTTGAAGAATCCCTTTTCTTCTCTTGTGGGCAATTTTTCCTCTTTTTACTCGAGACATATTAGTATTTTCTTAAACTCTTAATTTTTCTTGCTAATGCTTTTGGAACTTCCACCCATTTTTTCTGACGCTGTTTTGTTCTTTTTGACTTGCGACGGCGTAAATGATCTAAGCCGGTTGCCCGTCTCAAAACTTTACCATTTTTAGTGAATTTAAATCTTTTAGTGATTGATTTTCTAGTTTTCATTCGGATTTGATTTTGGTGATATCTATATTGATTTGACGACTTTTCTTCAGTGATTTAGTTTCTGCCTTGATGGGCATGGTCTTTTTGACAATTTCTATAAACTCTTCTATTTTTTCATCTGCTTTGTAGCGAAGAGCATTTTCTCTTCCTCTCAATCTCATTGTAAGCTGAAGATTATCCCCCGCTTCCAAAAAGGAAACTGCTTGCCTTGCTTTAGTTTCTAAATCATGGGAAGAGGTATTAAAACGAATAGAAACTTGCTTAGACTTAATATGGTGAACAACTTTCTCCTTCTTTCTTTGTTTTCTTTGTTGATAAGAATATTTTCCGGCGTCAGTGATTTTGCAAACAGGAGGTTGTGCTTGGGCGGCTACCAATATTAAATCTAGTCCAAGCTTTTTCGCTTCTTCTAATGCTTGTTCGGTAGAGACTAAACCAAGCTGTTCTCCTTTCTGGCTTATCAGCCGTACTTTACTAGCGCTTATTTGATTTTCCTCCGTTATTTTTTTTATAAATAAATAAATAAATTTACTAGTGGAGATGGCGGGAATTGAACCCACGTCTAGAAATTAATGCAAAACAACTTTTACAGACTTAGCTTGATTAAGTAAGAACGATAAATCAAAGAATCAAGCAAAAGCATTTATCGTCTTAAAGAACTGATTTCCCGAAATATAAGTCCTCGTTCCGCTTATCGGGAATCGGCGGCGAGAACGCGAACGCTTAAAGATTAAGCGTAAGCAAGGGCAGGCTCGAGGCCTGCAACAGAATCAACAGATTTTGTTTGTTAGTAGTTTTATAAGGAACTAACACCTTAGCCTGAACTGTTTTGATTAGAATCTCTATCGAAGCCCTTCATCCCCTTTCCCTTTAAGTGCTCTATTTATCTTTCGATCTGTTTCTCTCTTTGCAATCTTGGCTCTTTTGTCGAATTTTTTCTTTCCTCGTCCTAGTCCAATTTCGATCTTAATTAGATTGTGCTTAGTATACATTCTTAAGGGGACCAACGTCAAGCCTTTTTGCTTCCCTTTTCCGATGAGAAAACTGATTTCTTTTTTCTTTAATAGTAATTTACGAGGACGACGAGGATCATAATCGGTTGGGGTGTTACGGACCTGATAAGGGGAAATGGTTGCATTAATCAATGTCATTTCTCCAGTAAGCGATGGAATAACATAGGATCCTTTTAGTCCCACTCTTTTCAGTTTTGCCGATTTGACTTCTGCCCCAGTTAAAACGATCCCAGCTTCTAATTTTTCCTGGATGTCATAATCGAAATAAGCTCTTTTATTTCCGGCAAGAATCTTCATTGTTTTTATTTTAACATATTCTCTTTTTTTTGATATTTGGTTAATAAATTGATAAACTAAAGCTAATGACAATAAAAGAAGAAATTATTAAACATATTCAACGAGAGATAGGAAAGAAGAAATTACCTTTTACAAATAAGAATTGGGAGGTTCAGTCTTTGCGTTATTCTGAACAAGGAGATTATGCGACGAATCTTGCCTTAATAGTCGGAAAGGAAGAGAATATTCCTTCTTTGGAATTAGCTCAAAAAATGGCGAAAGCCTTTAATCAAAGCGAAGACTTTCGAGTTGAGGCGGTTGCTCCAGGATTTATCAATTTTACTTTAACGCAATTCTTCTTAAATCAGCAACTAACCAAGGTTAGTGAGGGCGGTAATTTCGATACGAACCTGTTTAAAGGGAAAAGTTCTCCTCGAATACAAATCGAATTTGTTTCTGCAAATCCAACTGGACCGCTGACACTAGGAAATGGACGTGGTGGTTTTATTGGCGATGTATTGGCTAATATTTTATCGACTTCTGGATTTGAAGTAAGTCGAGAGTACTATGTAAATGATGCCGGGCAGCAAATTCTTCAATTGGGTCGTTCGGTTTTAGGAAAAGAACCAATTGTTTATAAGGGGGATTATATAGAAAAATTAAGAAGTCGATTTAAGGACGAAAAAGATCCAGGCTTGGTTGGAACCGAAGCGGCGAAAATTATATTAAATGACATGATTAAGCCGGCTCTCCGGAAAATAGGCATCAATTTTGATGTTTGGTTTTCGGAAAAAGATATTTATCGCCAAGGGAAAGTGGAGGAAGTAATTCAAGGCTTAAAAAAAGCAAAATTAGTTTATCAAAAAGAAGGAGCTTGGTGGTTGGCGACTAGTCAATTTGGAGATGATAAAGATAGGGTAATGATAAAATCTTCTGGCGAAAAAACTTATCTTGCTGTAGATATTGCCTATCATCAGGAAAAATTCCAGAGAGGATTCGACAAAGTAATTGATATTTGGGGAGCCGATCATTATGGGCACATTAAGCCCGTCAAAGCTGGTCTTCAGGCGCTTGGTTACAAATCTTCTCAGCTCGAGGTCATTATTGTTCAAATGGTCCGGATTATCAAAAAAGGAAAAACAGTTAAGATGTCAAAAAGAAGTGGCTCCTATATTACCCTTCTCGAATTAGTAGAAGAAGTTGGCAACGATGCGGCTAGATTCTTTTTCTTAAATCGGAGATCTGGTTCTCATCTCGATTTTGATTTCGACTTAGCGGTGAAAAAATCCTCTGAGAATCCAGTTTATTATATTCAATATGCTCACGCTAGAATTAACAGCATCCTTCAAAAGATTGATGAGCAGGAAAAATCAGCTAGAATTAATTTTAATCTTCTTGATAATCCCAGCGAGATAGCCTTAATGAAACAATTATTTCATTATCCAGAAATTGTCCAAGAAATAAGTAGGGATTATCAAATTCAAAGATTACCTCAATATGCTTATCGTTTAGCTCAGGATTTCCATCAATTTTATAGAGATTGTCCTGTTGTTAGAGTAGAGCCTAGTCTTCGAGCGAGTCGCTGTCAGTTGCTTTTATTGACACAAAACATTCTTCGTCAGAGCTTAGCTCTAATGGGGATTGAAGCGCCTAAAAAAATGTAATTTCAAAATTATGGATATTAATTTTTCAAAAAAAGAAAAATCAGTTCTAAAATTCTGGAAAGAGAATAAAATTTTTGAACAAAGCTTAGAGCAAAGAAAAAAGAGCCCTCATTTTAGTTTTTATGATGGCCCTCCTTTTGCGACAGGTGAACCTCATTATGGTCATCTCCTTCCTTCTACAATCAAGGATGCTGTTCTACGATTTTGGACAATGAAAGGATTTTATGCTCCTCGTCGTTTTGGTTGGGATTGTCATGGCCTCCCAGTTGAAAATTTAGCCGAAGCAGAACTAAAAATTAAAGACAAGACGGATATTGAAAAAATAGGAATAGGAAAGTTTAATGAAACTTGTCGGAAATTAGTTTTTCGTCATCTTGCTACTTTTGAAAAAATTCTTCGACGCATAGGAAGATGGGGAGAATATGAAAATCATTATGCAACTTTAACTAGTGATTATACTGAATCAGTTTGGTGGGTTTTTAAGCAACTTTATAAACAAGACCTTATCTATAAAGATTATCGAGTCACCCCCTATTGTCCTCATTGCGGAACGCCCCTTTCTAATTTTGAATTAAATCAGCCAGGAGCCTATCAAGATCAGGCGGACGAGACAATCTATTTCAAAGTGTCTCTTGAAAAAGATCCCTCAACCTATCTTTTGGTTTGGACTACTACCCCTTGGACTATTCCAGCAAATACTGGGGTCGCCGTTAATCCCGAGGAAGACTATATTAAGGTTAAGATAAGGAAGGATTGCTATATTCTTGCTTTAACAAGAAAAGAACTTCTCGTCGATCAAGAATACGAGATAATTGAACAGTTCAAAGGCGAAAAATTATTAGGGCAGAAATATAAGCCTCTTTATGAAATTGCTCCTTTGCGCAAAGATGATTATCGGATTGTTGGAGCAGAATGGGTGACAATGGAGGAAGGAACTGGCTTAGTTCATATTGCTCCGGCTTTCGGGGAAGACGATATGATCCTTGGTCAAAAAGAAGGTTTGTCTACAAAAATAACGGTTGATGCTGGAGGAAAAATAAAAGATGGATTATCTCTTCCCGGAGAAGGAGAGTCTGTTTGGGCAGCAAGCGAAAAGATGGTCGAGGATTTGCAAAAAAAAGGACTGTTATGGAAAAAGGAAACAATTTCTCATAGCTATCCTTTCTGTTGGCGTTGTGATACCCGTTTAATCTATTACCCTATAGATAGTTGGTATATCGCCGTGGAGAAATTCAGGAAACAATTAGTAGCCAATAATCAAAAAATTAACTGGGTTCCTTCTCATCTAAAAGATGGGCGTTTCGGGAAATGGTTGGCTGGAGCAAAAGATTGGTCAATTTCTCGTAGTCGGTATTGGGGAGCACCTCTTCCTGTTTGGTTTTCTGAGACCCAAAAAGAGATAGAAGTAATTGGATCCCGAGAAGATTTGCGTAAACAACTTTTTACAACGAATCATTATTGGCTGCTTCGTCATGGGCAAGCTGAAAGCAATGTTAAGCATTTAGTTTCTTCGGCGAAAGATAAACATCCTCTCACTAACGAAGGAAGAAAGCAGATAGAAGATTTAATTCCGGTTCTTAAGCAGAAGAAAATAGATATAATTATTGCGTCAGATGTTTTGCGAGCTAAAGAAACTGCGGAAATAATTAGCAAAGCACTTAATCTCCATTTAGGTCTTTTTTCGGAAATAAGCGAAATTAAACATGGAGTTTTTGAGGAAGAATCTCTCGAAAAATACTATGCTTTTTATAATTCTGAGCTAGAGAAATTAACACGTTCGCCGAATGGAGGAGAAACAGGAAATCAAGTTAAGAAAAGAGCTTTTGATTTTCTCAAGAAAATTGATCAACAATATAAAAAGAAAAATATTCTAATTATTAGTCACAGAGGAGTTTTTAATTCATTAGAAGCAGCGAGTCAAGGATTGACCCAAGAGGAAATAAGCGAAATGCCACCGGAACAAGATTTAAAAACAGCGGAATTACGATCATGGAAATTCAATTTATTTCCTTATAATTCCGAAGGAGTGCTTGATTTTCATCGTCCTTATATCGATGAAATTAAATTTTATTCTCCTCAAGGAGAAGTAATGACAAGGATTACAGATGTTTTTGATTGTTGGTTTGAGTCGGGATCTATGCCCTATGCTCAAGATCATTATCCGTTTAAGAATAAAGCCCTGACAGAGAGCATGTTCCCGGCTGATTTTGTTGCTGAAGCAATCGATCAAACAAGAGGTTGGTTTTATACCTTGAATGTTTTATCAACAGCTTTAACCTTGAAAGATATTGGTTTCGGGGAAAATCTCCCTGCTTTTCGGAATGTCATCGTCAATGGATTGATTGTTGGCGAAGGAGGGCAAAAACTTTCTAAGCATTTAAAGAATTATGTTGATCCTAATCTAGTCTTAGAAAAGTACGGAGCAGATACTCTAAGATTTTTCCTATTAACGAATTCTCCAATGGGAAACAATTTCTCTGTTTCTGAAGAAGGAATTAAAGAAATCTTCCGAAAAAGCATCCTAACTCTTTGGCACTGTTTTTCTTATTACGAAACTTATCCAGAGGGAGATTTTATTTCTTCGGTTCAATCGCCTAAAAACATTTTAGATCGCTGGATTCTTTCTCGTCTTAACAAAATCAACAAGCAGGTGACAGAGGAAATGGAACAATATCAAGTAGGAAGGGCAACGAGATTATTTATTTCTTTCATCGACGATTTATCGAATTGGTATATTCGTCGTTCGCGAAATAGATTCCAGAGTTCTTTTCCTTCGGAAAGAGAAGAAGTCTCGCAAGTTTTAGGAAGTGTTTTGTTTAAGCTAAGTCAGATGATAGCTCCCTTTCTTCCTTTTTTGGGCGAGAGTATCTATAGTAGCTTAATAAAAAAAACCAAAGACTCTTTTCCTGTTTCTGTTCATCTTACCGATTATCCAAAGGCAAATCTATCTCTAATCAACGAATCGATAGAAGAAGAAATGAAAATGATTATGCAAATAGCTAGCCTAGGACTCAAACTGAGAGCGCAAGCGGGAATTAAAATTCGGCAACCTTTGTCGGAATTAAGGATAGGCAATTTAGAAGAAAAGAAACTAAGCAAAGAAGCAGTCGCTTTACTAAAAGAAGAATTAAATATTAAGCAGATAGTTTTTGCCAAATTAACGGAGGATGACGATTGGGAAACAGGAGAAGACAATAATATTCAAATTGGATTAAAAAAGAAAATTTCTATTCAGTTAAGGAAGGAAGGATCTTTGAGGGAAATTATTCACGCCGTGCAAATGCTAAGAAAAGATGGAGGGCTGAAGGCCTCACACCGGATTACTCTTTATATTCAAGGAACCCCAGAAATAGAAAAACTAATTGATGATTCTCGAGATTTAATTCTAGAAGAGAATCGAGCGGAAATGATTGTTAGCAAGTCTCAAGCCAAGGGAAAGCTTTTGGCTCAAAAAAACCTAAAGATTAATTCGAAAGAAATCTGGTTGGGCATTAATCAAAACTAACGATGCTTGAAGAATATCAAGCGGAAGCTATTGTTCTTAATCGAAGAGACAGAAGAGAGGCAGATCGCCTATTTACTGTTTTTACAGATAAATATGGGAAAATAGAGCTTTTGGCAAAAGGAGAAAGAAAAATACTTTCAAAATTACGAGCAGGAATAGAATTGTTTTATTGGACAGAAATTAGTTTCATTAAAGGGAAAAGAAATTACATTTTGACGACGACCAAGGCCAAAGATAACTTTTCTTCTTTCTCTCGGGACTGGCAAAAACTTCAAACAGCCCAGAAAATAGTAACATCTTTAGACCTCCTCCTTCCTTTAGAATTTATAGATGAATCGATTTTTGTTTTGATTAGAGAGAGTCTTTCTCAACTAGCTAGAGCCAAAAATCAAAATCAACGTTTTTATCATTTTTTTCTCTGGAGTTTATTAAAGCAACTGGGAGATCATCCGCCTCTTGATCGATGTGTTTATTGTCAATCTTCCTTGGCTTCCTTTTATTATATGGTTCCTCAGATTGGCTTAGTTTGCCCGGAATGTTTCCAGAATAAGAGAGATATTGCAGGAGAAAGAATTGATTTAGAAACGATTAAAATCTTACGTCTTATTTTGGGAGGAGAAAAAGAAATATTTCGAAAATTGAAAATTAGTCAAAAAAATCAAGAAAAT
This sequence comes from uncultured Candidatus Saccharibacteria bacterium, assembly GCA_964647465.1. Taxonomy (GTDB): domain Bacteria; phylum Patescibacteriota; class Minisyncoccia; order Minisyncoccales; family UBA1441; genus CAZYFS01. The sequence goes on along the minus strand of CAZYFS010000001.1, from coordinate 42,702 downwards.
CTTACTAAAATATCTCAAAAGCACTTAGACTTTTTTAGTTTAAGACAAAGGTCTTTTGCGGTATAATAAAAAGGCAATTAAATTATTTTACTTACGTTTTTATGTCTCAAGTTAAAAAAGTTTTTTTAATAATAGTTCTTGTTCTCTTTGTTGCGACAGCTGGAGTAGCAGCTTGGTTCTATCAAAGGAACGCCTCTTCTAAAGGAGATTTGGTTCTTCAGCTTTTGGGGCCAGAATCAATTCAGGCTGGCCAAGAAGTAGAATACGTGTTGAAGTGTCGCAACGAAGGAGCAACTACTCTTGTCTATCCGGAGTTAATTTTTCGTTTTCCTTCCCAGGCCCAGGCTATCGAACCAGCCGTTTTAATTTATCGTCAAGAACTGGCAGAAGATATTTATCCAGGGCAGGAAAAGATTTTTCGTTTCAGAGGGAAGCTTTTTGGTCAAAAAGAAGAAATAGTTGTCGCTAAGGCCGAAGTGAATTATAGGCTTAAGGGATTAAAGGCTCATTACACCTCAGAGACAGAATTAGCGACCTCTATTCAGTCAGTTCCTTTTACTTTTGAATTCAGTTTACCAAAATCAGTTGGCCCATCTCAAGAATTTCAGTTTTCTCTCGATTATTCTTCCTATCTTGACCAAGCCATTTCGAATCTAGGAATTAAATTAAATCGAACAGAGGGATTAGAAGTGTTAGAAAGTGAGCCACAAGGAATGGAGAAAGGAGAATGGTCAATTCCTACTCTGATTGGACGTAACGGAGGGCGGATTAAAATGATAGGAAAATCTAATCAGGAAAATGAAACAGAAATGTTCTTACAGGCTCAATTCGGAATATGGATTGAGGATAAGTTTATTATCTTGAAAGACGTCAGTCAAAGGGTGGAGATTGCTTATTCCCCTATCTATATTTCTCAACAGATTAACAATTCTCTAAATTACGTAGCTAACCCAGAGGATCTTCTTCACTATCAGGTCTTTTTTCGTAATGTTAGCGAAATTCCAATCGAGAAACAGTTCTTAACCATTCGACTCGAAGGAGATCAATTTGATTTAATAACCCTAAAGTCTTCTAGTGGGAATTATTATCCAGGAGACAACACAATTCTTTGGGATTGGAAGACAGTTCCAGAATTAAAGTTTCTTGATGCAGAGGAAGAAGGGATGGTGGAATTCTGGGTTGATCTAAAAGAAAGTTGGCCAATTAGCAGTCAAAATCCCGTTGTCGATAGCGCCATTGAAATTGGGCAAGTAAGAAAGGTATTTTCGACAAAGATTAATTCTCAATTACAGTTAACGCAGAAAGTTTATCAAGAAGGAGAATTTTTCCAGAATAGCGGGCCAATTCCTTTTTCCTTAGGAGAAAAGACAACCTATGGGGTTCTTTGGCAGATAGAAAATAACTACAATCAAGTAAAAGATATTTGGGTCGGAGCATCTTTACCAGAAGGAGCTGAATTAACTGGAGAAATTTTTCCCAAAGAAGAGAAGAATAAATTAACTTATAATGTCGTAGGAAATCGGCTTAATTGGGAGGCGGGAACATTAGATCCCGAGCAGAAAGCATTAATTGTTTTTCAGGTTTCCTTTACGCCCGAAGAAGAAGAGGATGTGGATAATTCATTCATAAGCGAATCGGAAGTAAGAGGAAAAGATCAATGGACAGAAAAGGTTATTAGTGGCACTGCTTCAGCCGTTGAGAGGGTGAGTACGGCTTCCCCGAGTGAATTTTTTCAACTATCAAAAGAAGAATAATCTATCTTTATGACAGATATAATCCAAGAAATTATTTCCCTAAGTAAACGACGGGGCTTTGTTTTTCCTTCTTCAGAAATTTACGGAGGATTTGGAGCAAGCTATGATTATGGCCCGCTCGGCGTTATTTTAAAGCGCAATCTTAAAGAAGCTTGGCGCCAAGATATGACAAAGAAAAAATTGTCGATCGCCGAAATTGATACTTCTATCGTTTTGAATCCCAAGGTATGGGAAGCCTCTGGTCATTTGGGAAGTGGCTTTGCTGATCGTTTAGTAGAATGCAAAAAGTGCCATCATCGCTTTAAGGAAGAGGAAATGATTGACGGTCGTTGTCCGGAATGCGAAGGAGAGCTAACTGACCCAAGGGAGTTTAATTTAATGATGAAGACTTTTATTGGTCCAGCAGAAGACAAACAATCCCCTGCTTATTTGCGACCAGAAACTTGCCAAGGAATATTTATTAATTTTCTGAACGTAGTAAACACGATGCGCTTAGATGTTCCTTTCGGTATAATCCAAATTGGGAAAGCTTTTCGCAACGAAATTAATCCAAAGAATTTTATCTATCGAACACGAGAATTTGAGCAAATGGAAATGGAATGGTTCTGTTCGGAAGGAGAGACAAAAAAATGGTTTGACTACTGGAAAGAACAAAGAATGCAATGGTTCATCGATTTAGGGATTAAAGCAGAGAACTTGCGTTTTAAAGAAACAGGCAAGGATGAGTTGGCTCATTATGCTCGTCGAGCAGTCGATATTGAGTATCATTTTCCATTTGGATGGCGAGAAATTGAAGGGATTCATGATCGCGGAAATTTTGATTTATCAAATCACTCTCGCCAGAGCCAAAAAGAACTATCCCTTAAGGATCCCGAGAATCAATCAAATCACATCCCCTATGTTATTGAAACATCGGTTGGTGTAGAAAGGACTTTTCTTGCTTTGCTTTGCGATGTTTACGAGAAAGTAGAAGGTGGCAGAGGAGAAAATTCTAAACAAAAAACAGAAATTTATCTACATTTTCAACCAAGTCTATCTCCCGTTCAGGTTGCTATTCTTCCGTTAGCGAAAAATAATCCGGCCCTAGTCGAAAAAGCAAAAGAAATTTACAATAAACTTCGCTTGCAATTCCGTTGTCAATATGACCAAGGAGGTTCTATTGGGCGTCGCTATCGTAGGCAGGATGAGATAGGGACTGCTTTAGCTATTACAGTTGATTTTCAGAGTTTAGAAGATGGGACAGTTACATGTCGCGATCGTGATTCAATGAAACAATCGCGCTTGAAAATCGTCGATCTCTCAACGAACATTTTCCAAATCATTTCAGTAGAAAAGCAAAATTAATCATTGGTTTAAAGATATCCCCGTTGTTTATGTATAATCGAAAAATTTTTTCCAACAACCTTCGTCTTATTACTGTTCCTCAATTAGGAACAAAAGCGGTAACGGTTTTGGTCCTTATTGGAGCGGGGTCTAAATACGAAACAAGAAAACTAAATGGAATTTCTCATTTCCTAGAACATATGATGTTTAAGGGAACGAAAAAAAGACCCACTTCTTTAGCAATTGCTGGGACGCTTGATAAGGTTGGAGGTGTTTACAATGCTTTTACGGGAAAAGAATTGACTGGTTATTTTGCTAAAGTCCAAGCTAGGCATTTTGATTTGGCCCTAGATTGGGTCAGCGATATTCTTTTACATTCTCAAATTAGGACTGTTGATCTTAATCGAGAAAGAGGAGTAATCCTTGAAGAACTTAATATGTATCGCGATGCCCCGATGCAACATATTGGTGATTGTTGGGAGAATTTACTCTATGGCGATCAGCCAGCTGGATGGGATATCATCGGGACAAAAGAGAACATCAAGACTTTCCAGAGAAATCAATTTCTAGATTACTTGAATAGCTATTATCTTGCTCCCAATATAGTGATTGGAGTTGCCGGAGATATTAAGGCAATCAGCGATTTAGAAGAAAGAATAGAGACGGCTTTTCGGGGAATTGGAGAAGGGTTGATTGAAGCAAAATCGGAAGTCAAAGAATTTCAAGAAGAACCAAAAAGCTTGATTCAATTCAAAGAAACAGACCAAAGTCATCTTTATTTGGGGGTACGAGGATATTCTCAACAAGATGAAAAGCGTTATGCGCAAGAACTTTTAGCAACTTTATTAGGAGGAAATATGAGTTCGCGGCTTTTTGATTCAATTCGAGAAAAGAATGGACTAGCCTATTATGTTCAAACAAGAGCAGAAACCTATACAGATACCGGATTTTTAGCGACTCGGGCAGGAGTGAGGAATGATAAGGCGTCAATGGCAATAAAATTAATTTTACAAGAGTATGGTAGAATTAAAAAAGAAGGGGTTAAAGAAAAAGAGATAGTTCAGGCGAAAGAATACATTAAAGGAACCTTTCTTCTCTCTTTAGAATCTTCTGAGGCAATTATTAATTATTATGCTCAGCGGGAATTATTAAAGGAGGATTTTCTTACTCCTCAAGAGTTTTGTTCACGAATTGATCAAGTTACGAAAGAAGAAGTCGACCAAGTTGCCCGTGATATTTTTCAAAACAAAAATCTGAATTTAGCCCTAATCGGCCCTTATCATCAAAAAGATTTTAAAGAAATCTTAATTTCGTAAAGAATTATGCCAATCGAAAATCATTTAGACGTTTCTTGGAAAACGATTTGGAAAGTTGTTTTAACTATTGGTATTGCCTACGTGTTGTTTCTAGTGAGAGATATTTTAATTTTAGTTATCTTTTCGTTAATTCTTTCCGTTTTATTAAAATCAGTGATTGATTTTTTCCATCGTGGACGAATTCCTTATTGGATAGCAACCCTTTTTTCTTACATCTTAGTATTTGGAATAATTGCCGGTTTGTTGATAATTAGTATTCCTTTAATTTTAACGGAAGCGAGAGGGATTGTTGAATCTTTTCCTCAATATCTTTCGACGGTTGGACCAATATTACAAACAATAGGGATCCAGGGATTAGAAACAATAGAGAGTTTCGATCAAACTCTTCAGGTCTTATTAACAAAGATAGCGGGAAATATCTTTAACTCTCTATCGACTATCATGGGAAATCTTTTTTCCTTCAGCTTTATTTTATTAATGGCTCTATTTATTTCCTTACAAGAAAGCGCGACAGAAGACCTTCTTTTGTTTTTCTCTCCGAGACGTTATTATCGTCGCATCCTTATTGCTTGGAATCGTAGTCGTAAAGAGGTCTTTCATTGGTTCGGAACGAGGATAATTTGTAGTTTATTTATTGCTGCCGCCTATTTTCTTGTTTTTCAATTATTTAACGTAGAGGCAGCCCTTATCTTAGCGCTCATCGGGGGGGTGTTAGATTTTCTTCCCTATATCGGACCCTTAATCGCGATTGCTTTGGCAGGGATGTCAATAGGAATCCAAATTTCTTGGGAGACAGCTATCTTAATAACAGGGATAATGTTTGTAGTTCAATTTATTGAAGGACATGTCTTTTCCCCTTTATTGATTAGGAAATTCACTAACCTCCCGCTTTATTTAATTTTACTTGCTATTACGGTTGGAGGAAAATTATTTGGAATATTGGGCGCCTTTCTCGCTATTCCAATTACAGCAGCTATATATCGATTCGTAATTGATCTAAAGAGAGGAGATTATCTTACCCCTGAAGAAGAAGGATCTAGCGAGGAACAGGAGCAATTTATTGATAATAATAAGGCCGAAGAAGAGGAGGAAGGGGAAAAAGGAGATGAATGGGGGAAACGCATTGATGTCTCCGAGCTCGATAATTAATTATTTATTCTTGTCTTATCCTTTATATTGTTGCTTTACCAATTGGAAACACGGAAGATATTACGCTTCGGGCTAAACGAGTTTTAACGGAAGTTGACTTAATAGTGGCCGAAAATCCTCTATGGACACAAAAATTGCTTCAACGTTATGAGATAAAAACGCCGATCAAAAGATATCATCAACATAGTTCTTGGCTAGAAGAAAAGAAGATCATTAGCTTATTAAAGGAAGGTAAAAAAATTGCTTTAGTTAGTGATGCTGGAACGCCAGGGGTTTCTGATCCAGGAAATAAATTAGTAGCTCAAACAAGAGTTGCTCTTGGGGATAAAAGCATTGTTCCCATTCCCGGGCCTTCGGCTCTCACGACAGCGATTAGCGTTTGTGGCTTCCCGATGGATAGATTTTGTTTTCTTGGATTTCTTCCGAAGAAGAAAAAGAGAAATAAATTTCTTCGAGAGATAATAGAAGCAAAATATCCCATTATTTTCTATGAATCTTGCTATCGAATTATCAAAACGCTCAAGCAATTAGCAGAAATTGATCAGACAATAGAAATTTTTGTTGGCCGAGAATTGACTAAAAAGTTTGAAACGTTACATCAAGGAGAAATACTTTCAGTTATTAAAGAAATAGAAACAGGGAAAGTAAAAGGAGAATTTGTTGTTATTGTTAAACATGAGTAAAGATTCATCATCTAGGGTTTATATTAGTACGGCTATTGATTACGTAAATGGTGCTCCTCATTTAGGGCATGCGTTGGAAAAAGTCCAAGCCGATAGCTTATCTCGTTATTTCCGCCAACAGGGAAGGAACGTTTTCTTTTTGAGTGGTACTGACGAGAATGGGCTAAAAATTGTTCAGGCGGCTAAAAAAACTGGTTTAACAACCCCAGAATTTGTTAAAAAAAATGCTGATAATTTTTACAAACTAAAGTCGGCACTGAATCTAACTTATGATGATTTTATCCGAACAACAGAGAAAAGGCATGTTTTGGCAGTGCAGAAATTCTGGAAGAAAATAAAAAAGGATATTTATAAAAAGAAATATAAGGGATTTTATTGCACGGGGTGCGAATCTTATATTAAGCCGGCCGATCTTAAGGATGGGCTTTGTCCAGTTCACCACACCCAACCAGAAGAGATAGAGGAAGAGAATTATTTTTTTAAGTTATCTTCTTATCAAAAAGAATTAAAGAAGATCATCACGGATGATACAATTAAAATTGTTCCGGAAGAACGAAAAAATGAAGTTCTTGGGTTTATTAAAGGAGGGTTGGAAGATTTTTGCATTTCTCGCTCTCAAGAAAGGACTTTTGGGTGGGGCATAGATGTTCCGGGCGATAAAAGTCAAAAAATTTGGTGTTGGTTTGATGCTTTGATTAATTATATTAGCGCCCTGGGTTACGAAGAAGACCCAAAAAAATTTCAAGCATGGTGGGGAGATAACTCACACAAAACACATGTTATTGGGAAAGATGTTCTGAAGTTCCATGCTATTTACTGGCCAGCAATGTTACTTTCGGCGGGGCTTCCTCTTCCTTCAACTATTTTTATTCACGGATTTTTAACGATTGAGGGAGGGAAAATGTCTAAAACAACCGGAAATATAGTCGATCCTTTCCCTTTGATTAAAAAGTATGGGGTGGATGCTGTTCGTTATTTCTTGCTTCGAGAAATGCCTTTAGCGAAAGATGGAAATTTTTCCATCATCAAATTTGAGGAGCATTATAATTCTGATTTAGCAAGTGGTTTGGGAAATCTTCTCTCTCGAATTATTCCCTTGTCTCAAAAGGTAGAAGCATCCCCAGAATTATCTGACGAAAACGCAAAGGAAGCCATAGAAGAAGTGGAGAAATCTTTTCAAAAAGCGATAGAAGGGTTTAATTTCCGTGAGGCTTTAAGTTTGATTTGGAGCTTAATAGCTTTTTGTGATCAATATATTGAACAGGAAGAATTGTGGAAAGAGACAGAAAAAAAGAAGAAAGTTGTAGATAATATTCTTTTTGTTCTTCTAAAAATATCCACTCTTCTTTCTCCTTTTCTTCCACAGAGCGCAATCAAAATACAACAATGCCTGAAAGAGGGAAAGGTGGGCAAGCCATTGTTTCCAAAAACCAATTAATGTTTTTTGATAGCCATTGTCATCTTAATCTACCGGAATTTCAAAACGATTGGGAGGTGATTGCCAATGAAACTCTTAAGCAAAATACCTGGATGATCAACGTTGGTGTTGATTTAGAAACTTCCCGAAAAGCAACAGCAATTGCTCAAAAATACGACAAAGGAGTTTATGCAGCTGTTGGTCTTCATCCATTAGAGGAAGAGAAGGAAGATTTTGCTTCTTACGAGAAATTAGCAAAACAACCCAAGGTGGTGGCTATTGGAGAAATTGGATTAGATTTTTATCACAAGAAAAGAACATTAGCAGAAGAAACCAGGCAAATAATATTATTGCTTAGACAAATAAGATTGGGACAAAAATTATCTCTGCCAGTTATCATCCATTGTCGCCAAGCCTATCAGCAACTATTGAGCGTTTTTAAAGAAGAATTTTTCCAGCAGCGACTAGAAGGCGTTGTTCACTGCTTTGAAGGAACGCTTTCTCAAGCTCAGCATCTTTTGGATTATGGTTTTTATCTAGGAGTTAATGGTCTTTCTCTCAGGGTTAATTTAGATGATATTATTAAAAACATTCCTTTAGGCAGGATATTAGTGGAGACAGATAGTCCTTATCTTCGTCCTCCCCTTTTTAATGGCCAAAGAAATGTTCCCACTAACGTTCGGCATGTTGTTGATAAAATTGCTAAAGTTAAAAACAAATCATCAAGAGAAGTGGCCGAACAAACAACAGTGAATGCCAAAAAATTATTTCATCTTTAGTTAAAATTGTAAAAAACTTTTTTGTTTGATATTTTAAAATTATGGAAAACTATTCTCCTTGTAGTATTGAAAAAAAATGGCGCCAAAAATGGGAAGAAGAACAGATTTATAAAGTATCTGATAGTGTTCTTGGTCGGAAAAATTTTTATCATTTAGTCATGTTTCCCTATACTTCAGGGAATCTTCATGTTGGCCATTGGTATAATTATGTCGGGGCAGACGCTTATGCTCGTTTTAAGAAAATGCAAGGATTCAACGTAATGTCGCCGGTTGGGTTTGATAGTTTCGGTCTCCCTGCCGAGAACGCAGCTATTAAGCACAGCATCGATCCTAAAGATTGGACCTATCAAAATATTAAACGGATGGAAGGGCAGATTAAAACCATCGGAACTATTTATGATTGGTCGCGAGAAATCATTACTTCTGATCCGAAATATTATCGATGGACACAATGGCTTTTTCTCCAGTTTTACAAAAAAGGCCTAGTTTATAGAGCAAAGACTAAAGCTAATTGGTGTTCTCGTTGTCGGACAGTTCTTGCTAATGAACAAGTTGTTGAAGGAAAATGCGAGAGGTGTGGAACGCAAGTTATTCAACGAGAGATGGAACAATGGCTTTTCCGAATTAGCAATTATGCGGAGGAGCTTTTATTGGGAGTAGATCAACTAGATTGGCCGGAAAAGACGAAAACCATGCAACGAAATTGGATTGGTCGCTCAGAAGGAACAGAAGTAGACTTTCCCTTAACTGTTGGTGGATCGGTGAAAATTTTTACGACACGGCTCGATACTATATTCGGGGCAACCTACCTTGTTCTTTCTCCCGATCATCCTTTAGTCGGGGAAGTTAGAACAAAGATTAAAAATTGGAATCAAGTAAATCAATATATTGAAAAAACAACGAGAAAAACAGAAAGAGAACGTCTTATCTCAGTTAAGCAAAAAACAGGAGTTATTTTAGAAGGAATAAGAGCCCAGAATCCAGCTACTAAAGAAGAAATTCCTATTTTCTTGGCTGATTATATTTTAATGAATTACGGAACTGGAGCGGTGATGGCGGTTCCAGCTCACGATCAACGTGATTATGACTTTGCTCAAAAATATGATCTACCAATCAAAAAAGTTATTCAAGCTCCCGGCAATTCTTCTTCAGAGCCCTATCCCGGAGAAGGCGTTTTAGTTGATTCGGGGAAGATGAACAACCTTTCTTCAGCGGAAGCGATGATTAAAATTAAAGCTGAACTTCAGTTACGAACTAAGGTCAAATCAACAGTTCGTTATCGATTAAGGGATTGGATTGTTTCGCGACAACGATACTGGGGGACACCAATTCCGATGATTCATTGTCCAAAAGATGGATGGATGCCTGTCGAGGAAAAACAATTACCAGTAATTTTACCGCCTCTTGGTAATTTTCGACCGACAGAAGATGGATCTTCTCCCTTAGCTCGCTTAGCTACTTTTCAGAAAACAAAATGCCCTCTTTGTTCAGGGGAAGCAAAAAGAGAAGTTGATACGCTAGATACTTTTGTTGATTCTTCTTGGTATTATTTGCGTTACGTTGATGCACAAAATGAAAGAAAGATTGCTTCTGCGGAAAAAATAAAATCATGGCTTCCAGTTGATCTCTATATTGGAGGAACTGAACACGCAGTTTTACATCTTCTTTATGCGCGGTTTTTTGCTAAAGCGATGCGCGATATAGGATTAATAGATTTTTCTGAGCCGTTTCTGAAACTTCGTCATCAAGGAATGATTTTGGGTCCAGATGGACAGAAAATGTCAAAGTCTCGCGGTAACGTAGTTGATCCGGACGATATTGTGAAGGAATTTGGGGTAGATGCAGTCAGGACATATCTTTGTTTTATGGGTCCTTACGGCGATGGGGGGACTTGGCAATTAAATGGCGTAGTAGGAACCTCCCGTTTTTTACAGAGAGTCTGGGATTTACAGGGAAAAGTTGTTGACGATGATCTAGTTATCAGTGAAGAAGAAAAGATTTTATTTTCTCAAACAATTAAAAAAGTTGAGAAAGATATCAAGCATTTTAAGTTCAATACGGCAATTAGCGCTTTGATGATTTTATTAAGGGAAATAGAAAAGAAAAACAAAATTAGGCGGAGCGATTATCAAGATTATCTTTTATTGCTTTCCCCTTTTGCCCCCCACTTAACAGAAGAGTTGTGGCAGAAAGAGAAAAAGAATAAAAAATTTAAATCTATTTTTGCCGAAAAATGGCCTGTTTGTGCTCAAAATTTAACGGAAAAAAAAGAAACGGTTTTGGTTATTCAGGTGGATGGAAAAGTTCGGGGAGAATTGATTATTTTAAAAGGATCGCTACAGGAGGAAATTCAAGAAAAAGCCCTAGCCTTACCCAAAGTTAAAAAACATCTTTCTGGCTCTGAACCAACAAAAGTGATTTTTGTTCCGAACAAACTAATAAACTTTGTTAGTTGATAGAAAAGGATAACGATGTTGTTGATCAAGGAGTCAAGGCCTTTTTAAGCCGATTTTTTGGAACTCAAGATAGGCTTGTGATATGATAGAGGAAGATATTGAAAAGAGGATATTTAGAGAGAAGCAGAAGATGTTTTTTCTAAAGTTTGATTAATTTTATAACTTTATGTGTGGCATCATTGGTTATCTTGGAAAGAGACAAGCTCTCCCGATAATTGTCGGGGGGTTAAGGCGCCTTGAGTATAGGGGGTATGATTCAGCAGGAGTAGTTGTTTTTAGTAAAGACGGGATACCTCAAGTTACGAAAGCAAAAGGAGGTGTTGATAATTTAACCAAGAAGATTTCGGATAAAAAAGTATCCGGTTTTTATGGAATTGGGCACGTTAGATGGGCAACCAACGGAGAACCTTCGGTAGCTAATGCCCATCCTCATTGGGATTGTCACAAAAAAGTTTTCGTTGTCCATAATGGAGTTGTGGAAAATAATCGGGCCCTAAAAGAGGCATTAAAAGAAAAAGGTCATTCTTTCTCTTCGGAAACTGATAGCGAGGTTTTTGCTCATTTAATTGAAGAATATTTTCACGGGAATCTTGAAGATGCGGTGCGGTTGGCTTTAGAGAAAATAAAGGGAACCTATGCAATAGCGGTTATTTCCCTTCTTGATTCCCGAAAAATTATTTTTGCTTGTCAGTCGAGCCCGCTTTTGATTGGGCAGGGCAAAGAAGAAACATTTATTTCTTCTGATGTTTCGGCCATCTTGGGGCATACTAAGCAAATTATTTATCTTAATGATAATGAAATGGGAATAGTTACTCCCGAAGGAGTTTCTATTTTTGACGCGAATCATCAACCAGTGTTAAAAAAGACACAAACGATAGGATGGAACATCAAAGAAGCTGAAAAATCAGGATATCCCCATTTTATGCTTAAGGAAATAATGGAGGGGCCGGAAGTTATTCGTCGGGCTATCCGAGGAAGAATAGTTTTGGACGAAGGTCTGTCTAAGTTGGGAGGAATTGAAAAATATTCTTTGACTTTAAAAAAAGCAGAACGTCTTATAATTATAGGAATGGGAACAGCTTTAATTGCAGCCAAAATTGCTGCTTATGCGATCGAAGAGCACGTTGGAATTATTGTTCAGGCAGAAAATGCTTCGGAGTTCCGTTATAGATCTCCAGTGATTAGAAAAAGCGATATTGTTTTAGCTGTCTCTCAATCAGGAGAAACGGCAGATACTCTTTTTGCTGTTCGAGAAGCCAAAAGAAAAGGAGCTCTAACTCTTGGGATTATTAATGTTGTTGGTTCGACCATTGCCCGAGAAGTAGATGTTGGGATTTATAATCATGCTGGCCCAGAAATTGGAGTAGCTGCAACAAAATCTTTTGTCTCTCAGTTGACAGTGTTTGTTCTGTTAATGGTTTTCCTTGGTCGGAACAGAGAAATGTCATTAGGGGAAGGAAAAAGAATTCTTCGAGGGCTTACAGAATTGCCTGGTTTAGCAGAGAAAATCTTATCACAAAGAGCAACAATCAAAAAAGTAGCTCAAAAATATTCTTCCGCAAGAGATTTTCTTTTTCTCGGCCGAAAATATAATTACCCTCTTGCCCTTGAGGGAGCGCTAAAATTAAAAGAAATTTCTTACATTCACGCCGAAGGATTAGAGGCTGGGGCGATAAAACATGGACCAATTGCCATGATTGACTTAGAATTTCCCTCTCTGATGATTATTCCTAAAGATAGTGTTTACGAAAAAACACTTTTAGCGATTGAAGAAATAAAAGCTAGGCATGGAAAGGTAATTGCGATCACAAGCGAAGACAATAAAGATTTAAAGAAAAAAGTCGATGATATTCTTTATCTTCCCCTAGTCGAAGAAATACTTTGGCCAATTTTGGGAGTTATTCCTTTGCAGCTTTTTGCTTATTATATTGGAGTGGAAAAAGGTTTTAATGTTGACAAGCCTCGCAATCTAGCAAAAAGCGTAACAGTTGAATAAAAACTATAAAGCGATAATTAATTTAAAAATGAAGAAAACTATTTTAATTGGAGGAGAAGCGGGAATAGGAACGAATTTTACCTCTATTTTATTGGGCAAACTTTTGGCTCATTTTGGTATTTATTCTTTTACTTATCGCGATTATCCTTCGGCCATTAGAGGGGTTCATAATTTTAATATTACTACTTTTTCTGATAGCCCAATTTATTCGCATGAATGGAAATTTGACGTAATTCTTGCCTTGGACAAAAAAACAATTCAGCAACATAAAAAAGATCTTAAACCGAGTGGTTTTATTTTAACCAAAGAGGAAGAAAGCGGACGAAATATTATTTCGGTTAACACAGAAGCAATTTTACAAAAATTAAAACTAGAGGGTAATTTTAGTAATAATATTTTGATTGGCGTTCTGATGAAAAAATGGGGATTGGAGTTAAAGCCAGTGTTGGAAGCTGTTACTAAAGAATTTCCTCGACAAGTTCAAGCAATCAAAAAGACAATTCAAGCTGGCTATAAAATACCTGTCGAGTCAATAGAAAAGTTACCCAGATCAAAGGAGGCTCTTTCTTTTTTAAGTGGAAGCAAGGGAGTAAGCGAAGGAGCAATTAAATCTGGTCTTGACATCTATTTTGCCTATCCAATGACTCCAGCGACGGGAGTGTTGCATGAATTAGCCAAGAAACAAAAGAAGGGCAATTTCTTGGTTGCCCAATTAGATGACGAGATTTCAGTGATCAATGCCGCTTTGGGGGCAAGTTATGCTGGGGCAACAGCAATGGTAGGAAGTTCAGGAGGAGGAGTGGCTCTAATGGGAGAAGCTATTAGCTTGGCTGGAATGGCCGAAATTCCTCTTGTTCTTTATTTTGCTCAGCGAACTTCTCCGGGAACAGGAGTTCCTACTTACAATTCACAGGGCGATCTTAAATTTGCTTTAAATATTGGGCACGGAGAATTTCCTCGTCTTGTTATTGCTCCTGGAGATGCTGAAGAAGCTTATCAAAGAACGATAGAAGCTTTTTATCTTTCTTATAAATATCGGATGCTATCAATAATTATTAGCGACAAGCATCTAGCAGAAAGTTATTGTACGTTTAAGAAAAAACACTTTGAACGAGTTAAGCCAAAAAGATTTATTTTAGAGAACCCATCGAAGAACCATAAGAGTTATCAATTTACTAAAAATGGCATTTCTCCTCGAGTAGTCCCTGGACAGGGAGTGGTTGTCCGAGCAACTAGTTACGAACACGATGAATTTGGTTATACTATTGAAGAAGCAGGGGCTGTTAAAAAGATGAACGACAAAAGGCTTAGGAAGAAGGAAGGATTAACCAAGGAGGTTTCTCGATTTGAACCAGTAAGTCTTTATGGAAAAGGGAAGAAATTGATTATCGGCTGGGGGTCAACGAAAGGAGCTATTTTGGATAGTCTTGCTAGTCTTCCTGGTTATCGTTTTCTTCAAATTTCTTATATTAATCCCTTTCCAAGCGAAAAAGTAAAAGCGGAAATTCGTCGATCAACAGAAACTATTCTCGTTGAAGCAAATGCGACAGGATTATTAGGTGATGTTATTGCCGAAAACACAGGAGAGCAAATTACGAAGAAAATTTTGAAGTATAATGCTCGGCCGTTTACTGCTAATGAAATCATTCAATCTATTAAAAAAATATGAAAATTCAAGATCTTGAGACTAAACAAACGAATACTTGGTGTTTAGGATGTCTTAATAATGGAATTCTTTTGGCTACGAAGCAAGCTCTTGTTAACCTCGTTAATCAAAAACAAGTAAAAAGAAAGAATCTTGTAAGTGTTTGTGGGATTGGTTGCGGAGCAAAAATTTATGATTACCTAGAAATTAATAGTTTTTATTCTCTTCACGGGAGGGTTCTTCCTACCTGCTTGGGAATCAAAACAGCTAATCCAAACTTAACAGTTCTTGGTTTTGCTGGAGATGGAGGAACTTACGCAGAAGGAATGTCGCACCTGATACACATCATTCGCCACAATCCCAATCTAACAATGATTGTTTACAATAATCAGGTTTTTGCTTTGACGACTGGGCAAGCGACACCAACGACGGAAAAAGGTTTTCGTACCCCGGCAGCTCCTTCGGGAGCTAGAGATAATCCTCTTAATCCAATAGCAATTACTTTGGCGGCGGGGGCAACCTTTGTTGCTCGAGCTTCTTCTCTTGACGTTGCTGGCTTGACTCAGATTATTGAATCAGCAATAAAACATCAAGGATTTTCTTTTATTGATGTTCTCCAACCCTGTCTTTCTTTTCATAATGATATTACTTATCTTCAGAATCATTCTTATAAATTAGAAGAGAAGGGAAAGAAGAGAGATGATTATTTTTGGGCAATGAAAAAAGCCAAGGAATGGAATTATGATAGAGAGGATAACGCCAAAATCCCCTTAGGCATATTTTATCAAATTCGAGAAAAAACCTGGGAGGAAAAATGGCCTCAACTTAAAAAACCATGGTACAAAGTAAAGAGAAACACTCAAAAATAAATTCCTCTCCTCGAGTTGTAGTTATTGGTGGCGGGACAGGGAGTTTTTCTGTTTTATCGGGGCTAAAGAAATATCCCTTAGATTTAACAGCTATCATTTCTATGGCTGATAATGGAGGATCAACCGGAGTATTGCGAGAAGAATTTGGAATTCTTCCTCCAGGAGATATTAGACGAGCTTTAGTTGCCCTATCGGAAGCGGGGGAATCTCTCCTCTCTCAATTATTTACTTATCGTTTTTCTCAAGGTAGCTTAAAAGGGCATAGTTGCGGGAATTTATTGCTTACTGCCCTGACAGAAATGAGAGGTGGTGATTTTGGAATGGCTGTTAGAGATATGGAAAAAATATTAGCCGTAAAAGGGAAGGTTGTTCCAGTTACTTTGATGGAAACTAATCTTTATGCGGAACTGGAAAACGGAGAAGTTATCGCAGGAGAAACGAGCATTGATATTCCTCAACATGATGGACATCTCAAAATTACGAAAGCTTATTTGCAACCAGCTTGTTCTATTAATCCTCGTGCTCAAGAAGCTATCCAAAAAGCGGATCTCATTGTTATTGGGCCGGGAGATTTGTATACCAGTATTATCCCTAATTTGTTGGTCAAAGGGGTGCCTGAAGCTATTAAAAAGAATTTAGGAACGAAGGTATATGTCAGCAATCTTATGACAAAGTTCGGGGAAACAAATGGGTTTAAGGGGAAGGATTTTGTCTCTGAAATTGAAAAGTATTTAGGGAACAACATCTTAGATATTGTTATTTTCAATAATAATTACCCCGACAAAGAACGAATCAGAGAATACGAAAAAGAAGAAGCTCAATTTGTTTCTTGGGAATCGGGAAATTTTCAAAAAAGTAAATTCAAAATTCAGGACGAGGATCTATTGCGAAAAAGCGGTTTTATTCGTCACGATCCCGTTAAGATCAGTCGAGCATTATGGCGAATTCTTAATTCTTAAATTATGCAAGCAGTTATTTTAGCGGCTGGAAAAGGGTTGCGTCAGCGCCCCCTTACTACCACTCGCCCCAAACCTTTACTAGAAATAGGGGGAACAACAATTCTAGGTCATACCCTAGACGCTCTGGATGGTTTAGTTGAAGAAATTATTTTAGTAATTGGTTATCGTGGAGAAGACATCATCAAAAGGTTTGGTTCTTCTTATAAGGGTCTTCGCATTACTTACGTACAGCAGGTTCGCTCTCTAGGGACAGGAGGTGCTCTTCTGGCGGCCAAGCCAAAGCTTCGCCAAAAATTTCTTGTTCTCAATGGCGACGATTTTTACAAAAAAGAAGATATCAAAAAATGTCTTTTAAATTTTCCCTGTGTTTTGACAAAAAGAGTTTCTTGTCCAAATCGGTTTGGGGTAATCATTTCTCAAAATGGAATAATAAAAACGATTATTGAGAAGCCAGTTGACGATGTGGGAAATCTTGTTAATACAGGTCTCTATTTTTTGGATCAGGAAATTTTCTTAACTAAACTCAAAAAATCCAAAAGAGGAGAATTAGAACTACCTCAGGCTATAACTGAATTTGCTCAACAACGAAAATTATTTTTAGTGGAAGCAGATGAATGGCAACCCATCTCTTATCCCTGGGATTTACTAAGGGCTAATGCTAGAATTCTAGCTCAGCAAACATCTTCTTTTGAAGAAGCTATTATCGAGAAGAATGTTTATTTTACAAACAAAGAAAAAATAGCAATTAAGAAGAATGCTTTAATTAAAAGCGGAACCCATATCGAAGGACCAGTTTGGATTGGAGAAAATAGCGTGATTGGATCTAATTCATGTTTACGAGCAGGGACTTTTCTTGGGAATGATTGTCATTTAGGAGCCGATGTTGAAATCGAAAATTCAATTATTGGAGAAGGAACCAATCTTGCTCGTCTTAGTCGTCTCAGAGATTCGATTACTGGCCATCATTGCAATATTGGGGCTGGAACGGTTTTTGCTAATCTTCGTTTTGATAAAAAAACAATTAAGGTTAAAGTTAATGGGGAATTAATCGATACGGAAAGGGAAAAATTCGGAACTGTTTTAGGAGACGAAGTTAAAATAGGAATCAATAGTTCAATTATGCCAGGAACATTAATAGCAAGCGGAGAAACTATTCCGCCGAATTCATTAATTAAGGATAATTTTGGGAAAATATATGACGAAAAATAATAAAGCATTAATCTTATTCTCGGGAGGATTAGATTCGATGCTAGTAGTTAAAATGCTTCAAAAGCAAAAACTAAACCTCGTGGGATTAACTTTTACCAGTTATTTTTTTGATGCCAAGCAAGCAAAGAAAGCCGCCAAAGAATTGAAACTAGAATTAAGAGTCATTGACGTAGCCAAGGAGCACCTTGCTTTAGTGGAAAAACCCAAACACGGTTATGGCAAAAATATGAATCCTTGTTTGGATTGTCGTATTCTGATGCTGCGACAGGCTAGAAAAATTATGGCAGAGGAAGATTTTGATTTCGTAGTTACGGGAGAAGTTTTAAAGGAACGACCCATGACTCAATCAAAGCCAAGCATGAAATTAGTAGAGAAAGAAGCTGGCCTACAAGGTTTTCTTCTTCGTCCACTTTCGGCAAAATTATTACAAATTACAATTCCGGAAGAAGAAAAATGGGTTGATCGGAACAAGTTAGAAGGAATCGTTGGTCGTTCGCGAAAAGAACAGATGAAGTTGGCAGGAAAGCATAAGCTAAAAGATTACCCTAATCCAGCGGGAGGATGTATTCTAACTGACCCAGAATTTTCTTTAAAATTAAAAAAATTACTTACATTCAAACTTTCTCTGGTAGAGAAGGACATAGAGTTATTAAAAAATGGAAGGCAATTTTTCCAAGAGGGGGCATGGTTAATAGTCGGAAGGAATGAAAAAGAAGATAAAAAAATAAAAACCTTAATGCGAAAGGGGGATTTTCTAATTGAGATGGAGAATTATCCCGGGCCAGTAATCTTGGGACATAATCTCAAGGCTAAACAGAAAATCTTTATTGCTCAAATAGAAGAGGCAAAAAAAATAATCATTCGTTATTCGGCAAAGGCGCAATCAAAGAAGGATATTAAGTTTAAAATTATTCAGAAATGAAGATAGTTTCTTGGAATGTTAACGGAATTAGAGCAGCAAAGAAAAAGGGATTGTTCGATTTCATAGAAAAGAATCAGGCTGATTTGTATCTTTTTCAAGAGATTAAAATTGGAGCAGAAGACATTAATGAAGAATTAAAAAACATTCCTCACTATGGTAGCTTTTGGAATCCAGCTTTTCAAAAAGGTTATAGTGGGGTAGCCACGTATTGTCGGCAATCACCAAAGGAAATTATCAAGGGGATTGGCGATCAAAGGATTGATAAGGAAGGGAGGGTATTGACTTTAGAATTCCCTAATTATTTTTTAATTAATGCTTATTTTCCTAATAGCCAGAGATCGCTAGAAAGGCTGGAGTTCAAATTAGCCTTTAACCAGCTTTTTGCTGAATATTGCCGGAATTTATCAAAAAAGAAACCGTTAATTATCGGAGGAGATTTTAATGTAGCTCATCAAGAAATAGATATCGCTCGACCAAAGCAAAATCAAAATCACGCTGGTTTCACTGAAGAGGAAAGAAATTGGTTTGGGATGTTCCTTGAACAAGGATATTTAGACACCTTTCGTCAACTTACCTCGGAAGGTGATCAATATACTTATTGGGCATATTTTTATGAGGCTAGAAAGAAAAATATTGGTTGGCGAATTGATTACTTTTTAATTAGTCAAAAATTAAAAGGGAAATTAAAAAAAGCTTCTATTCTTAACACAATAGAAGGATCGGATCATTGTCCCATCAGCATAGATCTTGATTTGTAAATAATTATTAATATAAACAACCACACAAGAAACGAACTATGAAATTAGAGAAGAGCAAAAAGCAAGTTACGTTTCTCCCCTGGTGGTTACACAGAAGACTAGGGTGGCTAATTAGAAGACGCGAGAGTCGCCCTTAGCAAAAGCATAGAGAGAAAGCTTAGCGCAAGGAAGATTTAATGTATTAAAATTTAGATGAGCAAGGTGCGAGAGAGTGTCTTTTAGCGTTCGTCATTGAACGTTTTTTTATTTCTAATTTACCTTAAACTCCTAATAACTTCTTTCGTTATAACAAAGTGCGCACGAATTCTTTCTTTTATATCACAGCCAGCCCATGGTGTTTCAACTGTTATAGCGGGGATGCAGTGATCTTCCGTAAAGGTTTCTAAGGTGTTTATATCAAATATCTTGATGAATAGTTTTACCCAAAGCCCTTCTTTTTGTGAACCCCTTGGCTTTAGAGAATTGTGCATGTATCCAGAGGTGGCTAAGGTTAAATTGGTTTTTTCTAATTTCTCAAGGACGTCATGAACTAAATTTTCACTAGTATTTCTAAAAATAAAGAAACATCCTTTTTGAGGACCCTCGTGTAAAGATAGTAATAAATCCGGTTTATATTTTAGTAATACATTTCTTAAAACAGGAGCTTCTTCGGTTTTAAATCTTTTAAAATCTCTATTAACATCTCTCCCCGAATATGTGTATCTAGATTGATGAGCAAATCCTACGGGGTTTGCAATTGTTATAATTCTTATGTCTCGTTTCTTATATAAATCAGTGGGTTCTTTAATTATATCTTCTAGTAATTTTAAAATAGCCAAGGGTCCAGCAATTTCATTTCCATGGATTCCAGCTATTATCAAGATTCGCTTAGAAGAACCTTTGTTTTCTTGATGAATGTCGTAAATAGGATAATTTTTTCCAGCGTAATTTATTTTTTTAAGTTCTTTTATTTCGAAATAATCACGATACGAAAGAATGTTTTTATAATATTTATCAATATCAACGTCTATTGAGTTTATCGGAAAATCCGTACATTTTTCTAAGCCTTTCGCAGGAAATTCGGCAATATAATATTTATATAATAATTTTAGTTTATCCCAAATAAACATAAGTGTTATTTTTTTACGATTATGATCATCGCTTAAAAACTACGATCTTCACGCATGTCTTTTTAATAAAAAAGAACTGAGTCGAAATTATTTCTTGAAGCTTTCTGCAAAAGAGAAAGGATTCTCTGGCGAAGGAATTTCTGAGTGCCGAGGGAGGGAGTTGAACCCTCAAGCCCTTGCGAGCAATGGATTTTGAATCCATCGTGTTTACCAATTTCACCACCTCGGCTCATTTTTATTTTTTCACACTTTTCTTGACTTGGCAATCCTTGTTACTGCACTTTGTCTTATTTTTTCCAACCTCAACCAAGAGCGAACCACATTTAGGGCATTTTTCTCCAGTCGGTTTATCCCAGAGAGCGAAATCACATTTGGGATAACAATCGCAGGCAAAAAATATTTTTCCTTTTTTTGTTCGCTTCTCAATTAATTCTCCTTTCTGACATTTTGGACACTTAACGCCAGTTTTTTTAGTGGCCAATGGTTCAGTATATTTACACTTCGGAAAACTAGAACAAGCGTAGAATTCACCGAATCGTCCCATCCTTTGGATCAAAGGAGCTCCACATTTTGGACACTTTCGATTGGTTTTCTTAGTTAAATCCTTTTTTTGAACTTCTTTGTATTTTTTCTCAAGAGTGTCATTAAAATCTTGATAAAAATCTTTAATTACTGATGGCCATTTCTTTTTTCCTTGAGCGATTTGATCTAAATTTTCTTCCATTTCGGCAGTAAGAATAGAGCTGACGATTTTAGGGAAATGTTCTGATAAAAGATGATCGACGATTGTTCCGATTTCAGTCGGATAAAAGCGACGGTTTTCCTTCTTCTGAACGTAATTCCGGAGCTGGATAGTAGAAATAACTGGAGCATAAGTTGAAGGACGCCCCACTCCTAGTTTTTCTAGTTCTTTTACTAAGCTTGGTTCTGAATAACGACCAGGAGGTTGAGTAAAATGTTGTTCGGGAGAAATTTCCTTTAATTGTAATTTATCTCCGGATTTTAATTCAGGGAGGTGTTTTTCTTTGGAGACAATTGGATAAATTTTTAGAAATCCATCAAATTTAATGTTTTGGCCGGTTGCTCTCAGGGTGTAATCTCCTGCTTTTATGTCAATTCTTGAATTATTAAAAACAGCGGCTGCTGTCTGGGACGCAACAGCTCTTTGCCAAATCAACTGATAAAGTCGAAAAGAAGGACCCTTTAATTTCGTTTTCAATTCCTCAGGAATTTTTTGAGCATTGGTAGGCCTAATTGCTTCATGGGCTTGCTGGGCTCTTTTGCTCTTTGTTTTATAGAAAGTTGGTTTGCCTGGCCAATATTTTTTTCCAAGTTTTTCGCTAATATATTTTTGGCATTGATCTAGAGCTTGTTTCGATAAAATAACAGAATCGGTCCGATGATAAGAGATCAGTCCTGTTTCATATAATTTTTGAGCTAAACTCATGGTGTATTTAGCAGAAAAATATAATTTTCTTCCGGCTGTCTGCTGAAGAGTGCTAGTTGTGAAAGGTGGTAAGGGGTATTTTTTCGTTTCTTTGGTCTGACTATCCACTACTTCATAATTTTGTTTCTGAAGATAGTCGATAATTTCGTCAGATTCTTTTTTATTGGGAATGCTGAATTTAGAAAGGACCTCGCCTTCTTTTTTGAGTAGATTGGCTTCAATAATCTCTTCTCCTTTCTCTTTCTGAAGAAAAGCCGTTATTGACCAAAATTCTTGTGATTCAAATTTTTGGATTTCCTCTTCGCGCTTAACAATAAGATGAACAGCGACTGATTGAACTCGTCCAGCTGATAATTTCCCCATAACCTTTTTCCATAAAAACGGCGAAAGCTTATAACCGACTAAACGATCAAGAACACGGCGAGCTTGTTGAGCGTTAACTAGATCGATATTAATTGCTCGCGGGCTTTTCAGAGCCTCTTTAATTGCCGTAGGAGTAATTTCGTGAAAAGCGATTCGTTTATATTGATCTGGTTTTAAACCCAATACCTCGGCAAGATGCCAAGCGATTGCTTCGCCTTCGCGATCCTCATCAGAAGCGAAAATAATTTCATCGGCTTTTTTTGCTTCCTTGCGAAGATCCCCAACGATTTTTTTTGACTTGAGGGGGATAATATATTGGGGGGCAAACTGTTTTTCAATATCAATTCCTAATTTGCTTTTCGGCAAATTACGAACATGTCCTTTGCTGGACAAAAGAGAATATTGATCACCCAAAAAACGACTTAGTGTTTTTGCTTTTGTTGGTGATTCAACGACAATAAGCTTCATAAAATAAAGATTATTTATTTTTAACCTTACACCAATTTAGGAATTAGGGAAACTTTAATTAGAAAATTGACTTTAGATTCTCGCCTTTCGAAAAATCCTATTAGAATCTTAATCTCATTTCTCAATTTTTCGGAAAGCTTTCTTTGATGATGGTTTGGGTGTTGATTTAGGTTCAAAGAGGCTAAATTGACAAAGTAGGATTTCTCGTTATACTACATCTACTTTCTTCTTAAAGCTGACGATAAGCGGAGAAATGGATTTATCCCTCCTTTTAATTCAGAGTATCCTTAATTCGTAGAGTTGCTCGAGTTATCTCGTTAGTGATTCTATAGGTTTGTCGTCAGCTTCAAGAAGAATTTTTTTGATTATATTTCTGTATGGCCGTAGTTAAATTTTCGGTAATGGCCAAATCAATAGCCAGCGTTGCTTCTTGAATCATTTTAGGGACAGCCAGCTTTTCTCGTAACTTAAATTTTTGAATAACAAAGATTTTTGACGAAGAAGAATGCTTGGTTTTAATTCCAAGGCGAAAGCGAGAGAAATTGTTCGTTTTTATTTCCTCAATGATTGATTCTATCCCATGGTGTCCGCCCGCTCCTCTATTAGAAGATATCTTTATTTTTCCAAGAGGAAGATCTAGATCGTCTTGAATAATCCAAATTTGATCAGGCTGGAACTTTCGTAAAAGTAATTTTACGGCTCGACCAGAATTATTCATAAAAGTCTGCGGTTTGGCCAAGATAATTTTTTTCTCTAAAAGAAAATTTTCGGAAATCAAAGAATGAACCCTTTTCTTTAATTCGAATCCTCGAAAGTTTTTCCTTTTCTGGAAACAATCGAGGACCTGAAAACCGAGATTATGTCGAGTTCGAGAAAATTCTCTTCCAGGATTTCCTAATCCGATAATTAAAATAGTAGTCATAAACAATAGTTGGCAACGACATTGTAGCATTTCTTGCCAAAGAGCAAAATTTTTATTACAATGAAGACATGAAAAACTTCCTGACCTTTCTTTTTGAGGCGATAAAGATAGTAGTTGTTGCCTTGGTTATTGTTATTCCAATCCGTTATTTTTTATTCCAACCCTTTTTAGTAGAAGGGTCTTCAATGCGTCCCAATTTTCATGATAATGATTATTTGATCGTTAATGAAATTTCTTATCGCCTACGTGATCCTCAGAGAGGCGAGGTGGTGGTTTTTTATTATCCTCAAGATCACTCGAAGCGTTTTATCAAAAGAATCATTGGGTTGCCAGGAGAAACAATCCAGGTTAAAGAAGGAAACATTTTCATCATTAACCCCGAGGGAGAATCAACGTTTTTAGATGAAACTAGTTATCTTCCTCAAACAGACATCGAACAAGATTTCGAAAAAGAAATTGGGCTAGATGAGTATTTTGTCATGGGGGATAATCGAAGATTTTCCTTTGATTCTCGGAATTGGGGAAATCTCCCAAGAAAAGACATTATAGGTTGTGTTCTTTTTAAGGCTTTCCCCTTAGCTGACTTCTCTTTTGCCACATTGCCTGTTTATAACAACTAATTATGGATGAAGAAATAAATCCTAGTAAGGAAATTTTTCGAACACCGAAAGGAATGAGAGACATTCTTCCCAAAGAAGGGAATTCTTTTTATCGAATAGAAAATGCTTGTCGCAGAGAGGCTAGAAATTATAATTTTCAAAAAATAGATTTTCCTATTTTAGAAAACATTGATTTATTTAAGAAAGGGACGGGTCTCTACACAGACATTGTTGAAAAACAAATGTACTCTTTTCGCACTAAAGGGAATGAAAAACTTGCTCTTCGACCAGAGGGAACGCCTTCGGTAATTCGTGCTTATTTTCAAGAAGGAATGAGGGCATGGCGTCAACCAGTGAAATTGTGGTATATGGGGCCCTTTTTCCGTCATGAAAATCCGCAAGCTGGTCGTTATAGACAATTTCATCAATTTGGGTTTGAGGTTTTAAATGATGGGGCGGCGGTGATTGATGCCCAAATTATTCAATTATTTTTTAATCTTCTTGAAGGACTTCACTTAAAAGATTTAGTAGTTGAGATTAACAGTATTGGTTATCCAGAAGAAAGGGCTGTCTATCAATTAGCTTTAGTAAAATATCTTAAGCGTCATTTTTCTCAGTTGTGTCCCGATTGCCAACGAAGGATAAGGATTAATCCTTTGCGGGTTTTAGACTGCAAGCAATTGTCTTGTCAGAAAATTGTTGCGGGAGCTCCTCAAATCATTGATTATCTTTCTAATGAGTGTAATAATCACTTTAAAGAAGTTTTAGAGCTATTAGAAGAATTGGAAATTCCTTATGATCTTAACCCTTATTTAGTGAGGGGGTTAGATTATTATACTCGAACTGTTTTTGAAATAGCCACTGTTCAGAACAAAAAGCAGGACGATGAAGATCAAGGGAAAGACAAAGAACTTCGCCAAACTTTAGTTGGTGGCGGTCGATACGATAGATTAGCTCGTTCAATTGGTGGAAATGACATGCCAGCAGTTGGTGGAGCGGCAGGAGTAGAGCGTATTATTGAAGCAATGAAGCGGGCAAAAGTTAAGCCAGTTTATCCCGAAAAACCATTGGTTTTTTTAGCTCAACTAGGAGAAAGAGCCAAGAAAGAAGCCTTGAAATTAATTGAAGAATTTCGAGAAAAGGGAGTAAAAGTTGCTGAATTGTTAGGACGCGATTCCCTTAAAGCTCAATTAAAAAGAGCAGATAGCTTAGGAGTTAAGTATGCAATAATTATTGGTCGGAAAGAGGCAATTAATCGAACAGTTACTCTGAAAACGATGAAAACAGGTTATCAGACGTCAGTGGATCGAGATAAAATAACCTCAGTTATCAAAAAAAGACTATAATTCTTTGTCTTTACCTTATAAACAAAATTAGTTTAACAAAATATTTATTATGGCTTTAAAAATTATTCGTCGAGCCGATGAAACATCTTCGTTTTTGGTTAATCGTTTTTCGAAAAGCATCAAGAGAAGTGGGCTTTTGCGAATGGTGATGAAAAATCGACATCATCATCGAGCTGAAAGTCAGTTAATCAAAAAAAGAGCGGCTCTTCGCAAAAATGAATCTAGGGCAAAATACGAAGAACTGAAAAAACTAGGAAAGATATAATTTATTTAATTGTCTATGGATCGTCACTCTCGTTTAATTGTTGGCTTAGATGTAGGAGTAAGCTCGATTAGAGTTTTAGTGGTTAGTCAGCACCTGGGAGACGGAAAGATCAAATTCTTGGGTTTCGGTCGGAGTCAAGCTGATGGGATTACTAAGCATGGGATTCACAATGTCGATCAGTTATCGGTAAGCATCAAAACGGCTATTGCTCAGGCTGAAAAATCTTGTTCTGAAAGAATAGACAGTGTTTATTTTAATATTGGAAGTGCTCGTTTTCGAGCAATTCCTTCGCGAGGGTTAGTTTCTGTTTCTCGAGCAGATAAGAGAATTTCTGAAGAGGACATTAAAAGAGTGTTACAGGCTGCGCGAGCAGTTAATCTTCCTGCTAACAACGAGATCCTTGGCGTGCAAGCAAAGGAATTTATTATTGATGGACAGGAAGGAACTCAAGAGCCTCTCGAAATGAAGGGAACGCAGCTAGAAGCAAGAGTTTTATTATTAACAGTTTTTTCTCCTCATTTAAGTAAACTCAAAAAAGCGGTGGAAAATGCTGGAGTTGAAATAGAAGAGATTATTGCTACCCCTCTTGCTTGCTCGCAAGCTGTTTTAACAGAACATCAGAAACAAAGGGGAGTTGCCATGATTGATATTGGAGCTGGCTTAACAAAAGTAAGCGTTTTTCAAAATGGATGCCTCGTTCATGCAGCTATTTTTGCCCTAGGATCTTCTCGTATTACTGACGACATTAGCGTTGGTGAACAAATAGAAGGAGAAGAAGCAGAGCAACTCAAAAAAGATGTGGGGACTTGTCGAGAGAAGAAAGAAAAAATAAAAGGAAAAGATGAGAAAATCAAGAAACAAGTAGCGAAAATTATTCGCTTAAGGTTAGACGAAATCTTAAAAGAAGCTCAAGAGGAAATTTATTTCGTTGTTAAGAGGGCTGATATTCCAGCGGGAATAGTTTTAACTGGAAGTGGTTCTGAAATAAAAGGGGTGGTTAACCAAGTCAAAAGTATTTTTAAATTAACGGCAAAAGTTGGAACGCCTGATCAAATTTCAGATTTACCAAAAAATGATCCGGGATTAGCAACGGTTGCCGGGTTGGTTTTAACTGATTGTTCTTCTCAGCCTTCTAGAGGAAGGTTTAAGGATTTTTTGCAAAAAATATTCCGAATTTTTGTCCCCAATTTATAACTTGTTATATGGAAACAAAGATTAAAGTGGTAGGGGTCGGGGGGTCAGGAAGCAATGCTCTTGCTCGAATGAAGAAATATCAAATTCAAGGAGTGAAACTTATTGCTATTAACACTGATGTCCAAGATTTACGAAAAAAGAGTGCCGATCAAAAAATTCAAATTGGTTATTCTCTAACTCAAGGGACAGGATCGGGGATGCGTCCATCGGTGGGGAAGATGGCGGCAGAAAAATCTAGTTCTATTATTAGAGAAACCCTTCGAGGCTCGGATATGGTTTTTATTACTTGTGGTTTGGGGGGCGGATGCCTGGGAGGGAATTCGCTGATTTCGATGGGAAATCATAAATTAAAGAAAATTGATTCTTTGACGATTGGAGAAGAAGTTTATTCTCTTTCGATAAATGGGATGAGCAGAAAGAAGGTTTTAGAAACGGTGAAAGTAGGAAAGAAACTAACTCAGGAATTAAAAACAAGAACTCGATCAATAAATGCTTCGACAGATCATCCTTTTTTGAAACTAAATCCTCAAAAAGAAAGAGAGGGTTTTTTATTTTTAGCCTGGACAGAGTTAGAAAGCCTTCAAAAAGGAGATATGGTCGTTGTTCAGAAGGAAGAAATTAGAGGAGAAATATCTAATCTCAACTCTGTTCTCTCCGAACAAGCTCTTTTTGATTCTTTGAAAAGTAATCTTATTTTTAAGGGAGAAGAAAAGGAGGAATTCCAAAAATACTTTACTTTTGACAAAATTGAATCGATTGATGAAGCAAAACAAGAGGAGGTTTATGATCTTGCGGTTGAAGGAAGCCATAATTTTATAGCTAATGGATTTTTGGTTCACAACACTGGTTCGGGAGCAGCTCCAGTTGTTGCAAGAATTGCCAAAGAGGAAGGAGCTTTGACAATTGGCGTAGTAACTCTCCCCTTTTCTTTTGAAGGAGCTCAACGAAAGAGAATAGCTACTCATGCCTTAGAGCGGATAAAATCAAAAGTAGATACTCTTTTAGTTATTCCCAATGATCGGCTGTTAAAAATAATGGACAAGAAAGCTTCTGTTCATGAGGCTTTTTTGGCTTGTGATCAGATATTAAAAAATGCTATTCAGGGAATCTCCGATTTAATAGTTTCCTCGGGAGCGGTCAATATTGATTTTGCTAGCCTGCGAGCAGTTATGGAAAATGCAGGACAGGCTTTATTCGGAATGGGAATGGCGACAGGAAAGAAAAGAATTGAAAGAGCTATAGCAGAGGCAATCCGTTCCCCTCTTCTAGATTTTTCCTTTTCTGGAGCAGGAGGAGCGTTAATGAATGTTGCTAGTGGAGGTGATTTGAGTTTAGGAGAATTAAAGATGGCTTCGCAATTAATCTCGACACATCTTCGTCAAGAAGCAGAGTTGGTATTCGGAACGTCGATAGACAGGAGTTTGAAATCTGGACAAATAAGAATAACAGTAATTGCCACGAAAGTTCCTCAGAAGATTCTTTCTTAGATATAATCATCTTTTTGAACATAAATTTTTTCTTCGATGTCCCTTGCTAATTCTATTTTAATTTTCGCCTTATTTTTCTTGGGCGGAATTTTTTTTGGCTCTTTTATTTATTTTCCTTCGTTTCTTCTATTTGCCCTTTTGGTCCTCGGAGGAGGATTCGTCTTTTTTCCAAAGAGTATTTTTCCTAAAAAAGTTTTTATCTTTTTAATTTTTCTGGAAATGGTTGGTGGGATTTTTTGGATTCAGAAAACCGAAACAAGAATAGAAAAACTGGAACTTCGATCTCTGGTTAATAAAGAAGTGACTTTAACGGGCATGGTGGGACAGGTAAGGGAAGCGGAAGGTCCATCAACAACGTTTATAATGAAGGAGATAGAGCATGATCAAGGGAAGAAAAAGAAAAAGATTGAAGGGAAAGTCTTGCTCGTTGCTGATAATTACCCAAAGCATGAATACGGAGACAGGCTTAGTTTTAAAGGAACATTAGAATATCCTTCGGTTTTCCCCGACTTTAATTACCGTGGTTTTTTAGCCAAAGAAGGGATTTATGTTTTAATGTACTTTCCTCAAATTGAATTTCTTGATTCAGAGAAGGGAAATAAACTGATTGCTTGGAATCTAGCCCTAAAAGATAAATTATCGTTAAAGATTGGAAATAGCTTTTCGCCACCTCAGTCAGCTATTTTAGAAGCGATGATTTTAGGAAATCGCGATCAATTATCTTCTCGTTTTCAAGAAAAGCTATCGCGAGTTGGAATTAGTCATATTCTTGCTATTTCGGGAATGCACCTTATTATTCTCTCTCAAATATTGGTGGTGATGAGTAGAGTTTTTCGGCTGAAAAGAACTCATATTTTTTATTTTGTCAGTGGGGTTCTTCTTTTATTTATTTTTCTTGTTGGTGGTCGTCCTTCAATTATTAGAGCGGGTTTAATGAGTTTTCTTCTTTTGTTTGGACAAAAAATCGGGCGACCGTTAATTTCTGCCCGAGGACTAATTTTTGTCGCGGTTCTCCTTTTGCTTTTTAATCCTTTGTTATTAAGGCTTGATATCGGTTTTCAATTATCATTTCTTGCTACGCTTGGAATTATTTGGCTGAGGCCAATTTTAAAATTACGATGGCCCCATTTTTTTAACAATCCCTTGGGAGAAATAATCGGGCTTACTTTTTCAGCTCAGCTTTTTACCTTACCGTTGACAATTTATTATTTTCATCAAGCTTCGCTTGTTGGCTTATTGGTTAATCTTCTTGTAATTCCCTTCCTCCCGTTACTTTTAATGATGGGATTTTGTTTTCTTAGCTTTGCTTTGATCTGGGAAAGACTAGGACAATTAATCAGCTGGTTGTTAGGCCCGTTATTAAATTATTTAGTTGGTTTGGTTAATTATTTCTCTGGCTTGCCTTGGGCGACGGCAAGAATAAATATCTCCGGCTGGGAAGTCCTTTTGCTTTATTTGTTTTTGGGAATAGGCGTCTATTTTCTTGGAGAGAAACAAAATTTCTTTCAAAAAAGACACGATGTGATAAACTTTATTTGAATTTATTACTTATTTTTATGTTTAATTTCAAAAAACTTAAATTTAATATTACTCCAGTCGAAATTATCGCCGGATCAATAATTATTATTCTTATTGTTTCAGCAATTATTTTAACTGTTTCACGTTATCATGCCGACGGAAGAGACGCTCAAAGGGAGGGAGATTTGCAGGTTATGGCAGGGGCTCTTGAACGTTATAGGATTGATTATGGTCACTATCCAAAAAAAGATAGTGGGGCGAGAATGGAAGAAGATAGGGACTTACAGGATCAGCTTTATGGGTACTTGAATGCTTTTCTTCCCGTTGACCCTCTTTATCCACAGGTCTATCAAGATGGAGGAGCAGAAGAGACTTATTGTTATTTTTATAAAACAAAAGAAGCAGGGGAAGAATATCGTCTTTTGGTTAAAAAGGAAGTTGGGCAAGGTTTCCTTGAGAGGCATTCGTCACAGGGTGGAGATATTGCTTGGCTGGGTAGTCGTCCATCAGCTTACGTTATTTTTAATGGCGATTTTCCTCTTGTTAGTTCTAATCCCGCCCAGCTGGCAGTTTCTATTTCTGAGGATATAAAAACGAGCGGAGACGGTTCTAATAAGATCCAAGTGAAAGAAGAAGGCTACAGAGAAAGTGTTTATGATCAGTTTGGCTCTCTTGATTTATCAGCGGCTAATCATCTTAGTTTTGACTTAAGACAGAGTGAGTCGGGAAAGAAATTAATGGCTTTTTTAGAAAAATCCCAAGCCTTGTCAGCCGGAGAGAACAAAGGGAGAGTTATAATCGAAGACGAGCAGTATATCTATATTGGGCTTGACATTTCTCCAGCTAAAATTGTCCGGATATCAAAGATTGATTTTTCAACAGCATTAACAAAAACTCTTGCTTCCGGAGAAGGCCATATTTACTCTTTGGCGCAGGATTACGATTATCTTTATCTTGGTCTTGGAACTCAGCCAGGGAGAATTGTTCGTCTAGCGAAAAATGATTTTGTTACTACTCGAACTCAAATTTTACCGATTGGTCAGAATACTGTTTATTCTCTTACTCAAGATGATAAATATGTTTATGCAGGGCTTGGAACTACTCCCGGAAAAATCGTTCGTTTAGATAAAGACGGTTTTCGAGTAGACAAAGTGATCACTTTATCAGAAGAAGATGTAAGTGTTCGTGCTTTGGTTAACGATGATACATATTTATATGCAGCTCTAGAAACAGCCCCAGGTAGAGTTGTCCGTATCAACAAATTAGATTTTTCTACTTTGAACAAAAATTTAGCTCTTGATCAAGAAAATATTTATAGCTTAACTCAAGATGCATCTTATCTTTATCTTGCTTTAGCGACGACACCGGCAAAAATGGTTCGTATTTCGAAAGAAGACTTTTCAACTACTGTCTCGAAACCTTTTAGTCGAGGTTATGATGAAGCTCGTGGAATTGTTGAAGACGAAAATTATATTTATCTTGCTTTAGCGACTGAGCCAGCTCGAATTATTCGAATTACCAAGGCTAATTTCGCTATTCAGGGAAAGATATTACAAGCAGGAGAAGATCGTGCTTATGCCTTAACTCAAGATGAGAACGCTCTCTATATTGCTTTAGATACTTCTCCCGCAAAAATAGTTCATCTATTAAAATCGAATTTTGATGATACTAATTTTTATACGAGAGACTATGAAGTGAAAACGTTAGTAGGTTCAGCGAAGGGACTTAAAGCAATGGCAGAAGATAGGGATTATATTTACCTAGGGTTGGCAACTTCTCCAGGAACGATTGTAAAGGTTCTTAAGACAGATTTTTCCCAAATGGTTTCAAAAACACTTCCTTCCAACTGTGACAACATTCAAGATATTACTATTGATGAAGATTATATTTATGCGGCTCTATATACTCGTCCAGCTAAAATTGCTCGGATCAGTAAAGAAAGTTTTCAGGTGGAAATCAAAACTTTGGCCATCTATGAGAATAGAGCAGTTTCTTTAACCTCGGACGCTGATTACGTCTATGTAGCGCTTGATATGTACCCAGCAAAAATTACTCGGATAGCAAAAATAGATTTTGATTCATCGAGAACAGCTATTCTCCCAGCTGGGGGAGAAAGAGTGAGATCAATATTGCAGGACAGTCAATATATTTATTTGGGGCTTGATACTATGCCAGCCCAAGTTATTCGATTAGAAAAAGAAGAGTTTGCTGCATCAGAAACAAAACTGCTTGATACTGGACAAAACAATCTTTACATTTTAATCCAGGACGAAGATTATATTTATATTGGCTTAGACACTGAACCAGCTCAGTTAGTGAGATTGGCTAAAGATGATTTTAAAACAACGATGGAGAAAGTCTTTGAGCCGGGAGAAAATAATTGTCATAGTCTTGCGCAAAACGAAGAATTTATTTATCTTGGGTTGGATACCGAACCAGCTAAAGTAATGCGGGTTTCGAAAGTTGATTGGTCAACAACAACGAAAACCCTTCCTCGCGACGAGAATAATGCAGAGGCTCTTTTGAGAGACGGTAATTTTCTTTATGTTGGCCTTGATACTGATCCGGCTCAAATTGTGCGTATCCTCGATTTTGAAATGATTCCGGTAGCAGAAAAAGCCGATTCTTTTCAAAGATATGACTTTGATTTAGCTTCTCTTTCCACAGAACAGAAAAAACGCAATCGTTATGATAAAATTGTTTTTGCTCCTTATCAGCAAACCAACAATTTGACCTTTTATTTAGATAATGTTAATTATGGCGAATAAGTACTTTAGTAGATATTCCTCTCTGACGGGAAAATTGTTCGCTCAGATTAATGACTTTTAACTTTTTTCTATCCGATCAATTTATTAGAATTATCAACCGCATGTTGGTTGTTTTTCTAATAGCTTTTCTTATTACCCAAGTTCTTTCTCTTAATGATCATTATTCTCAATTAGAAAAACAATTCGACGAGTTAATTCTTCAAGAGGGAGAACAAGAAAAACAGATTGTCGACCTTCACGAGAAGATTTTGTTTTTATCAGAACAATCTATTTCTTCTTTGGATACGGCCGGAATAGGAGAAACAAGGAAAGAAATTATTGATTTAAAAGATCAGATTACCGAACAAACAACGAAATTATTAGATTGGTCGGAGTCTCAAGAAGGCCGGGAAGAAAAAATAGTTAGCTTGGTTAAGAGTGCCTCGGCTTCTGTTGTGAGTATTATGGTTAATGATTTTTCCGAAGAAGAGAAAGGCGAATTACTACATGAAGGAACAGGTTTTATTGTTTCTTCAAAAGGGTTGGTATTAACTAATAAGCATTTAACATCTAGAGAGGAAGTAGAGTATAGTATTGTCGATAGAGAAGGAGAAGTTTACTCAGCAAAAGTATTAGCTCGCGATCCTTTTCAAGATTTGGCCTTTCTGCAGATTCAAGAAGACAATAATCTCCCAGTAATTTTACTAGGAGATTCTTCAGATCTAGCTTCTGGGCAAACAGTGGTAGCCATCGGGAATGCTTTAGGAGAATTTGAAAACACAGTTTCGGTTGGAGTAATTTCCGGACTTTCTCGAACGGTTAGTGCTTCTGGTGGAGGAGTTAGCGAAATTTTAAATGATTTAATCCAAACTGATACAGCGATTAATCGCGGGAATTCAGGGGGGCCATTACTTAATTTGAGTGGAGAAGTAATTGGTATTAACGTGGCGATGGCCGAAAGAGCAGAAAACATTGGCTTCGCAATTCCTATTAATCGAGCCCAACGAGATATAAAAAAACTAGAGGAAAAAGGAGAAATAGTTTATCCTTTTTTGGGAATTCGATATATTTCTATCACATCTTCGATCCAAGAAGAAGAAAATCTCCCAGTTAGCTATGGGGCCTTAATTAGAGGGAACGATCAAGGGTCAGCCATTTTGGAAGAAACAACCGCAGTAGAAATGGGGCTCAAAGAAAATGATATTATTCTTGAAGCCAATGGGCAAAAGATAGATAAAAACAATCCTCTTTATGAAATTATTCAGGACAGTGAAGCAGGAGATGTGATTATCTTAAGAATTCTACGCCAAGGAGAAGAAACGAATAAAGAAGGAATTTTGGGAGAAAAAAGGGATGCTTGATTTCTTGTATTTTAGTGTTAAAGTAAAATTATTATGAAATACAGTGATAATTTCGGGAATGGTGGCGAGTTTACCTATAATTCCCAACAGGCCATTATCAAAGCACGCTCGATAGCCGAAGAAAATGAGCAAGAACAAATTGATGCTCTTCATCTTTTAGCGTCTTTGGTCCAACAAGCAGATAGCATAGTTGTTATTTGCTTGAAGGATATAGATGTCGCCTCCCCGATTATTATCAAAAAGACCAAAGAATCGATAGCTGAATTGCCAAAAGCAAGTAGAGAAGTTCCCAATCTAGGACAATTTTATCTTACTCAAGATTTAGCTCAGGTTTTGACTCAAGCCAAAAAGGAAGCAGTGGAAATGAAAGATCAGTTTATCTCTACCGAACACTTATTTTTAGCCCTGCTGGTTGTTGAAAGTCGGGCAAAAAATATTTTAATTGAACAGGGATTAACAAAAGATGTTTTTCTTGAGACCTTAGCAAAAGCAAGAGGGAGTAATCGAGTTCTTGATCCTCATCCTGAAGATAAATATCAAACAGTAGGTAAATATACGCGCGATTTAACAAAATTAGCCAAGGAAGGGAAATTGGATCCGGTTATTGGAAGAGAAGAGGAGATTAGGAGAGTAATGCAAATTCTTTCTCGGCGGACAAAGAGCAATCCTGTTCTAATTGGTTCGGCCGGAGTTGGGAAAACAGCTATCGTCGAAGGGTTAGCCCAAAAGATTATTAAAAATAATGTTCCAGAATCTCTTCGCCACAAGAAAATTATTGCTTTAGATTTAGGGGCTTTAATCGCAGGGACAAAATACAGAGGAGAATTTGAGCAACGCATAAAAGCCTTAATGAAAGAAATCAAAGAGGCGAAGGGCCAATATATTCTTTTCGTCGACGAATTACACACTATCGTTGGGGCAGGAGCAGCTGAAGGAGCAATGGATGCTTCTAATCTATTGAAACCAGCTCTGTCTCGGGGAGAATTAAGCGTGATTGGAGCAACAACGACTGAAGAATACCGAAAATACATTGAGAAAGATCGAGCTCTAGAAAGAAGGTTCCAAGTAATTCAAGTTAAAGAACCAACAATTGAAGATACAATTACTATTCTCCGAGGAATTAAGGAAAAATATGAACTGCATCATGGAGTTCGGATTCAAGATGCAGCCTTAAGAGCGGCAACTACTCTAAGTAATCGTTATATCCCCGATCGTAATCTTCCCGATAAAGCCATTGATCTTATTGATGAAGCTGGCTCTGCTCTTCGTCTGGAAATTGAATCAGAACCAGAAGAACTTAATAAGCATCGTGATAATATTACTCGATTAGAAATTGCTGCTCAATCTTTAAAAAAGGAGAAAGATCAAAAATCAAAGCAGAAATTGAGAGGAATTAAAAGAGAAATAGCTGATCTTGAAGAAAAAGCCAAACAAATTCAAGGACAGTGGGAGATAGAGAAAGAACTTATTGAGAAAGTAAAGCGTTTACGAAATGAGATTGATCAATTCTCGTTGCAGGCTGAAATTAAACAAAGAGAAGCTGACTTGCAAGGAGTTGCGGAAATTAAATATGGAGAAATCCCTGAATTAAAAAAAGTACTTAATCAAGCAGAAAAAAAACTAGTTCGCTTTCAAAAGAAAAATTCTTTATTAGAAGAAGAAGTGACGGAAGAAAAAGTGGCTGGGATAATTTCTCGATGGACGGGAATTCCCGTTACTCGTTTAATCGATGCAGAAGCAAAGAAGCTTAAGAATATGGAAAAAATCCTTAGTCAAAGAGTTGTTGGCCAAAAGCAAGCCGTTTCGGCAATCGCTAGAGCAATTCGTCGAAGTCGAGCAGGAATTGCTGATCAAAATCGGCCAGCCGGTGTTTTTCTATTCCTCGGACCAACGGGAGTTGGAAAAACAGAACTTGCTCGTTCTCTGGCTAACTTCATGTTTAACAATGAAGAAGCGATGATTCGTTTAGATATGTCGGAATACATGGAAAAACATAGTAGCGCTAAAGCGATTGGTTCACCTCCTGGATATGTTGGGCACGAGGAAGGAGGTCAATTAACTGAACAAGTTCGGCGAAAGCCTTATAGTATTATTCTCTTAGATGAAATCGAAAAGGCTCATCCTGATTTTTTCAACTTACTTTTACAAGTATTTGAAGATGGTCATTTAACTGACTCACAAGGACATTTGGTTTCTTTTAAGAACACGATTATCATCATGACTTCTAATATCGGCTCGGATGTTATAAATCAAGGGAGTTCCTTGGGTTTTGTTACTGAGGGGAAAGAGAAGGCGCATCGGGAAAGAATGGAACAAGAAATAGAAAAGGGATTAAAGAAAGAATTCCGACCGGAATTTCTTAATCGGATTGACGAGAGTATTATTTTTCATCGATTAGGACCGAAAGAAATTGAAAAAATTGTCAGTTTGGAATTAAACAAAGTGGCCCAGCGCTTAAAAGAGACGAAGGGGTTGGAAATACAATTTTCTAAGAAGGCAGGAAGTTTTCTTGCCCAAAGAGGATTTGACCCCGATTTAGGTGCTCGTCCTTTAAGGAGAAAAATTCAACAACTAATTCTTGATCCTCTTTCTCTTAAAATAATTACTGGAGAGGTGGGATACGGAGATAAAATCAGCGTTGATCAAAAGGTCAATTGTTTGCAATTTCAAGTCAAAAGAAAAACTAAAGAAAAAGCCTTAAGTAGGCTTTAAAATTTAGAGAAAAATACTATTTAATCAAAAAGAGGAATTCTGTCCTCTTTTTAAAATCTTCTTGTTGAAAAGATATTGAAATAAAGATATCATAGAACAACGAAAGTAACGAAGGAGAGGTGGCTGAGCGGTCTAAAGCGACACACTGCTAATGTGTTGAGATTTTTCTCGCGTGGGTTCGAATCCCACCCTCTCCGCTCATTTTTATGTTTCAAAACTATCCTAAAATAGCGGCAATTATCCCTGCCTTTAATGAAGAGAAAACGATTAATCAAGTCGTTAAAGCAGTAAAACAGGTTGAACTTATCGGCCAAATTATTGTTGTTGACGACGGCTCTGTTGATCGAACAGCTAAAATAGCTCGCCAAGCCGGGGCAGAAGTGATTTCTCTTCCTCAAAATCAAGGGAAAGGACAGGCAATGCAGAAAGGGGTTAATCATAGTCAAGCGGAAATTATTGTTTTTATAGACGCCGACTTAATCAATCTTTCTCCAGAGCATATTCATCTGGTTCTTCGTCCAATTTTAGATCGTTATTGTCAAATGACAACAGGAACTCTCGAAAGAGGTCAATTTTTAAATAAGGTTAATCACTGGCTAGAAGCTCCCTTCAGTGGCCTGAGAGTTATAGAAAGGAGCTTGTGGGATTTAGTTCCTCTTCGTTTTAAGAAAAATTATTTAGTAGAAAGCGCCATTCATTGGACAGCTAAATGGGCTCGTCTAAAGAATAAAAATTTTATTCTTTACGGACTCGAGCATATAAGAAAAACACAAAAGAAAGGATTCTGGGAGGGGAGTTGGGCTTTCTTGAAAATGTGGAGTTCAATTATAATTCAATTTCCAGTTTTATTCTGTTTTCAACTAAGAAGAAATCTTAACTGGAGGGGTACGAAAGCGGCTTAATCGGGCGGTCTTGAAAACCGCTGTCCTTCGGGACTCGTGGGTTCGAATCCCACCCCCTCCGCATTTTTAAAAATTTAAATTCTAAAAAAGAGATCTTTTAAATAAAAACCCACGTTATGCAACTTTCTAAATCAGAATATATGATGTTTCTTAGGCACCCAGCTTGGCTGTGGTTGAAGAAACATGACAAAGGGAAGCTCCCGGCCCCAGATGCTAACTTGCAGGCGATATTTGATGCTGGGTATGAGTTCGAGCAATATGCCGAAAAAAGATTCCCGAAGGGAATAACTCTTGGATTTAATAATTACGATGAATATTTATCCCTTCCAGGAAGAACTAAGGAAGCTCTGGATAATGGGGCGAAAACTATTTTTCAGGGAAGGTTCGAAGCAGATAAGATTACTTGTATATGCGATGTTGTAGATCAAATTGAGAAGAACGTGGTCGATCTCTATGAAATTAAATCCAGCACCAAGGTTAAGCCGGAACACTATCCTGACCTAGCTTTTCAAGTCGTTGTTCTTGAGTCGGCTGGTTTTAAAATACGCAAAATTGCAATTATACATGTCAACAATGAATATGTGAGAGAAGGAGAAGTTAATTTTGCTAAATTATCAATTGCAACAGATGTTACAAATAAAGTACGCAAGATAATAGAGGAAACAAAAAACAACATTCAACTTGCTCTTAAGGTTATCAATCTATCTAAGTTGCCTAATCCGTCTCCACGTTATGCTAAGCTTGGAGCATTTAGAGAGTGGTTAAAGATATATAAAGCCTTGGGCAATAAAATTGAACCATATAGCATATATAACCTTATAGCTCCCAGCACAAAACTCATAGGATGTCTGGAAGATCTAGGGATATCACTTATTGAAAACATACCTGAAGATTTTAAATTAACACTAAAGCAATCAGCGCAAGTCACTGCGACTAAGAACAATAAACGCATAATCAATAAAGAAAAAATCAAAGATTTTATTAAAACCCTAACCTATCCCCTTTATTTCCTCGATTATGAGACGGCGATGAGCGTTATTCCCCTTTATAATAGTACTAAATCGTACCAACAGATACCATTCCAATATTCCTTGCATGTCATTAATAAAAAAGGAGATGAGCCTAAGCACAGCGAATATTTACATAAAAATGATAATCATCCAGTGCCGGATTTACTAGATAAGCTTAGCAAGGATATTGGCCCAACTGGGACTATCCTTGTTTGGTATAAATCCTTTGAAATGGGACGCAACAAAGAGATGGCACAAATGTTCCCAGAATTTAGTAACTTCTTAGAAGATGTAAATCGCAGGATAATAGACTTGATGGAGCCG
The DNA here is from genome assembly GCA_964647465.1 of uncultured Candidatus Saccharibacteria bacterium. Classification (GTDB taxonomy): domain Bacteria; phylum Patescibacteriota; class Minisyncoccia; order Minisyncoccales; family UBA1441; genus CAZYFS01. The sequence continues at coordinate 3,693 of CAZYFS010000001.1, read as the reverse complement.
TTTGCAAGTGGATTATTTGTAGATAAAGATTTCCTTGGTAGTGCATCTATTAAGCATGTTTTGCCCGTAATTGTTCCGAGTTTAAGCTACAAAGAATTAGATGTTCAAGAAGGATCTTCTGCCCAACGACTTTGGATGAATTCGGTTCTTCGAAATAAGAATATTAATAAAGATAAAGTATTCTGTGATCTTATCGAATATTGCAAAATGGATACTTTGGCTATGGTAGAAATTTGGAAAGTCCTTATAAGCTCATAAGAACAATCAATTGAGATTTTCTTCAAAAAAGAAAAGAGTAAATTTCCCTTGAGAAATGTCATCAATTAGAATCTTTAGAGAATTTATTCTTTTGCTATGTGTAGTGGAGTGAAAAATAAGCTAGAATTATTTTTGTTGTCCAAATTACCAAGCGGAAAAATCACGACGAGCAATCGTTATCCCCCAAACGAAAGCAGCCCCCTTGTTTTTTAAAACTTGGGCGGCTTTTTCCATTGTTGCTCCACTAGCAAAGACGTCATCAACCAAAATTATTTTTTGCCCTTTTATTAATTCAGGGAAAGGACAGAAAAAGGCTTCTTCTAAATTTTCTTGGCGTTCTTTTGGGCTCAAGCCCTCTTGCGAAAGAGTATTTTTTTGTCGTTGGAGGCAGCGATAGCAGATAGAAAGAGAAAACTCCTGGGCAAGTTGTCTTGCCAAAAGAAGCGATTGGTTAAATCCTCGTTCTCGTTCTCGTTTACGATGCAAAGGAATAGGGACAAGAACAGGAGATGGTTGAAAGAGCTTTTTTTGATAGTTGCCTAGTCGAAGGTGTGCTACAATCAAAGAAGCAAGAGGAATAGCAAGGTTCTGACAATAAGGAGGAGATTTAAATTTTACTAAAGCCTCTTCTAGAAGAAAGTTTTTTTCACCGACAGCAAAATCTAGACCGTCAAGAGCTCTATTCTGGTGCAGAGAGCACCGGCCGTTAAAAGGATTGACAGAAGAACAAAAAGGACAAAATCTTTTCTCAGTGACTTCTATTAACGCGAGACAATCAGGGCATAGACGCGAACCTTCTTGTCCACAACCCAAACAAAATTGAGGATAAACAATATCAAGAAATTTCTCGTAAAGTATTTGCAATAATTGTTTTATTCTTCTAAAATAAACTTGATAAAACATGGGATTTTTCAAAACAACAATTGGAATTGACGTAGGAGGTTCTTCTATAAAGATAGTCGAACTTTCTCGGTTTGGAAAGAGGGTAAATTTAAAAAATTATGCTGAGCTCCAATCGGCAGAAATTGGCAGCAAACCTTTCCGAGCTTTCAAAGCTGGATCTTTGCTTCTAGCAGAAAAAGAAACAGCTCAAGTTATTAATTTTAGTTTTCAGAAATCAGGGATTGAAGCAGGAAAAACAGTTTTAACTTTTCCTGATTTTCTAACATTTTTTGCCGTTCTTGATTTTCCATCCATGAGTAAAGAAGAATTGGGGCAGGCTGTCCGTTTTGAGGCCGCTAAAGTAATCCCAGCCCCTTTAGCAGAAATGCTTTTGGATTGGAGTATTGTTCGGGGGATTCCTGGGAAAAACCAACCTCTTGCTGTTTTAATTGTCGCTATCCCTAAAATAATTACTTCTCAATATAATAAATTGGCTCAACAAATTCCTCTCTCTGATTTTGTTCTCGAACCGGAAGCATTTTCTCTTTTTCGTATTTTTAGTCGTAATGAAAATAAGAGAGTTTGCTTGGTTGATATAGGAGCGCAAAGCACGACAGTTATCATCGGAGAAGCAGGAAAATTTTTAACCAGTCATAGCTTGGATGTTGCCGGAGAAAACATAACTAAAAAATTAGCCAATTCCTTAAGTATCACTTATCAAAAAGCAGAATCTTTAAAACAAAAAGAAGGAATGCTTTCAAAAACAAAAGAAGTGAAGGATATTCTTGAAATAGAAACAAACAAATTGCTAGACGCCATTCAAGGGGTTCTAGAATCGACCTCATCTAATCACAATAAAAAGATGGAAAAGATTATTTTGGTAGGAGGAGGAGCAAAGATGCCGGGATTAATTGATTATTGTGGCGCACAAACAAAGATTAAAACGGAACTAGGGCAACCCTTCCGAGGGATTAACTGTCCTAGTGTTTTAAAACCAGAGCTAGAAAAAATGGGTCCGTCTTTTGGAGTAGCATTAGGAGCGGCTTTGAGGCACTTTTAATTAGCTCCTTTTTCTCTTATAATATAATTAAGAGGTATTAAGAATTAACTAAATTTATTATTATGCCAGGAATTATTCCTCGTTCTACAAATCGTGCCCCGGGTTGGATTAATATTCTTCTGTGGATTTCGTCAATCATTTTGGTTATTACCTTGGTGGGTTATTTTGGAATAAAGAAAGGAATTTCTTCTCTTGGAGACGAGATAAAAGAAACCCAACAAAAAATTATTAGCATAGAAACTCCCGAGAACCAAAAAATAGAAAAAAGTCTTTTGATTTATCAAGCGCAAGCAAGTTATTTTACTCAAGCTTTAGCGGAACGTCGTTACCCAACAGAGGCTTTTACCCTTTTAAAAAAATTAGCTCATCCAGATATTGTCTTTACTAGTTTTGATTTTGATCAAGAGAAATATCAGATGAACCTTCAGGGATATGCCTCTAGTTTTCAGGTAGTTGGCGAACAATTATCGGTAATGCGTGAAAACGGGTTTATTCAGGAAGCAGAAATAACTTCTTTGACGATAGGCGAAAAAGGGGAAATTAATTTAGGAATTACCCTAAAATTATTGTCGAGCCTTTTTAAATAATAAAATCATAAAATGAAAAATTATCTTATTTCTATATTCGTTATCTTAATTGTCGCCCTAGGATTACTACAGTTTCTTGTTCTTCCTCCTTATGAACAATTTATGTCTCTTCGCCTTCAGTTGGATCAAAAAGAAACAGAATTGCAAAATCGGAGCACTCATCTTTCAGAAATGATAAATTTATCACAGAAATTAAAACAAGACGAGGTCGCCCTGGCAAAAATTAGCTCGTCTCTTCCTTTCCAGGCCGATGTTCCTTCTTTGTTTCGTTTCATTCAGCAGAAATCAAGTGAAACGGGAATGATTTTACAAGATATCGATTTTCAAGAAGCTCCTTTCTCAGACGAGGATAAAAAAACAGGGAGTAAAATTAAAGAAATTACCTTTTTAGCCACAGTAAATGGTTCCTTTCAAAATTTTGTTAGTTTCCTTCAACAAATAGAGGATTCGTCTCGTTTATTTGAGATAATAAGTGTTGACTTGAAGCAAGAAAAAGAAACCGGAGGAGATGCTCGGAATGTTTTTCGTTTATCTTTGGGAGCTAATTTTTTAAGAAATTAAAACAAAATATTTTTTAAATTAAAATTATTATGTTCGAAAAAAACAAAAAAATGGCTCAATATTTTCTGTGGGGAGGAGTAATTATTATTGCTCTTGGTTTTATTCTGATTTTAAAATCTTTTATTGGTCCGTTTTCTGAAGAATCACTAACTACCACTTCATTGCCTTCAGTAAGTTTTGATCAAACAGTTCTTCAGGCAGCGAAGAACACTGATTTAACTCAATTTTCTTCGATTGCTTATCCTCAAGAACCGGTGGGAAAAGATGATCCCCTTGCTCCTTCTTCTTCAAATTAAAAACAGTTTATTTTTCTAATTCTTATCAATGAATTTACTTCAAGAACTA